>NZ_JBHSBP010000066.1:0-6702 GCF_042650725.1 Micromonospora sp. GCM10011541
TGGACGTTACGCCCGTGTCATCCCCACTCGGCCGCCGAACCTTGCTGAGATCACCTCAATGTGCAGGCCCTGCGTGGCGAGCACCGCGTGAACGCTGGCCTTCAGCCCGCTTCGCCACGCGACGAGTTTGGCCCGGTGCCGCACCAGCTCCCGCGGGTGGCGTGGCCGGGCGGCCTCGGATGGTGAAGTGCGTCGGCGAGTAGCCGTTTGACCTCGTGCACGGTCAGCGGGATCAGTCCGGGCTCGGGCGGCGGTGGCTGGTCGGGTGTGCTCGGTGGCGCCGCTTGGCTGTCGGTACGGTCCCGCAGGTGGGCGGCGGTGACCGCGCAGACGGCGAGGGCGGCCATGACCAGCACGGTGTGTCGGGCGGTCGCGGCATGGAGGCGGGCCTGGCACTGGTCCAGGCCGAAGTGGTCCTTGCCGAACTCGAAGCACTCCTCGACCGGCCAGCGCAGTCCGGCGGCGCGGATCAGCCTCGTCTTGGTCACTGGTTGCCCCTCGGGCACGTGGCAGTAGTGCAAGGCCAGCTCACCGGTATGCAGGTGACGGCGGACCAGCAGGTGATGCCGCGGTGAGGCGGTGGCGATCCACGCCCACGCGTACCAGCGTTGTCCCTTCGACCCCGCCCCGGCCGAGCGGACCTCCCACCGGCGGGTGTCCGCGGCCAGCAGCGTGACGGCCTGAGCGCGGGTCAACCTTTCTCCCGAGGGCAGGTCGATCATGAAGGTGGAGGCGACCCGCAGCACGTACGCCTGCCCGCGCTGCTCGAAGAACTCCCGCAACGGTGTGCAGTTGCCGTACACCTCGTCGCCGCAGACAACGTCGAACACCAGCCCGTCGGCGTACGCGTCCACGCACAGGTCGATGGCCAACTCGCCCTTCGTGCGGAACTCCAGCTCCGGCGGCAGTCCCATCCCCGCAGCCGTGCGCGGGTCGGCGAGGTGCTCGGCCGGGATCCACTGACGCGCCCCGATCAACGCGTGCCCGGTCCGCTCCCGCACATAGGACAGATGCACCGTGTTGATCCCGTTCGCGACCCGACCCGCGCACCCCATGTACTGCCGCTTCACCCCACACGTCGCGACACCCTGCTTCGGCTGGAATTCGCTGCCAGTTCGGTGAACCGAACCACCTGTGGCGCCCGCTACACAGCCAGCTCGCCATGGACAACGGGAAGCTGCGCCACGAGGTGACCGCCCTGCACGCGCGTGCGGGTGTTCCAGCCGCGGTGCGGGTGCTGCGAGTCCTCGACGTGGTGCTGTGGATGCGACACCACCGGCAGCACCAAAAACGGGGCTCGCCCCGGCTTCGGCACCGTGTCGCTGGGGTGACCAACCGGCGCACCTCGGCTTTCCCACGACGAGCGTCCGTGCCCCCGCGCGTCGGCGGCTTCCGCTAGGAGAGTGGTCGCCAAGGCCGCCTCTTCCGGGTGCCTCGGTACCGCCACACCGGCTAACTATGAGCCAATGCATCAGAAGTTGTCACTACGAGCGTCTGGAACCGCAATCTCGTCGGTGGCCGGCCGGGTGATGCCGACCTGCTGCCGTGCGAAGGGATTGACGGCACGGTCTTACGCGGCAGAGGCGTCCGGCATGGGCCGCCGGAGAGCCTGCCGTTGCGGCAAACCTGCCACTGGTCGTGACGGTGCGGGTGTGGTGGCGAACCAGCCACGGAATATCCCTGGCTGCCGTGCCGTCACGGCGCGGCGTCCCTGCGGGCGCCGAGGCGCGGGTGGGGCGGAGGCGGGGCGTGCGGGTCGGGCGAGGTTCATAGCGCGGCGGGCGGCGCGGGCGGCGGGGCACATGGCGCGGTGGTTGGCGCACTGCAGGTTGCGGCAGTTGCCGTGGTCGTTGGGTTGGTGCGCGGCGATGACGTCGAGAGCGAGCCGCCACAGCAGTGGATCGGTCACATCGTCGGGAATGACGGCAAGCAGGCTGAGGCGTTCGTGAGGCACGGCAGGGCCCTTTCGTCGGTCGTGTCCGCCGCCGGCCCGGACCATTGGGATCGGCGGCGGACACGATCGACGCTCACCTTTGCTTGAAGGTCAAGTCGTCCGTACCGCTCGCGTTGCTGAGGGCGGAGCCTCCGCGCAGCCTGACGGCGCTGAAGACGATGCCTGAGCGGTCCTTGGGCCGCCCTTCCACAGCAGTGCGACGCCTATCTAACCCCGCGGCGTGGCCTTGGCCTTGGCGGTGGCGGCACGGGTGCGGCGTCTAAATGGGCGCGGATGGCGGTCAGCCGCTGCTCGAGGGTGGCGACTTGGTCTCGCTGCTCGTGTGGCAGTGGGGTGCCGGTGTGGCAGTGCGGGCACACCTCGTCGTCGCGCCAGTGCTCGCCGTCGGGGTCGGGGCGGGGGTAGGTGATCGCGCAGGTGTCGCAGATGAGTAGGTGCTCGCGGTCGTGCTCGGCGGTGAGCTGGTCGAGGGTGGTGTGGCGGCGGGCCCGCCACGGCAGGTAGGCCCGAACGGCTGTGACCTCGTCGTCACGGGCGGCCCGGTAGCCCTCGAGTGCGGCTGCCTGTACCTGCGCCCAGGATCGGGGCGGGGGTTGGTGGAGCTCGTCGAGCATCCACGTGTCGAGGAGCTGGCCGCCGTCGGCGAGGGTGGTGGCGGCGGCGCGGAGCCGGGGGTGGTCGCCGTGGCGGTCGGCGGCGGTGAGGAGCTGTTCGGCCTGCTCGGTCCAGGCGTTGGTGTGGCGGTCGAGCAGCGCGGTCCGCGCCTGGTGGGTCAGGTGCGGGTCGTCGCGGTTGGTCCACCAGGCCAGCAGCGTGTCAACGAGTTCGGGGTCCTGGTCGTGCAGGTCGGGCTGAGTGGCCGGGTACCAGCGGGCGAGTAGGTGCGCGGCGGCGGGTGCGTCGAGGAGTCGGGCGACCTCGTCGGCGGCGTCGTGGATGGCGCCGAGTTGGTCGATGCGGTCGCGGCGGTGCGCGGCTGCGGCGGCTTGGTCGTAGTGGTGCCGCGCGCGGGTTTGGGCGGTGAGGCGGCCGGCGAGGAGTTGCGGCAGTGAGGCGCGTGTCGCGGCGTGGTCGGGTAGCAGCCATACTGGTGCGTCGATGGCGGCGGTGGGGTCGCGCACGAGCCCGCACGCGGCGACGACGAGGCTGTTGGCGTCGGCGATGTCCCGCGAGGCTTGCCCGCCTGCGCCCTCGTGGTCGCGGCGGGCTGCGGCGAGCATTTTGCGGGCGGCGGCGAGGAAGGTGGCGGCGCGGGCGTCGGTGGTGGTGAGCAGCAGCAGCGGTGGGCAGTGCGGCCACTGGTCCTGCCAGGCCCGGTCGGCGGCGTAGGCGAGGTAGCGGGTGACTTTGTCGCGTAGCACGGCCTGGGCCATGGTGGCGAGGTCGATCTCGACGAACGCGGCGGCGGTGCCGGTGCCGTCGGTGTGCTCGACGTCGACCAGCAGCGCGGCGTCGGGGGTCAGCCGGCGGGTGCGGGTGCCCCAACCGGGCGAGCGGGTTTCCCATGTCTGCCAGCCGGCCCGGTCCGACCACCACCTGCGCAGTGTCAGGCCGGCGGCGGGGCCGTGGTCGCGGACGGCGAGCCACATCTCGGCGATCGCGGCGGCGTGTGCGACATGCAGGCCGGAGGGGCGTTGCCGGCCGGGCGCGGCGGCGGTCCCGGTGACCAGGCGCGCCCCGGTAGTGCGTAGCCACCAGTGCCGCGGCGCGGACCCGGACTCGCGTCCGGGGCGTACCGCGTCGATGAGGCCGGCGGTGCGCAGCCGGTCCAGGCGGTGCCGGACCGTGCGCACCGGCGCGCCGGTGGCTCGGGCCAGCTGGTTGGTGGTCAGCACCCGGTGGGCGTCGAGCAGGACGAGCAGCTCGTGCGACGGGCCACCGGAGGACCGGAGCCGCCGCACGAAAGCCTGGTTCGACACGCCTTCCTCCTGATCTGGCTCGCATGGCCCACTCTCGGTGACACGGACAGTGTCAGTCGCCTGTCGATCGAACTCCGTCACAGCGGCCCTGTGCTGCGGTGCGACGGCCGTGAGCGTTGCCGTTCGGGTCCGAAGCGAACGGCAACCCCGACAGCCCCCTCGCACCGCCGCATCTGACGCCCCGTCGACCACAGCGCCGACGGCGGTCGACGCCCGCAGACGAGCGCACCCGCACCCCTTCAGCCGTGAATCGCCGCCCCAGAGGCTGATGGTCATCGACCGGCTCACCACGTCGGCCTGGAATCGCCTGGGGCCGCCTGATGTCTCCGCCGCGCGGGCAGCCCTCGCACGCCTCAAACCGGCTCCTGTCAGCTCTGGCGGACACCCTGATATCTGACACGGATCTGACACCGCTCAGACGGGATGGCCACCGAGGGCTGTCAGAGCAGCTCAGCCGCCATGCGCCTGACAAGAACAGGCCGGTGACGCCAACGGCCGACAGGCCAACCGTTGCCGTCACCGCCGGGATCTGACAGCGGCGTCGAGACCGGCCGCGACGCTCTGACAGTCGGCTGCGCCGCCTGCCGGTTAGGTGAGCTGGTGCGAGCCGGTGGGCCTGTGACCAGGGCTGTCAGGCAAGCTGGCGTCGTTGTCAGAGACCTGTCAGATCCGGGGGTGTCCGCCAGAGCTGACAGGAGCCGGTTTGAGGGGTGCGAGGAGACCACCCACGCCGCACGGCGGCCAGGTCGACGGTGTCGGCCCGGCGAAGAACCAGGGTCAGCTCGCCGGTGTCGCGCCCGGACGACCGCCTGGGCGGTATGGGGCCACCGGTTGGCGCGGCCGGATCGACAGCAGGCGTTGCCCCGGTCATGCAGCACGGCGCAGACCCAATCGGGAGGCCGCACTGCGCTTGCACTTATATAACCGCCGTTTGTGTGCTCTGGCGAACGCCTGCCCAACTCACACCCGCTCACAGCCACTCACAGCGCCGCGCCGCGCCGACCGACGGCCAGCCCACGTTCCTACCGGGCTTTCACCAGGGCTGTGAGAGCATGCGGCCCCGGCGCGAGGGCGCGAGACGAGTGGCTATCCGGGAGCCCTACACCCTCGCACCCACAGCCGCTCACAAAGACTCACAGCGGCGGCTCACAGCGCCGGCACGGGCAGGTGGGCGTACCCGCTGGCGCTTTGGGCGCACGAGCCGCGCAGGAGGGACGCGGGGTCTCGACCACGGTGACGGCACCCCGCTCGTCCGGGGACATCATGTCAGCGCCTCACCCTCGCCAGGCGCCGTCGCATGCCGGGGGTGCGGGAGGCCAACTCCGGCGCCCGACCCAGCGCCGTACCACGATGCGATTACAACAACGTTCTCCGATTGACATGTTGTCCGCCGCGGCGTGGCGCGGCCATGGACAAAATGGCAGCGCCGCCGACAGCGGCACCGCGTCGCGTGTCCGGACACGCACGCCGGCTGCAGTCGTCACGCATTCAGACCTAGCGATTGACATGGCGTACGTGGGCGTTGCTCGCGGGTGGCGGGAGCGTGTCAACGCGTTGCGCGATCCGATGTCCAAAAGGTGGCACTTGTCATCGACGCCGGTCGTTGACATCTTGTCCGGCGCGGTCACTGAGCAGGGCCTTGACAGCCGAGATGCACGCCATGACACGGGCCTCCGCTGACATCCGGCTGGTCAAAGGGTGCGCACCTGCGCCAGCGCCGGCCGCACCGGGTGATGCCACTGTGGCGGCGCGGACAGACCGGCCAAAGGCCCGGCGGCAGTGGCGCGCGCCTCGCGGCACCCCATGTCCGCAACAACCCCATGACATCGTGGAACATGAGTGCCTGAACGACTGCCGTGGCCACGCCGTGTGACACGTTCACGCCGCCGGCGACGTGTCATCGGACGCGACGTCAGGGGCCACTCCAGACCGCAAGACACCCGCTATGCAATCGGCAGTTATCGCTGTCCGAGCGCCTCGGGCGGGCGCGGCGGCACCCAGCGCGGTGCGGGGTGCGGACCAGAGTCAGCGGTTCAACGGCGGCTCTGTGAGTCGCTGTGAGCGGCTGTGATTGAGGCAGGCGTTCGCCAGAGCACACGAACGCGGGTTTACGAGTGTCAGACACGACTCGCCCGGCGCGAAGTCGCCATCACCGTGAAGCGAGCACCACCTCAGACCACCTCGGCACCTGCCCAGCCCGCCAACCCGTGCCGCCTTCGCCCGTCCTCGTGGCCACCCGGCTTGGTCAACGATCCGCTGGCGCCCGGGCCACGGCCCGGGCGGGCCGTGGGCACCTCCGAGCCGATGGCTACTGCCGGATCGGTCGGCCGCCCCGTCCCTGGCGACACCGTCGCCGCTCCTGTCTTGATCACCGGAAGGACCACCGAACGATGAGCACCCCTGACCAGCACCCCACCCCCGCGACTCCTACCCGCCCAGCCGGCGACGGCTCACACAACACCTGGACCGCACAGCGGATCCGCGCCCTAGGCACGGTCACCGACCTGAGCACCGCCGCCAAGATCTTCGGCCTGTCGCGGTCCGTCGCCTATGACCTGGCCAAGCGCGACCGGTTCCCTGTCCCGGTGCTGCGGTTCGGCAGCCGCTACCGCGTACCGGTCGCGGCAATCCTCACCGCCCTACACCTGCCCACCGCCGCCGGCGACCCCGGGTCCTCGGCCGGACCGCCCGACGACGACTTGACCCCCGGCGGAAGTCACGCGTCGATCACCCCGTACCGAATCCGCAGCCCCCGGCTGCCGCACACCTGCGTTCCGCAGCTTCGCGTCGATATAGTCGGCGCGCTGGGCTGAAGGTGCAGGTCGGCGA
>NZ_JBHSBP010000067.1:0-1558 GCF_042650725.1 Micromonospora sp. GCM10011541
TGGACGTTACGCCCGTGTCATCCCCACTCGGCCGCCGAACCTTGCTGAGATCACCTCAATGTGTGCCGGGTGATCGCGTATGGCGAGATGTCATGAGCAAGAAGCGCATGCGGCTGTCCGTGGGCGCGCCAACGGGATGCAGGATCATCGCCCTACCCGCGGGGATCATCTTGGCATCGATCGGCACATGCATGGCCTGGCTTGCAATCAAGCCGATGTCCCAGTTCTTCGCGGAAGGCGAGTTCGGCTTTGGCGACGTGCTCGCGTTCATCTTCTTCGTGGTCATCATGTGCGTTGTGCTCTACGTCGTGGGCGCCCTGGCCTGGGTGTACTTGCGGATGGCGAGAACCAGGATTTGGCTCAAGGGCACCGTTCTCATCGAGCGACGCATCCTGCTGCGCCGACGCATCGATCTGCGCACTGCCCAGGTGGAGTTGCGCCCCACCGCCAACGCCAACATCACCGGGCTTTCACTGGTGGCCACCGATCAGCGATCGAGCAAGAGCCTTGACCTGGTGATCCACAAAGGCCAGGCGACGTTACCCGCGTCCGAGCTCGCCGCGCTTGCGCAAGCGATCCTCGGCGATCACAGCCTCGACCGTCGCGTCGGCCACGACAACGAAACAGCCATGATCGTTGCCGACAGGCTACGTGAGCTCGCGGCCATCGAAACGTAGGTGCAACGTATCGGCGACCTTTAGCGCCACGAGCGGACGTGTTGCCGGGCGGCATGACGGCCAGTCCGCGCAGACGTGGGTTGCCAGTCTCGCCGTGACCACGTAAAGCATCAGGCGAGGCCGAAGCGTCAAGCATCATGCGAGACCAGGCAGCCGGCTGCCGGCGTTGTTGTTCAAAGTTTCTGTACGTCTTCAAGGCGGCCCGCAACGGGCCGCACGCGCCGCCGCCTGGGCGCGCGCCGGCCGCTGCCGCTGACGCTCTGCGGCCGTCGCCCCTGACGCCCGGCGGCTGGCGCGGACAGCGGGGAGCCCGGAGGGCCGCCGCAGAACGACAGGCCGTTGACCAGTGGGGTGGTGGGCCGGCAGCCGGCCGGGCCGCGCGGCCACGAGCCCGCGCGGCGTGGGGGAGCGGACGCCGGCCGCGTCGGCGAGCTGGCGGCGGTCGCGGGGTTGCGGCTACTGCGCCTCCGGCGGGGGCGCTCCGGCTCCAGGATGGCCGGGGCTCCGTCGGCGGGTCGCGGTCCGTGGGTGGTTGCGGAAGGGAGCCAGCGCAGGGGGGGCGAGTTGGTGAAGCGTTCAGGCTAAGTCCTCGGGCTTCACCCTTCCCTTCCCGAGAAGGTTTCTAGCGAGGAGCAGGCGGCCGAGGATGATCGCGTAGACGTTGCTGATCAAGACCAGTGAAGCTGCGCCAAACTCGCCGTGGCCGGCCAACAGTAGGACAGGAACACCGGCGAACAGCAGCACGGGCAACATGAAGAGCCACATGGGGAACCGCAGGTAGTAGAGAAGTGAGGGGGTGAAGGGCTTAGGCACGAGGCCATTGACGTGATCTCAACAAGAATCCGGTAGGTATCGGTATTCGAAATGGGTGAGGTGGAGAG
>NZ_JBHSBP010000068.1:0-28155 GCF_042650725.1 Micromonospora sp. GCM10011541
GAGTTTGCCGACGAGTTCGGCGGTGAGGTGTTGGGCCTCGGCGGCGCTGCCCCCGTTGCCCGCGACCAGCAGCCGCCCGCCGGTGGCCAGCCGGTGCGCCAGCTCGCCGCCCCAACGGGCGAGCAGTCGCTCCGCGCGGCGGAAGGGCAGCAGCGCCGCCGCCAGGTGGCCCAGGTGGGTGTCCAGCAGGCTGTCGGCAGCCTCGCCGGTCCGGTCGGGCGCCGCCATCAGGCGACCACCCGGGTCGGCCGACGCACGGCGGCCACCTCGCCGTACACCTCCGTCAGCCGGTCCGCCGTGGTCGACCAGGAGTAGCAGCGGCGGGCCCGTTCCAGCGCCCCCGTGGCGTACGCGAAGCGGCGGATCCGGTCGCCGAGGAGCCGCTGGACGGCCGCGCCCAGCGCCTGCGGGTCCCGGGCCGGCACGAGGTCACCGGTCCGCCCGTCGACGACCGTGTCGATCAGCCCGCCGACGGCGGTGCCGATCACCGGTACGCCGCACGCCATCGCTTCCAGCGGGGTGAGCCCGAACGGCTCGTACCAGGGCGCGGCGACCAGCACGTCGGCGGACCGGTACCAGCGGCCCATCTCCTCCCGGGGCACCGCGCCGATCAGCTTCACCCGGTCGGCCACTCGGAGGGAGTCGGCGAGCGCCCGCAGTCGCCGGGCGTACGGGTCGGTCTCCAGCAGTCCGGCCGGCGGACCGCCCACCACCACGCACTCCGCCCCGGGCACCAGGGCGGTGGCCCGGATGACGTCCTGGAAGCCCTTGCGTTCCACCAGCCGGCCCACGGTGAGGATCCGCGGCCGGTCGCCGTCCCGCTCGGCGGCCGGACCGAGCGGGGCGAAGGTGCCGAGGTTCACCCCGGACGGGACGATCGTCATCCGGGACCGGGGCACCCCCATCCGGACCAGCTCACCGACCTCGTCCTGGCACTGGGCGACCACCCGGTCGACGGACCGGCCCAGCTCGCGCTCGTGGCGGACCCGGCCCGGCGGGCTGGTGTCCTGGGCCCCCTGGTGGCGCCGCTTCACCGTGCCGAGCGCGTGGTACGTCTGCACCACCGGCACCCCGGTCCGCCGGCCGGCGGCGAGCGCGGCCAGGCCGCTCATCCAGAAGTGCGCGTGGACCACGTCGGGCTGCCAGTCGTCGGTGCGCCACCGCTCCGCCAGCCAGGCGCCGAACTCGGCCATGTACGGCAGCAGCTCGTCCTTGGCGACGGGCTCGGCCGGGCCGGCGGGCACGTGCACCACGTCGAAGCCGTCCGGGGCCCGTACCGTCACGGGCAGGTCCACGGCGTCGCGGCGGGTGTAGACGCGGACGTCGTGGCCGGCGGCCACCAGCGCGGCGGAGAGCTCCGCGACGTGCGTGTTCTGGCCGCCCGCGTCCTCGCCGCCGAGGACGGCGAGCGGGCTGGCGTGCTCCGAGATCATCGCGACGCGCATACTTCCTCCTCCAGCAGGCGGTCCCAGTCGGCGAGGAAACGGTCCAGCCCGTAGCGGTTCCGGGCGGCGACCCGGGCTTCGGCGCCGGCCCGGCGGGCGGCCGACGGGTCCTCGACGAACCGTCGGGCCGCCTCCAGCAGGACGTCCACCCGGGTGGAGAGGGCACCGGCGGACGGCGGCACCGCCTCCACGGCCTCGGTGGTGGCGAGCGCGACGACCGGCATGCCCATCGTCATCGCCTCGACGAGGCTCAGCCCCAGCGAGGTCCACCGGCACAGGTGCAGGTACGCCCGCCGCCGGGCCAGTTCGGTGTGCATGGCGTGCTGCGGGACGTCGTCGTGGCTGGTGACCCGGTCCGCCGGCAGCCCGAGGCGGTCGGCCAGCCCGGCCACCCCCATGCCGTAGACGTCCAGCGGGGCGATCTCGGCGAACCGGGGCAGCAGGTCCGTGCCGGTGACCCGCCAGCGGCGGACCGGCTCGTTGATCACCACCGCGAGCCGGTCCAGCTCGCCGGTCCACTCGACGGCCGGCGCGACCACGCCGTGCTCGACGACGGCGGTGCGGCTGCCGCCGTTGTCCCAGAACAGTTCGTTGAAGTGGGTCACGTGGGTGAGCAGCAGGTCGTCCCGGCCGGCCATCGGGTGCCGGGTGTTCGGCACCTCCCCCTTCGGGGTGTTGTGCTCGACGTAGATCGCCGGCACGTCCCGGCCCACCCGACGGCCCAGCCACTCGCAGGCGAGGTCGAACTCCTCGGGGCGCTGGAGCAGGACCACGTCCACGTCGGCCCGGCCCAGCTCCTGCGGGGTCACCTCGACCGCGCTGTCCGGCCACGGGTAGGTCCGCGCCCGGCCGAGGCCGTACGGGCCGCGGTCGGGGGTGACCGGGACCAGGTACCGGTGTTTCCCGTGCACGAAGGACGTGGTCCAGGAGCCGTGCACGTGCCACAGCAGAATGTTCATCGGGCCACCCCACCGGTGGCGGTCACCGCCGGCGCGCGCGGTGGGCCCGCGAACACCGCCGCCGGCCCGGCCACCGGTTCGGCCGGTACGCCGAGCAGCCGCAGCCCCGCCAGGACCCGCCCCGGCTCGACGGCGGAGAGGCAGGGGTGCCCGGGCACCGGGCAGCGGGTGGCCCGGGTGTCCCGGCAGGCCGCCGCCGCGTCGCCGAGCCGGACCGTCGGCACCCGGTACGGCCCCCACTGTCCGAACGGGACGGTCGGGGCGAAGAGGCTGACCACCGGCACCCCCAGCGCCGCGGCCAGGTGCGCCGGGCCGGTGTTGCCGACGACGAGCGCGCCGGCCCGCGCGATGATCGCGGCCAGCTCGCCGAGTCCGGTGCGGCCGCCGAGGTCGACCCCGCCGGCGGCGGCGACCCGCGCGGTCAGCTCCCGCTCGTCCGGGCCGCCGGTGACCACCACCCGGTACCCGGCGGCGTGGAGCACCCGGACGATCCGGACGGCCAGCTCGGGCGGGCAGGCCCGGGTCTCGACCGAGGACCCGGGGTGCAGCACCACGTAGCCGGGCTCGCCGGCACCGGCCGGGGCGCCCGGCAGCCGGTCCTCGCGCAGCCGCAGCCCCGGCCCGTCGTCGGGGGCCAGGGCGAAGCCGGCGGCGGCGGCGAGGGACAGCGCCCGCTCCGGTTCGGGTACGCCGACCGGTACCTGGTGGCGGACGTCGAGGAGGGTGCCGGGGTAGTCGTCGCTGATGGCGCTGATGTGGGGTACGCCGGCCATGCGGAGCAGCAGGGCCAGCGGCAGTGGGGACTGGTGGAAGGAGGTGAAGATGACGGCTTCGTCGGCGGCGACCTGGGTGAGGCGGGTGGTGAGGTGGCGCATGTCGTCGGGGTCGACGGGGGCGGGGTGGCCGTCGATCCAGGGCAGCGGCCATTCGATGATGTCGTCGACGCCGGGGAGCAGGTCGGCGGCGGCCCGGCCGCGGGGGCCGCAGAGCAGGACCACCCGGTCGGCGCCGGCGGCGACGGCGCGGATGCCGGGGCCGGTGACCAGCACGTCGCCGGCGGCGTCGCTGCGTACCACCAGCACCGTGCCCCGCCGCCGGGCCGGCGCGGTTGGGGCCACCAGGCCGATCCGGTCCAGGATCTGCGCCACCGCCGCGGGCAGGTCGCCGACGACCGTGGGCGCCGAGGCCACCTCGGCCGGTCGGGTGGCCGGGGTGGGGACCATGATCCCCGTGGCGCCGGCCGCCGCGGCGGCGTCCATGTCGGCGCCGATGTCACCCACCATGACGCACCGGGTCGGGCTGGTGCCCAGCGCGTGGGCGGCGGCGTGCACCAGGCCCGGCGCGGGTTTGCGGCAGCCGCAGCCGTCCCGCTCGCCGTGCGGGCAGATCTGCCAGGCGTCGAAGGGCCCCAGCAGTTCCTCCACCCGCGTGTTCACCCAGCGCAGCTCGTCGTGCGTGAACAGGCCCCGGGCCAGTCCCGACTGGTTGGTCACCACGGCCAGCCGCAACCCGGCGGCGCGCAGCCGGTCCAGGGCCTCCCGGGCACCCGGCACGGGACGGACCTTCTCCGGGTCGCCGTTGTAGGGCACGTCCTCGACGAGCGTGCCGTCCCGGTCCAGCAGCACCGCGTCGAAGAGCCCCGGCGGGAACCGGCCAGGACCCGGGTCAACCCGGGCTGGCCTGCACTGATCCCGCTCGTGGTCCCCTCGCACGGCGGGCGGGTTCCCGACCCCCCGAGGAGTAAACATCATCTTCGGCGGAGCCGACTCCACCGGCACCCCGGCGCCCGGGCGGGTCCGTCGCACCACTCCGCCGTCCGGTGCGGCGTTACCCGCCGCCGCCGAGAAGCTAACCCGGCGGCCGCGTTAGCGGCGGTCCGGGCGGGGGTATGGGATTGCGGTGGCGATTGTGGAGAAAGTGATCGACGCGTCCCCGCAGCAGGTCTTCGACGTGCTGGCCGACGGATGGACGTACAGCGACTGGGTGGTCGGCACCGCGCACGTGCGAAACGTGGAGGACACCTGGCCCCGGGTCAGCAGCCGGTTGCACCACCGGTCGGGGCCGTGGCCGTTCTCCCTGCAGGACTCCTCCACCGTGCTGGTCTGCGAGCCGCCGCGCAAGCTCGTCATCAAGGCGGGGCTCTGGCCGGCCGGCGAGGCGACGGTGGTGTTCACCCTCGATCCGGTGGGCGACGGCGCCACCCGGGTCCGGATCGGCGAGAACTTCGCCGCCGGGCCGCTGCGCTGGGTGCGGAACAAGCTGAACGACCTGGTGCTGCACCAGCGCAACAAGGAGACGTTGAACCGGCTCTCCGACATCGCCACTCGGCAGAAGGCCGACCGATGACGCAGCGGGTGGTCATCACCGGGGCGAGCGCCGGGGTGGGCCGGGCGATCGCCCGGACGTACGCGGCCCGGGGCGCCCGGTTGGGGCTGATCGCCCGGGGCGGGGCCGGCCTGGCCGCCGCCGAGCGGGACTGCCGCCGGCTCGGCGCCGCCGACGTCCGGACGCATCAGGTCGACGTGGCCGACGCGGGCGCGGTGCAGCGGGCCGCGGACGACGTGGTGCACCACTTCGACGGCCTGGACGTCTGGATCAACGACGCGATGGTGTCGGTCTTCGCCCCGACCTGGGAGATCACGGCGGCCGAGTTCCGCCGGGTCACCGAGGTGAACTACCTCGGCACCGTGCACGGCACGCTGGCCGCGCTGCGGCACATGCGGCCGCACGGCCGCGGCGCCATCGTGCAGGTCGGTTCCGCCCTAGCCTACCGCGGCATCCCGCTGCAGTCGGCGTACTGCGCCAGCAAGCACGCGGTGCAGGGGTTCAACGACTCGCTCCGGGCGGAGCTGCTGCACGACTGCCCCGGCGTACGGCTGTCCATGGTGCAGCTGCCGGCGGTGAACACCCCGCAGTTCTCCTGGGTACGCACCCGGTTGCCCCGGCACCCGCAGCCGGTCCCGCCGATCTTCGCGCCGGAGGTGGCCGCCCGCGCGGTGGTCTGGGCCGCGGACCACGGCCCGCGCGAGCTGAACGTGGGCGGCCCGACCTGGCGGGCCCGGCTGGCCAACATCCTCTTCCCCGGCCTGCTCGACCGGCAGCTGGCCCGCAGCGGGTACGACAGCCAGCAGACCGACACCCCCATCGACCCGGCCGAGTGGCGGGACAACCTGGACCGGCCCGGCGACGACGAGCAGGACTGGGGCGCGGAGGGAGTCTTCACCGGCCGGTCCCGCCGGCACTCGGCCACACTCTGGGTGAGCACGCACAAGCGGACGGCTTCGGTCCTCGCGCTGGGCGGGCTGGTCATGGCGGCCACCGGGCTGGCCCGCCGGTTACGCTGACCGACCGGCGTGACGACGCTGCGCCGCCTTCCAGGCGGGCGTCTGTGCGGACCGGGCGGAGACTACTGGCTATCCTCTCACGTGAACACTGTCGGCCGACCGAGGATGTCCGTGATGATCGAACCCGTGCAGTTGCCCGCTCCGTGGCGGGACGCACGCCTGACCGTCGTCGTTCCCACCTACAACGAGGCGGGGAACCTCCCGGTGCTGGTCGAGCGGCTCCTCGCCCTGCCGCTGCCGGGGCTGAAGGTGCTGGTCGCGGACGACAACTCCCCGGACGGGACCGGTGAGGTGGCGGACAAGCTGGCCATCGAGCACCCGGACCGCGTACAGGTGGTGCACCGCGCGGGCAAGGAGGGGCTCGGCCGGGCGTACGTGGACGGGATCGGTCGCGCGCTGGACGGCGGCGCCGAGTACGTGGCGCAGATGGACGCGGACCTCTCCCACCCGCCGGAGGCGCTGCCGGGCATGCTCGGTGCGCTGCTCTCCACCCAGGCCGGCGTGGTGATCGGCTCCCGCTACGTGCCCGGCGGGCAGCTGGACGAGAACTGGCCGCTCTACCGGCGGGCGCTGAGCGGTTGGGCCAACCTGTACGTGCACACGCTGCTGCGGGTGCGGATCCGTGACCTCACCGCCGGCTTCAAGATCTGGCGTGCCGACGCCCTGCGCGACATCGGGCTGGACCGGGTCCAGTCCAACGGCTACAGCTTCCAGGTCGAGATGCACTACCTCGCCACCAAGCTGGGGCACACCATCCTGGAGGTGCCGATCCGCTTCGAGGAGCGCCGCGAGGGCGCCTCGAAGATGACCACCGCCACCAAGATCGAGAGCGCGCTGATGCCGTTCAAGCTGCGCTCCCGGCACCGCAACATCCAGGGCTGAGCAGGAGTTCCCAGCCGACCCCGCCCCGCTTGCCGGGACGGGGTCGCCCCCTCAGCGGTAGACCGCCCGGTGCGCGGCGCCGATCATCCCGGCGTACAGCTCACCGGTGAGCGCGCGGTCGCGGGCCAGCGCGGCCCGGGCCGCGTTCGCGCCGGGCGCGCCGTGCACGCCGCCGCCCGGGTGGGCCGACGAACTGGCCAGGAAGAGCCGGTCCACCGGGGTGTCCGCCCGTCCCAGGCCGGGGATCGGGCGGAGGAAGAGCTGCTGGTACGCGGCCGCGGTGCCGCCGCCGATCGCGCCGCCGACCAGGCTCGGGTCGCCCTGCTCCAGGTCGGCCGGGCCGGCCACGTGCCGCCCCACGATCAGCGACCGGAAGCCGGGCGCGGCCTCCTCCAGCACCTCCTCCATCCGCTCGGCGTGTCCGGTGATCTCCTCGGCGCGCCACTGTCGCCGGAACGGCAGGTGGGTGTACGACCAGAGCGACTCCGTTCCGGGCGAGGAATGGGTCGGGTCGGCCAGCGACATCTGCCCGACCAGCAGGAACGGGTCGCGGGGCACCTCGCCCCGGGCGAGCGCGGCCGAGTAGGTGGTCAGGCCGTCCAGGTCGGCGCCGAGGTGCACGGTGCCGGCGGTGGCCACCGTCCGGTTCTTCCACGGCACCGGTGCGGAGAGCGCCCAGTCCACCTTGAGGGTGGAGCCGTCCCACTTGAAGTGGGCCAGGTCCTCCACGAGCCGGGGCGGCAGCGCCGCCGCGCCGACCAGGTCCAGGAAGAGCGCCGGGGCGGGGACGTCGGCCAGCACCGCCTTCCGGGCCCGCCAGGTGGCGCCGCCGGCGGTACGCACGCCCATGGCCCGGCCGCGGGCGGTGAGCACCCGGTCGACGCGGGCGCCGTAGTCGATCCGGCCGCCCCGCTCGACCAGCCGGGCCACCAGCGCGTCGGTGATCTTCTGGGACCCGCCGACCGGCACCGGCCAGCCGACCTGCTGGCCGAGCATGGTCAGCAGCCAGCCGTACACGCCGGAGCCGGCCTCCTCTGGGGCGAGGTCGGTGTGCAGGGCGCAGCCGGCCAGCAGCGCCCGCCCGCCGTCGCCGTCGAAGAGTTCGTCGCCGAGCTTGCGGACCGGCACGACCAGGCGGCGGGCCAGCCGCAGCGCACCCGAGACCCGGAGCCGGCGCAGCAGGGTGAGCCCGCCGCGCACCGGCGGGAACGGCGTGGTGATGGTGTCGAGCATCGGCTCGGCCACCTCGCACCAGTCGGCGTACGCCTGCCGCCAGCGGTCCCCGTCGCCCGGGGCGAACGCCTCCAGCGAGGCGGCGGTGACGTCGAGATCCCGGTTGACCACCGCGGCCCGCCCGTCGGGCAGCAGGTGGGCCAGCACGTCGGGGGCGTGCGTCCAGGTCAGCCCGTACCGGCCGAGGTCCAGCCCGCGCAGCACCGGCGAGGCGTACCCGAGCGGATAGAACGAGCTGTAGAGGTCGCTGAGGTAGCCCGGGGCGGTCACCTCGGCGGAGCGAATGGCCCCGCCGGGGGTCTGCGTCGCCTCCAGCACCAGGACGTCCCAACCCGCGTCGGCCAGCAGGTTCGCGGCCACCAGGCCGTTGTGGCCGGCGCCGACGACGACGGCGTCCGCGCTCGGCGTGGCGGTCGTAGTCATCCGACCCGCCTACCCGGACGGTTACCGGGCGAAACGCGTTTGCCTTGCCAGGGCCGGGGCATCCACTGCCGCATGTACACGGTTGCGCAGCTCATCGGTGGAGTGTGGGGCGCGGGTGGCGCGGGAGGGGAGCTGGTCGTCCACGATCCGGCCGACGGCTCCCCGGTGACCACCGTGCCGGTGGCGACGGCGGACGAGGTGGCCAAGGCGGTCGAGGCCGCCCGGGAGACGGCGACGGAGTGGGCGGGGACCGCCCCGGCGGACCGGGCGGCGGCGCTGCACCGGGCCGCGGACGCGGTGGAGGCCGCCGCGGAGGAGCTGGCGCAGGCGACGACGGCGGAGATGGGCAAGCCGCTGGACGACGCGCGCGGCGGGGTGGCGGCGGGGATCGGCACGCTGCGACAGTACGCGGAGCTGGCGCCGGTGCGCGGCGGCCGGACGCTGCACGGCGGGCAGTCGTCCATCGACTTCATGGCTCCCGAGCCGCACGGCGTGGTCGCCGCGATCACCCCCTGGAACGACCCGGTGGCGGTCTCCTGCGGGCTGCTCGGCGCGGCCCTGGTCACCGGCAACGTGGTGCTCTACAAGCCGAGCGAGCGCACCCCGGCCACCGGCTGGCTGCTGGCGAAGGCCCTCGATTCGGCGCTGCCGGCCGGTGCGCTCTCCCTGCTGACCGGCGGTGGTGAGGTGGGGGCGGCGCTGGCCGGGCAGGCGGTGGACGTGGTGGCCCACGTCGGTTCCACCGCCACCGGCCGGCAGATCGCCGCCGCCGGGGCCCGCACCGGCGCAAAGGTGCTGCTGGAGAACGGCGGCAGCGACGCGCTCGTGGTGGACAGCGACGTCGACCCGGTCTGGGCGGCCGAGCAGGCGGCGCTCGGCTGTTTCGCCAACGCCGGGCAGATCTGCGTGGCGGTGGAACGGATCTACGTGCACCGGGAGGTGGCGGAGGACTTCGTCGACGCGCTGACGCAACGCGCGGAGGCGCTGACCATGGGCCCGGGCCGCGACCCGGGGACGCAGCTCGGGCCGCTGGTGGACCGGCGGCATCGGGACCACGTGCACGGGCAGGTCACCGCGGCGACTGCGGAGGGGGCGCGGGTGCGTACCGGCGGGACGGTGCCGGACGGGCCGGGGGCGTTCTACCCGGCGACGGTGGTGGCCGACTGCCGGCACGAGATGACGCTGGTCCGCGAGGAAACGTTCGGGCCGGTCGCCCCGGTGATCGTGGTCGACTCGTTCACGGAGGGGCTGCGCTGCGCCGCCGACTCGCCGTACGGCCTGGCGGCGACGGTGCTCACCGGGTCGATGAGTCACGCCCAGCGGGCCTGGCGGGAGCTGCCGGTCGGCACGGTCAAGGTGAACGCGGTCTTCGGCGGCGCGCCGGGCGGCGCCGCGCAGCCGCGCCGGGGCAGCGGACAGGGCTTCGGGTACGGCCCGGAGCTGCTCGACGAGTTCAGCACGGTGAAGACCGTGCACATCGAGGCGCCGGGCGGCGGCCACTGGTGACGACGGGACGACGGGAGCCCGGGACCGCTGGTCCCGGGCTCCAATGGTCGGACGGTCAGCGGCGGGCGCGCGCCTCACGGGTCTGCTTGTCGTTCGCCTTCTGGATCGCCTTGACCAGCTCCGGCTTGGTCATCCGGGACCGGCCCGGCACGTCCAGCTTCTTGGCGACCTCCATCAGGTGCTCCTTGGGCGCATTCGCGTCCACGCCGGCGGCCGTCGGTGCCCGCCGCGCGGGGCCGCCCCCGGCTGCCTGCTGGTCGCTGGGGCCCTTGCGGCCCTTCGGCTCCCAGTGGTCGCCGACCTTCTCGAACTCGTGCTTCACCGCGGCGAACGCGGTGCGGTGCGCCCGCTGCCCCTCGCCGTAGGTCTCCACCGCCGAGTCGTGCGTCTTCTCCCACGTCCGCTGGGCCTTCTCCGGGGAGCGCCGCAGCGTGCTGGGCAGTACTTCGCGCCCGGGCATCTCGTCCTCCTCCGTCTCGATGGGTTACCCAATGGAGTTCCCGCACCGCCCGACGGCAAACGGCACCGGTTTGTCGATTTCCCCGGCGGGGTACCGCCCGGGCCACCACGTACGGGGGTGCGCCCGGGCAGCGGAACACAGGGAGCGGTCATGGCAGCGACGACGGAACCGGCGGTCGGCGGTCGGCAGCCGGCCCGGATCCCCCGCCGGATGCGCCAGCTGAGCTGGGCCACCTGGCGCGGGGTGCTGGTCCGCAGCGGGCGGAACTTCGTCAAGGACAACTGCGCCGACTGGGCGGCGGCGCTCACCTACTACGGCGTGCTGGCGTTGTTCCCCGCCACCATCGTGGTGGTCGCGCTGGTGGGGCTGGTCTCCGACGGCGAGCGCACCGTGGACACGGTGATCGACCTGGCCCGGGAGATCGGCGCCGGGTCGGTGGTCGGCAACGACGGCTTCGTCGACGTGGTACGCGGCGTGGTCGAGCAGCAGGGCTCGGCGAAGGTGCTGCTGAGCTTCGGTCTGCTCGGCGCGCTCTGGTCGGCGTCGGGCTTCATCGGGGCGTTCACCCGGGCCTCCAACGCCGTCTACGGGGTCGAGGAGGGCCGCCCGTTCTACCGGCTGCGCCCGCTGCAGATCGGCCTGGCCGGGGTGTCGCTGGTCCTGTTGGCGATCGTCGCCACCGGCCTGATCGTCAGCGGGCCGGTCACCGAGGCGGTGGGCGACCGGCTGCACGCCGGCGGGCTGGCCCGGACGGTGTGGAGCGTCGCCAAGTGGCCGGTGCTGGCCCTGGTGGTGATGACCCTGCTCTCCCTGATGTTCTGGATCGCGCCGAACGTCCAGCAGCCCCGGTTCCGCTGGCTCACCCCGGGCGGGGCGCTCGCCCTGCTCGCCTGGGTGGTCGCGTCGTTCGGTTTCGGCCTCTACGTCGCCAACTTCGGCTCGTACGACGTGACCTACGGCAGCCTCGGCGCCGTCATCGCCTTCCTGGTCTGGCTGTACCTGTCCAACTGCGCGCTGCTGCTCGGCGTACAGGTCAATGCGGAGCTGCAGCGTGGCCGGGTGCTGCAGGCGGGCGGCGGGGACCCGGGCGAGCCGGTCCTGCCGCCCCGGGCGCCCGCCGATTCGTGACCGAATGACCGGCTCCCCGGCCCCGGTTTACCGGGGGCCGGCTCGGGCATGTCTGAAGGCATGGAACGTGGCAGCAGCAAGCACTCGCCGAGGGTCGACGACAACATGAGTCAGGAGGTCAGCGGCCTCGTGCAGGGGCCGGGGGCCGGTGGCTCGCGCGTCGAGGAGTCCCGCCAGCCGGAGCCGGCGGGCGAGGACCAGCCGGAGCCGAAGACGGTGACGGCCGGCGCGAGCCGCGGCGGCAACCCGCAGGGTATGAGCATGGACGACGTGGAGGGGCGCAGCCGCCTCGGCCGGTTCATCACCATGACGGCGCTGCCGGGCGACCGGGCGACGCTGATCGCCAACGCCCAGGAGAACGCGGCGCCGGCGGACATCATCGCCGCGCTGGAGGGGCTTCCCGAGGGCATCCGTTACCAGACGATTTCCGAGGTGTGGGCCGCACTCGGGCACAAGAACGAGACAACGCGCTGGTGACCGGATCGGCCCACGATCCGGAGACTCACCGGCGGGCAGAGGAGGATTCATGAGCGGCGTTATCGAGCACGTGGACGTCTCGGTCCCGATCCGGACCGCCTACGACCAGTGGACCCAGTTCGAGGAGTTCCCCCACTTCATGGAGGGTGTCCAGGAGGTGCGGCAGCTCTCCGACACCTTGACCCACTGGACGGTGGAGATCGCCGGGGTGAAGCGGGAGTTCGACGCCGAGATCACCGAGCAGTTGCCGGACGAGCGGGTCGCCTGGAAGTCCACCGGCGGCACCCAGCAGGCCGGGGTGGTGACGTTCCACCGGCTCGACGAGGGCAACACCCGGGTCACCCTGCAGATGGACTTCGAGCCGCACGGCGTGGTCGAGCAGGCCGGCGACAAGCTGGGGGTGGTCGACCGCCGGGCCAAGGGCGATCTGGCGCGGTTCAAGCAGTTCATCGAGCGGCGCGGTCAGGAGACCGGCGCCTGGCGCGGCAAGGTCGACCGGCCGACGCCCTGATCCCCTGACCCCCGAACCTGACGACTCCGATGGCCGCCGGTGCTCCGGCGGCCATCGCCGTGTCCGCCCGGCCGCCCGCGATCGGGTTGTCGGCCACGGCCGTTTGCGATCACCGCACCCGGGTACCGCTGGGGAATGACCGACAACGACAGCCACGTGTGGCGCGACGAGGACCGGACCCCGCTGCGCGAACTGGACCGGGCGATCGCCCGTTCCACGCTCGACGGGCAGGCCGACGACGCCACCGGCAACGACGCCGGTGAGGAGGCCGCGTTCGGGCACGGTCCCGAGGCGGTGGACCGCGGCGCCGGCCCGGAGGCGGAGCGCCGGGAGATGACGGACGCGGACCGGGCGTACCGGCCCTCGACGACCGGGCGGACCGGCCCCGACAGCATGTGAGGTGGGCGGGGCTCCGGTGGCGGGTGGCCGCGGCCCGGAGCCCAGCGCGCCACCGCCCGGGCGCGACTCCCCCGAAACGACAAAAAGTGAGGCCCGGACGGTCGAGAAACCGGACAGGTCATCCAGAATCGGCCGAACGGGTGACGGCAACGCCGGGGTCCGCGTAAGACTTTCGGGATGCAACAGGGCTCCGGCTTCCTCACCCCACGTCAGCGTCGCCTGGCCTGGCTCGGCTTCCTGCTCGCCGCCGTCCAGGCACCCGTCGCCGCGAAACTGGTCTCCGACGACTCCTGGCTGTTCAGCCTCTGCGTCGCGCTGATGGTGGCCACGGTGATCATCGCGGACGACGCCGGCCGGCGCCGTCCGGCAGGCGCCCCCTCCTCGGACTAGCCCTCCGCGCCGGGGCGCGCCTCGTGCCCCGGTCGCCCCCGGGTGCGGCGCCGCTCCTTCATCTCCGCCTCGTACAGATGTCGTCGGCCGTCGACCAGCTCGTCGCGGGCTTGGCGGTCCAGCTCCCCGAACAGGGCGTAATAGCCGTCGTCGAAGTCCTCGACGATCTGGAAGGTCCAGCGCCCGGCGATCACGTTCCGGCCGAGCAGGTCCCGGCCGATCCGGTCGGCGACGTCGGCGTGGCCGGCGGCCCGGAACAGCTCCACCGCGTCGTCCAGCATCAGGTCGGCATGGCCGATGAGCTGGTGCAGCGCGTAGAGGTGGCCACGGGCCCGTTCGACGGTCTCCAGGGCCTCACTGAGCTTCCCCAGGGCCTCGACCGTGCCGTCGCTCACGCCGGCCGGTCGGCGGTGCCGCTCGTCGGGTCCGTCGGCGTGTTGTCCCATTCCGTTCCTCCGTGAGGTCGCCCGCGCCGGTTCGCGCGGTTTCCCTTCTGCCCGGTCCCGGCCGGGTCAATCCCCCCGGAGGATGGCGGACACCGTCCCGGCCGACCGGCACTCATCCGGTCGGCCGAGGCCGCCCCGGTCACGGCGTGATTAGCCTCGGTTTCCATGCGTGTGCCGAACAACCGGGTCGCGACCCGTTCCGCCGCCGGCTCCGCGCGGTCCGCCCTCATCGCGCTGACCGCCTCCGTCGGCACCGCCGGGCTGGCCGCGGCCGCCGCCCGCCCCGGGCTGCTCGCCCTGGTCGACCAGCACGCCGCCGCCGTCCGGGACAGTCTGGACGGCGACCGCCGGCCGCTCACGGTCGCCGCGCTCGCCGGGTACGCCGAGGGCGTCCGCGCCGCCGCGATCGAGCACGGCTGGCAGCCGTCCGGCGAACCGACCGACTGGTCGGCACCGGACTGGCTGCACACCCGCCTGCTGGCGGTGTGCGCCCTGGCTCGCGCGCTGGACCCGCGGCACCTGGCCTGAACCGAGGGAAGGTGCCCGCGATCGCCCCGCGGACACCCTCTCCCCCTGCCACCGGTCGGCTCAGCCGCCCGGACGTTGGAACTGCTGGGTCTCGTCGCCCTGCCCGCCCCGAGCGCCGGACATCGCCTGGGTACGCTCTGCGGCGCTCCGGTCGGCCATCTGCCGCTCGTAGTCGCTGCGCCCGGCGCCCTGCGCCTGGCGCTGCTCCCGGACCGCGCGGGATTCCTGCTCGATCCGGTTCAGCCAGCCGTCCCAGCGGTTCTGCATCGGCCTCACCAGACCACCGCCGACGCCGACGATCAGGATGCCGGCCACCGTGGCGAGCACCGCGATCAGCACCGGCGTGGTCACCGTGGTGGCGATGCCCACCTGGTTCAGCGCGGCGATCACGCCGAGCGCCAGGATGAAGATCGCCGTCAGGTCGGCCAGGATCTTGCCGTACGAGAGCCCGCCCAGCGCGCCGGCGATCAGGTCCCGGACCGCGTTGGCGATGGCGGCCGCGATCACCACGATGACGATCGCCACGAAGGCTCGCGGCAGCCAGGCGACCACGCCCCGGATCAGGTCGCTGATCGCGTTCGGCCCCCACACGCCAAAGGCGAACTGCAGGGTGAACAGCAGGACGGCGTAGTAGGCCAGTTTGGCCAGGATGTCACTCGCGTCGTACTTGGTTCGCTCGAGCGCCCGTTTGACGCCGCCCCGTTCGACCCAGCGGTCGAAGCCCACCCGTTCCAGCACGGTGTCCACGATCTTGAGGACGGCCCGGGCGATGAGCCAACCCACCACGAGGATCACGATGAACGCGATGGCCCTCGGGATGAAGAGCAGCACCGACCTCCACATGTCGGCCACGGCGTCGCCAATGTCGGCCTGCCCGGCCGCGAGGGTTTTCGGCATGATGTCCCTCCTGTCGCGTGAACTGCGACGTCCGCATACCCGGTCGTTCGTGTCGCACGCCGCGCCACCGGCCGGGATTTTCCCGACATATCCCACCAGAGAGGCCCTGACCTGGCGTAATGGCCGGACCGGCGCGCACCGGAGACCCTCTCCCGCGCGTGATCGGAACGTCCGCGTCACGCTCCGGATAGGCTGCGGTCATGCCAGGCACGGTCAGGCGGATCCCCACGCCATCAGCCCCCGTCCCGCGAGGGCCCGGGGAGCCGGCCGCCGGCGGCTCCGGCGCGGCGGCCGCCGTGCTCGCCCATCCCTGGGCCGGCACGTCCCTCGGCGCGCCCGAGCAGTGGGACCCGGCGGTACGGGCCGTGGTCGATCTGGTCCTCGCCTCGCCCGTCCCGATGGCCCTGCTCTACGGGGACGACCTGGTGCTGCTCTACAACGACGGGTACGCCGAGCTGATCGGCGCCCGGCACCCGGAGGCGCTCGGGCGGCCGGCCGCGGAGGTCTTCGCGGACGTCTGGTCCGAGCCGGGCGCCGGGGAGGTGCTCGAACGGGCGTACCGGCACGGCGAGTCCTTCCTCGAGCGGGAGGCGGTGCTGCCGGCCGACCGGCATCTGGTCGGCGGCGGCGAGCCGGCGGTGTTCACCCGCGGCCACTCCCCGGTGCGCGACAGCAGCGGCCAGATCATCGGCGTGCTCACCGTCGCCGCGCAGACCACCCAGCTCACCCAGCAGTTGCAGAGCCTGAGCGACTTCGCCGCCGCCCTCTCCGGCACCCTCACCCTCGACGACGTCGCCCGGGTCACCCTCCGGTACGCCATCAACTCGTTCGACGCCGACCGGGTCGCCTTCGCGGTCGACGAGGGCGGGACCTGGCGGATGGTCCGGCGGACCCGCGGTGAGCTGCTGGACGAGGCAGACGAGCGGCTCCCGCCGCTGTGGCGGCGCGCCCCGGCCGAGTCGCCCGGCCCGGTCGCGGCGACCGCCCGCAGCGGGGTGCCCTGCTACGTCAGCGACGGCCATCCGCTGCGGGAGACCGCGGTGGACCGGCACGACCAGAAGATCCGGGCGTTGGCCGCCCTGCCGCTGCGCTCCTCGGTGGTCCGGGGCGCCCTGGCGGTCGGCTACCAGACCCCGCACACCTGGTCCGCGGCGGAGCGGGCGCTGCTGATCGCCTCCGCCGAGCTGGTGGGTCAGGCGGCCGAGCGGGCCCGCCGGTTCGAGACCCAGCACGGCACCGCCCAGCTGCTGCAGCGCAGCATGCTGCCGGAGCAGCTGCCCGACCTGCCCCGGCTGCGCATCGCCGCCCGGTACGCCCCGGGGGTCGACGGCAACGCCGCCGGCGGTGACTTCTACGACGCCTTCGTGCTGCCCACCGGCGCGCTGGGCGTGGTCCTCGGTGACGTGGCCGGGCACGACGTGCAGGCGGCCGCGCGGATGGGGCAGGTGCGGGCGGCCCTGCGGGCGCTCGCCCTCAGCGATCCCCGTCCCGACGCGGTGCTGGCCGGGTTGGACCGGCTGGTGTCCAGCCTGGGCGCCGAGGGCGGGACGCAGGAGCTCTTCGTGACCGTGGTCTTCGGGGTGGTCGAGCCGGACCGGGAGCGGATCACGCTGGCCAGCGCGGGCCATCCCGCGCCGTTGATCCGGCGCTGCTCGGCGGCGGGCGAGCCCTTCGCCGAGTACGTCGACGTGCCGCCCGGCGCTCCGCTGGGTCTCGGCTGCCGGCCCCGGACGGCCACCGTGCCGTTCCGACCCGGAGACACCCTGCTGCTGTTCAGCGACGGAATGGTCGAGCGGCGCTGGCAGGACCTGACGGCCGGGCTGGACGAGCTGGCCGGTGCGGTGACCGCGGCCGGCAGCGGCGACCCCCGGGCGCTGTGCGCGGTGGCCACCGCCGCGGTCCCCGGGGCCACCGAGGACGACGTCGCGGTGCTGGCGGTGGAGCACGCGGTCAAGCCGAGCCGGTCGGTCAGCATGGAGGTCCCGGCCGAGCCGACCGCGCCGGGCCGGGTACGGCACTGGATGACGGCGCAGCTCACCGAGTGGCGGGTGCCGGAGGCGGTGGTGGGCGCGGCGGTGCTCTGCACCAGCGAGCTGACCACCAACGCGTTGCTGCACGCCGGCACCGCCGCCCGGGTGGAGATCGACCTGAGCGCCGAACGGCTGCTGGTGTCGGTCGCCGACTCGGGCACCCGGGGCACGGTGACCCGCACGCAGACCGACACGCTGAGCAGCCGGGGACGGGGTCTGGGCCTGATCGAGGAGCTGAGCGACGCCTGGGGCACCGACCCGACGGTGCGCGGCTCGACCGTCTGGTTCGAGATTCTCATTCCGGCCGGATGAGTCGCGTCGGCGCGCGCCGGGGCGGGTAGAAGGGGAGCCATGCCTACCGACAACCGCCGCGGCGTCCTCCTCGACGTGGACGGCACCCTCGTCGACACCACCTATCTGCACACCGTGAGCTGGTGGGAGGCGCTGCGCCAGGCCGATCACCAGGTCCCCATGGCGCTGATCCACCGGTCGATCGGCATGGGCTCCGACAAGCTCCTCGACCACCTGCTGGGGCCGGAACGCGACCGGGACGACGACGGCAGGCTGCGGGCCGCCCACGACGGCTTCTTCGGCGAGTACTGGGAGCGGCTCACCCCGCTGCCCGGGGCCGCCGACCTGCTCCGGGCCTGCGCCGCCCGCGGGCTGCGGGTGGTGCTGGCGACGTCGGCGGCTGAGCGCGAGGTGGCCGCGCTGCGGGCCGCGCTGGACGCCGACGACGCCGTCGACACGGTCACCTCCTCCGCCGACGCGCAGCAGAGCAAGCCGGCGCCGGACATCCTGGTCGCCGCGCTGGAGCAGTCGGGGCTCACGGCGGAGCGGGTGGTGTTCGTCGGCGACTCGGTCTGGGACGTCGTGGCGGCCGGCAAGCTGGACATCCCGTGCATCGGCCTGACCTGCGGCGGGACCAGTCGGGGCGAGCTGGCCGGCGCGGGCGCGGTGGCGGTCTACGACGACCCGGCGGCCCTTCTCGAGGGCCTCGCCGACAGCGCCATCGCCACCGTCGGCTGACCCGCCGGCGCCGTCGCCGGGCGCTCCTGGGTGGGGCGGATCCCGGGCAGGGTGACCGGCCCCACCCGGAACAAGCGGACATCGAGGCATAGCGGACGGGAGTACGGGGCACTGGTCACCACCTGCCCGCGTCGCGGGCGGCGGGAAGGTGGTGCCGTGGAACCCGTGGACGTCGCGCTCGCGCTGGTGGGTGTGGGCGCGCTGCTGGCAGGGATCCTGCCGCGCGTGCTGGAGCGGCGCCCGCTCTCCATGCCGATCGCCTTCCTCGGCCTCGGCATGCTGGTCTTCCTGCTTCCGACCGGGCTGCCCACGCCGGACCCGCTGCGTTGGCCCGAACTCACCACGCATCTCACCGAGATCGGCGTGATCGTGGCACTGATGGGTGCCGGGTTGAAGATCGACCGGCCGCTGAGCTGGGCCCGCTGGTCGTCGACCTGGCGACTGCTGGCCATCGCCATGCCGCTGTGCATCGCGACGGTGGCGCTCATGGGCTGGTGGCGGGTGGGCCTGGTGCCGGCGGCGGCGCTCCTGCTCGGCGCGGCGCTCGCCCCCACCGACCCGGTGCTCGCCGCGGACGTGCAGGTGGGCGAGCCGACCGACGTGGAGGACTCCGAGGACGAGGTGCGCTTCGCGCTGACCTCGGAGGCGGGGCTGAACGACGGCCTGGCCTTCCCGTTCGTGTACGCCGCCATCGCCATCGCCACCACCAGCCTCGCCCCGGCGGACTGGCTGGCGCACTGGCTCACCGTCGACGTGCTCTACAAGCTCGCCGTCGGCGTCGGGGGTGGGCTGCTCATCGGCTGGCTGCTCGGCAAGCTCTTCTTCCGGGCGCCGAGCGAGCTGCGGCTGGCCCGGCACGCCGAGGGCTTCCTCGCGCTGGCCGCCACCTTCCTGGCGTACGGGCTGGTGGAGGTGGTCGGCGGGTACGGCTTCGTGGCGGTCTTCGTGGCAGCCCGGGCGATCCGGGCGGCGGAGCGGACCCACGAGTTCCACTCGGTGCTGCACGACTTCGCCGAGCAGATCGAGCGGTTGCTGACCGTCATGCTGCTGCTGCTCTTCGGCGGCGCGGTGATCGGCGGGCTGCTCGCCCCGCTGACCTGGCCGGCGGCGCTGGTCGGGCTGGCGCTGGTCTTCGTGGTCCGGCCGCTGGCCGGCTGGCTGTCCCTGCGCGGGGCGCCCGGTCGGCCGGTCGAGCACTGGGTGATCGCGCTGTTCGGCATCCGCGGCGTCGGCTCGTTCTACTACCTGGCGTACGCCACCAGCAGGACGGACTTCCCGCAGGCGGAGCTGATCTGGGCCACCGTCGGCCTGGTGGTGATCGTCTCGGTGGTGATGCACGGGATCGCGGCCACCCCGGTCATGCAGCTGCTCGACCGGGCCGGCGAGCGGACGCAGGAGCACCCGGAGCGGGGACGCGCGGAGGAGCCGGCGCTGGGCGGCGCCCGAAGCTGACCGGGGGTCGGCCGAGGGCCGGCCGGCCGCGCCGGGCGACCGGGCCGGCGCCGGGCGCCACGCCGAGCGAGGGACGATCGGGCGAGGGTGGGCGCCGATCAGCCGGGCGGGCCGAGCAGCCGGTCGACCAGCGCCCGGCCGAGGTCCCGGCCGGAGAGCCAGGTCGCCGCGCCGAGCGCCGGATCGAGCAGCAGGGCCGCCTGCGGACCCGGCATGGCCAGCGCGACCGCCGCGCAGGACCGGCCGTCGACCCCCGGCCCGGGCTCGACCGTCAGCACCAGCCGGTCGTGCACCACGGGCAGGTCCCGGGCCAGGTGCTCGACCAGCGAGCGCAGCCCGCGCGGGGCGGCCCAGCGCATGGGGCCGCCCGGCAGCTCCCGGCGACCCTCCGGCCCGTACGCGACCAGGGTGTCGGTCCACTCCCGGGCCAGCCCGGCGGACCGCCACTCCTCCGCCACCGCCGCGAAGTCGGGGTGGTCGACGGTGAAGTAGGAGGCGCCGAGGTCGGCGGGGCGGCCGTCGAAGCGCTTGCTGGCCATCCGGCCGCCGGTCACCCGGGCCCGTTCGCGGACCTCCACCGGGATGCCGGCCCGGACCAGCTCGGCGGCGCAGGCCACCCCGGCGATGCCCGCGCCGACCACCACCACACCCGCCCCGTCCACCGTCACCCGGTGATCGTATGCGGGCCCCGCGGAGACGGCATGAACGGCGCGGACCCGGGGTACTGGCACAGGTGTTCGAAGAGAGGTGATCGAGATGACCGACCGCGACAGCGGCAGGGCCAACCCGCAGGCCGCCATCAAGGACCCCGACGAGTGGGTCACCGGCGAGGAGCCGCCGACCGCCGCGCAGGAGTCGTACCTGCACACCCTCGCCCGGGAGGCCGGCGAGGAGGTGCCGGAGGGCCTGACCAAGGCGGAGGCGTCCCGCCGGATCGACGAGCTCCAGGCGGAGACCGGGCGCGGGCAGTGAGTCAGCGCGGGGGCAGGCGGTGCAGTTCGACCTGGTCGAGCCGCCCCGCCGCCACCCGCGCGCTCAGCCAGGTCGCGTACGGCTGAGCCCGCCGGTCGGTGGGCGACCCCGGGTTGAGCAGCCGCAACCCGCCCGGGGCGACGCTGTCCCACGGGATGTGGGAGTGCCCGAAGACCAGCAGGTCGCAGTCGGGGAAGCGGGCCGCACAGCGTTCCTCCCGCCGGGTCTTCGGCCCGGTCTCGTGCACCACCGCCACCCGCAGCCCGGCGAGCTCCACCCGGGCCACCTCGGGCAGCCGGGCCCGCAACTCGGGGCCGTCGTTGTTGCCGTGGACGGCGACCAGCCGGCGGGCCCGCGCCGCCAGCGCGTCCAGCAGCGACACGTCCACCCAGTCCCCCGCGTGCAGCACCACGTCGGCCGCGTCGATCGCGGCCCAGAGCGGCGGGGGCAGGTCCCGGGCCCGCTTCGGTACGTGGGTGTCGGCGGTGATCACGAGCTGCATCCCCCGATCCTCCCCGCCCCCGCCCGACCTGTCGCGCCGGATCCCCGGACGGCGACCCGCCGGCCGGGCAGCGCCGGCTCAGGCGCCCTGGCCCTGGTTCTGCATCAGGCCGCCGTCGATGAAGTACGTCACGCCGGTCACGTACTCGGCGTCGTCGCTGGCCAGGAAGACGGCCAGCTTGGCGATCTCCTGCGGCTGCGCGGCCCGCTTCCACGGGATGCTCTGCACCTGCTCCTCCAGGTACTGCGGGTCGTCGATGGCCCGCTGGTTGAACGGGGTGAGCACCATGCCGGGACCGATGTTGTTGACGTTCATGTGCATGGGCGCCACCTCCAGGGCCAGGCTCTTGGCCAGTTCCAGCATGCCGCCCTTGCTGGCGTCGTAGTCGGCGCCGCCGGCCCGGGCCACCTCCTGGTGGATGGAGGTGATGTTGATGATCTTCCCCTGGCCGCCCTGGTCGCGCCGGTGCTGGACGAACCGGCGGCAGCAGAAGAACATCCCGTAGAGGTTGGTGCGGATGCACCGGTCCCACGTCTCGGTGTCCAGGTCCGCCACCGGAATGCCGGAGGCGTCGACACCCGCGTCGTTCATCAGCACGTCCAGGGTGTCGAACTCGGCGAGCGCCTCGTCGAACATCGCCTCGACCTGGTGCTCCACACTGATGTCGCCCTGCACCACCACGGCCCGGCGGCCGGCCTTCTCGATCTCCGCCCTGGTGTGGTTCGCGCCGGCGTGGTCGTGCAGGTAGTGCACCACGACGTCGGCGCCCTCGCGGCCGAACTCGATGGCGGTGGCCTGCCCGATCCCCGAGTCCGAGCCGGTGATCAGGGCGGTCTTCCCGGCGAGTCGTCCGGTCATCTGCGTGCTCCCTCCGTGGTTCCCGCACCGGTCGGCACGGCTTGTCGCGCGGACGCCCCGAAGCGTTCCTCGGCCTCGGTGAGCCGGCCCGCCGCGTTGATCAGACCGATGTGCGAGAAGGCCTGGGGGAAGTTCCCCAGCTGCTCACCGGTGGTCTGGTCGATCTGCTCGACGTAGATCCCCAGGTCGTTGACCCGGGCGGCGAGCCGCTCGAAGAGCCGACGCGCCCGGTCCACCTCGCCGGCCTGGGCCAGGCAGCCGACCAGCCAGAACGAACAGATCACGAAGCCGGCCGGGTCGTCGTTCCAGCGCCGCAGCAGGCCGTCCCGGGAGAGCCCGCGTTCCACCACGTCAATGGTCGAGCGCATCCGCGGGTCGTCCGCGGGCAGGAAGCCGACCAGCGGCATGAGCAGCACCGAGGCGTCCAGTTGGTCGGAGTCGAAGGCCCCGGTGTACGCGCCGAGCCGCTCGTTCCAGCCGCGGGTCAGCACCACCTCCCGCACCTCGTCCCGGGCCGCCGCCCAGCGGGCCACGTCCCCGGCGTCGCCGATCCGCGGCCCGAACCGCACCGCCCGGTCCAGCGCGGTCCAGCACTGCACCTTGGACGACACGTAGTGCCGCTCGGCGTCGCGGGCCTCCCACATCCCGGCGTCCGGCCGGCGCCAGTCCACCACCGCCTGATCGGCCAGGGCGTGCAGCAGGTGGTGTACGTCGGGCGTCATCGGGTCGAGGTAGTGCCGCATCAGCCAGGCGGCGTCGAGGATCTCGCCGAGCACGTCGTTCTGCCGCTGCTTCCAGGCGTTGTTGCCGACGAAGACCGGCCGGCTTCCGGCGTACCCGGAAAGGTGGTCGAGCGGGTGTTCGGTGAGGTCCCGCTCGCCGTGGACGCCGTACATGATCGGCACCGGATCGTCGCCGATCCGGCCCATCGCTCGGGACACCCAGCTGAACTGCCGATTCGCCTCGTCCGGGCAGGCGGCCCGCCAGAGCGCCTGGAGGGTGAAGCTGAAGTCGCGGACCCAGACGTAGCGGTAGTCGTAGTTGCGGTCGCCGCCCAACTCCTCGGGCAGCGACGTGGTGGCCGCCGCCACGATCGCCCCGCTGGGCTGGTAGGTCATGCCCTGCACCACCAACGCGCTGCGCCGCACCTGCTCCCGGTACCGGCCCCGGTACTGGTCGCGATGCAGGTCGGCCCAGGACCGCCACCCGGCGACCGCGTCGGCCACCACCCGATCGGCGTCGGGCAGCGCGGGCGGACCTGGGCCGTAGGTCTCGGCGTACCCCAGTGTGAAGTGGTGGCTGGTGCCGGAGCGAGCGGTGAACCGGCCGGTGGCCCCGCCGGCGCCGAGGTCCAGCGGCACGTTGGCGCGCAGGCTCAACCGGCAGGCGCCGGCGGTGCCGTCGATCTGTCCGTCGTCGGATCCGGTGAGGTACGCGCTGACCCGGCCGTACTCGAAGCGGGGCTGGTACTCCATCCGCATGGGGACCTCGCCGGTGAGTCCCTCGACCAGCCGGGCGAGAACGCGGGGCGAGCGCAGGCCGATCTCGTGGCCGCGCGCGCCGGGCTCCAGCGCCAGGGTGTCGGTCACCGCGACCGAACCGGTCCGGGTGGTGAACACGGTACGCAGCACCAGCGTCTCGTCCAGATAGGACCGTTCACTGGTGAAGTCCTCCTCCGGGCGGATCGCCCAGTGCCCCGCCCGATCGTCGAGCAGCCGGCCGAATACGGAGGGCGCGTCGAAGCGCGGCGGGCACCACCAGTTCACCGAACCGGCCCGGTCGACCAGCGCCGCACTGTGCCCGTCCGCCAGGAAGCCGTGCTCGCCTATCCGTCCGCTGTCCACGCCGGTGTCTACCCGGGTGCACGGGCGGCATGCCGCACGCCCGGCATCCGGCCTGCGCCCAGCGCACGTCCACTGACCGGCGCGTCCGGCGGGCATCCGACGCCGGCCGGGCGTTACCGCCCGACGGCGGTGGGAACCCGGGCGGTTGACGAAGGAGGATGCTCATGACCAGACCCTCGACTCCGACCGCGGCCTGGCAACCCGGTATGCCGGGCGGCGACAACCTCCCGTCCGGTCCGGCCGGCCGGCCGGCGGCGCCCAGCGGGGACGGACACGGACCGGAGTTGGGTCCGCCGACCGTGACGATCGGCTCGTACCCGGACTATCCGTCCGCCCAGCGCGTGGTGGACTACCTGGCCGACAACCGGTTCCCGGTGGAACGCAGCGCGATCGTCGGGACCAACCTGACCCTGGTGGAGACGGTGATGGGCCGGATGACCACGGGCCGGGCCGCCCTGGTGGGCGCCGGGACCGGCGCCTGGTTCGGGCTCTTCATCGGGTTGCTCTTCGGCATCTTCACGGCCGGCAACTGGGTCGCGGTGATCCTGGTCGGGCTGGTCATCGGCGCGATCTGGGGCGCCGTCTTCGGCGCGGTGGCGCACGCGATGACCGGGGGGCAGCGCGACTTCACCTCGGGCAGTTCGTTGCGGGCCGGCCAGTACGCGGTGATCGTGGACGCCGACGTGGCCGACCAGGCACGGCAACTGCTGGGTCGGATGCACCTGACGCCGACGGGCGCGACCGCCCGCTGACGACGACGCCCCGGCGCCCAGCCCGCGCCGGGGCGTCAGTCGTGGTACGTCAGCTCCCCGGCCACGATCGGCGCGTCCACCCGGTTCTCCGCTGGGGCGAGCGGGCACGCCCACCGGTCGTCGTACGCGCAACTGGGGTCAAACGTGGGAGATTGTTGACGCCCGACAGGGCGACAACGAAACAGCCCCGGGCAGCGCGCCAACGCTGACCCCGGGGCCTAGCCCGGAGGTAGCCGGACATGCGAACCAGCCTAACCCCCACCGCCACGCTCGCCGTGGCCGCTCTCACCCCGTTCCGCCCCCGTAACCGCCGTGAGGCTGCCGCCCTGCTGGCGACGTGGGCCCGCCGGGACACCCTGACCCCCGCCGACGTTGCCGCCGTGCTGGCGACCTTCCGGGCCCGTGGCGGTGCCCGATGAGCCAGGCTGTCAAGGCTGCGATGCGCGCCACCCTTGACCTCAAGCCCACTGAGCGGATGGTGGTTCTAGTGATCGCTGCCCACCAGAACCAGGAAGGTGACGCCTGGCCGTCCGTCCAGACCATCGCGGATCACGTCGGGTGCTCCACCCGCACCGTGCAACGGGCCCTCGCCAAGCTGGTTCAGCTCGGCCGCCTGGTCGTCCGCCAGGTGGCGAACGTCGCCACCCGGGTCTACCGGCTGGTGACGGGACAGCCGGCCCCGTCCGGGGGTGACAACCAGCGTCCGGGGGTGACGAACGGCGGGCCCGGGGGTGACACCCGTAGCGTGTCGCCCGAAGTTGAGAAGACCAAAGAGAAGAACTACCGCGCCGGCGCGCGAGACTGGCGTCAGTGGTTGAAAACCAAGAACCCCAACCCCAACCCGCAGCGACCCCCGTACGGCCCCGTAGAACGCCGTGGGGCCGCTCTGCCGGTAGCTGACAGGGCGGAGCAGTGCCCCAGCCACCGGGGCAGCCCCCGGGGCAACTGTGGCCCGTGCCGTTCTGAGGCCCTGGCGGGTGACCGATGAACGCTCGCCGTATCGCCAGCATGGCTGGCACCGTGGCAGTAACCGTGATCGCTGCCGTTGGTAGCTACGACCACATGCGGGAACTAGCCCACCGGGCCGGACAGGGCCCGCTACTGGCGGCCCTGCTCCCGCTATCGGTTGACGGCATGATCCTTGTTGCCACCCTGGCTCTCAACGATGGTCGCCGCTCCCGCTGGTCGGCGTGGCTGGCGTTCCTGGTCGGCGTAGCCGCTTCCCTGGCCGCCAACGTGCTGGTTGCCGACCCCCACCCGGTGGCCCGGGTTGTGTCCGCATGGCCCGCCGTGGCGTTGCTGCTCACCGTTGAGGTACTGGCCCGTTCCGGGAAGGGGCTGGAGGTTCCGGCGGAACCTGTTGCCCAGCAAGCCATAGCGGCCCCTGAGGGCCCGGAAGTAGCCGCACCTTCCGGGTGCGCGGAGGAATCCGCGGAGGGGCCCAGCAAGCCTCACAGCGGGCCGGATAGCCCGGAACCTGAGCAGCCCGGCCGGAAGCGTCGCCCGGTGGCGGAAACCCGCCGCCTGGCCCTCGGGATGCTGGCGGAACCTGGCACCACCCGGGAGGCCGTAGCGGCCGCCCTCGGCATCTCTGATCGGAGGTTGCGAACGGTGCTCAACGGTCCCGTTGCCGCGTAGGGGTACGGTGCGCGCCATGGGTGCTCTTAAGCCGTGGCACATCGCCACGCTGTGTTGTCTCGCCTCGTCAGCCGTGCTCGTCGGCGGTCTGGTCTGGCTCCTAGTTAAGAGGGCCAACCGCCGGTAGCGCGGGAGGGTTGCACAGCACAGGAGGTTTACGCAGTGAGAGTCGTACAGGACTCCGCCAACGTCTTTGTCACCTACGTTGATCCCCCGGTTACGCCCGTCCGCCTGGCGGAGCTAGCCGCCCAGCTTCCGCCGGAGGCTGTCTGTACCGAGGTTGTGCTACACCCTGACGGAATCCTGTTCGCCACGTTTGAGACTGGCCAGGTAGCCGCCACCGACTGAGGCGGCAGGGGAGGGGCGGCCCATACCGCCCCTCCCTCACGGCGCTACCTAAGCAGCAGGGCGAGTAGCCCGCTCAGGGCAGCGAGCACAGCCGCTACCCCGCTGAGCACGCCCGGTGCCGTCTTGAGGTAGTCCAGGATCACGGAGTGCGGATTCCGTGTCCCGTTGTCGTCCTGCTCGTTTGTTGCTACGGTCGGCACGCTGACTCCTTGTCTGAAACCGAGGCACGGTGGAGTAACAACGGAGTCGCCAGCGACGCCCGGTCTAGCCACCGGGCGTTCGCTCTTTCCGCCCCCCTGTAGGGAGGGTTCGTGCGACGACGTCGTTACCGCGATCAATTGCAGCCGCCGGGCGTCCTCGGGTCAAGCGGAGGCCATCCGTCGGCGTGTCGGTGCTTGCAACCGACCAGAGTCGGTGCTTGCTTCTATCCCAACGGTCGGCTTCCTGATGGGTTACCTCGGTCGGGCACATCGACGGTAAGCCACGGAGCGTGCCGTTCAAAGCCAACCTCCCGAACTTACGTACGACTGCACCTTAAACGCCGGGGCAAAGCTGGACACTTACCGCCTATCGGTCAGGCAAGCTACCCCTCATGCCAGCCTGTCGCCTCGAAAAAGGTCCATCCTGTGGACGGGTGCGACTGCATTTATCGCGTCAACGCGATCACCCGGGAGCGCCGGTGCCCGTCCTCATGCATCAGAGCCAGCCGGGTTGCTGTTACGCCCGTAGGTCTGCCCCTTGGCGTCCGGCAGCGGCTCGCGGTCCTCAAGGGCCCGCACCTCATCCACCGACAGGAAACCCGCCTCAATGCCGGTGCGGTAAGCCTGGTAACGCTCAGCCGTCTTTACGCGCATCCTCGCGTTAGCGTTGAAACGCAAGCTCTGACCAGCCGGCAGGATGGCGGAGAAAGCCTGCTCAATCCGAACCAGCCACGGCATCAACGTTTGAGTGACAAACCAATTGTGTTGCTCCTCAACACCACTACCCCATGAGCTAGCCGTTGTCGGGTCGAGCATGTAAGCGGGCACCCGGAAGATTCCAGCGATAGCCAGACGGTTAAACCGCTGAGTCTCCAAAAACTGTGCCTGTTCCGGGGTAACGCTAATCTGTTTCCAGGTAGACCCACCCGTAAGAACGCCGACACCGTGACTGTTCTTGATGCCCGCGTGATTCTTGCGCATCATTCGGGCCAAGATGGCAACCTCACCCGGCTTGGGGGTGCCGGGGTGTTCAATGACGCCGGTAAGCGTGGTGCCCTGGCTAAAGAACCGTGCGCCGTATTCCTCGGTAGCCAACCCGGCACCAATGGTCTGCCGGGCATTCTCAAGCGGAGACAGACCACGGAGGCTGTTTGCCTGAGCAAACCCCTTAACGTGGATAACGTCCCGGTCAAACAGGGTTACGTCAGCAACCTTGTAAAGAACGCCGCTGCCATCCTCGGTCAGCTCAACCCGCACGGTGCGGGGGTCGAGCGGCACCAGGGCAACAACCTTCCCCCCACCGTTCCGGTAGACACGCACAAAAGCGTTGCCGTCCGTCAGAAGTGACGTCATCACTTTCTGCCAGAAGTCAAACGGCGTATCAAACGGGTTGGGCTTACTCAGCCACACCGGCCCGGGGGCCGGCTTCCTGGTTTCACCAATGAGGTGATCTCAGCAAGGTTCGGCGGCCGAGTGGGGATGACACGGGCGTAACGTCCATA
>NZ_JBHSBP010000069.1:0-32146 GCF_042650725.1 Micromonospora sp. GCM10011541
GTGTTTGTCCAGCTCACACCCCAGATTCGCGGACTATATCGAAGCGAAGCTGCGGAACGCAGGGCACACCCCGACAGAAGGGAACACCTGACCATGGCGGAACGGTCCGTCTTCAAACGCTGCTCCTGCCGCGACAGCGACGGCCGCAAAATCGGTAACCGCTGCCCCCACCTGCGCCGACCCAGCGGGGCGTGGAGCCCCACCCACGGCCGGTGGGCCTACCAACTCGAACTGCCCACTCACCCCGGCAAGCCGCGCCGGCAACTACGCCGCAGCACCTTCGACACCCGCGACGCCGCCATCACCGACCGCGACCACGCCAAAGCCCTGCTCGCCCTCGCCAGCGACGACCCGGCCGTCGCCGCCGAGATCGCCGACATGCTCCTCACCGTCACCTCCGGCGCCCCACTACCGGACCGCGACACCATCGCCCGCCGGGTCCGCGCCGGGCTACCCGCCACCGTCACCACCACCGTCGGCGAATACCTTGAGTCGTGGCTGGCCTCCCGCCGCAACCTACGCAGCGTCCAACCCAACACCCTGCTCGCGTACGAGTCGCACATCCGCACCCACCTGGTCCCCCACCTCGGCGCCATCCCCCTGGTCAAACTGCGGGTGGAGCACATCGAGGCCATGTTCACCGCCATCGCCGACCGCAGCACCGCCATCGAGATCGCCCGCCAGAGCGACGACCCCGCCATCCGCGCCAGCGTCCGCGGCCTACGCACCACCCGACCGGCCAGCATGCACCGAATCCGCGCCACCCTGCGCAAGGCACTCAACGACGCCATCCGCCGCGGCAACAACCGGCTCATCGACTTCAACCCCGCCGCCCACATCGAACTGCCCTCCGGGGTACGTCCCAAGGCCCGGGTCTGGACCGCCAACGCCGTCCAACGGTGGCGCGACACCGGCGAGCGACCCAGCCCCGTCATGGTGTGGACACCCCAGCAGGCCGGCGCGTTCCTCGACCACGCCGAAGAACACGACATCACCCTCTACCCGCTGTTCACGCTCATCCTGCACCGCGGCCTGCGCCGAGGCGAGGCCGTCGGACTCACCGACACCGCCATCGACCTCGACAACTGCCTGATCAGCGTCACCCAACAGATGGCCACCCACGGCTACACACCCGTCATTAAGAAGGTCAAGTCCGAGTCCGGGAACCGGATCATGGCCCTGGCCAGCATCACCCGTACCGTCCTACGCGCCCACCACGCCCGCCGCGCCCAATGGAAACTCGCCGCCGGCCACACCTGGCCCGACACCGGACTGTTCTTCGTCCAACCCGACGGGCAACCCTGGCACCCCAACACCGTCACCGACCGGTTCGAAAACCTCGTCCGCGACGCCGACCTACCCCCGATACGACTGCACGACCTGCGACACTGCGCCGCCACCTACCTCAAAGCCGCCGGCGCCGACCTCAAAGACATCCAAGAACTCCTCGGCCACTCCTCCGCCGCCATGACCGACGTCTACACCTCCGTCATCGCCGAACTCGACGTCGAACGCGCCAAAGCCGAAGCCGCCGCCAAACTGCTCCCCCGCCGACGTAAACGCGCCGCGTAGACACAACCGCACGCCAGGCCAGGGCGGCATCTCGGCGCTGCCGCCCACACCGTCGAACTCCACTTGATCGCTGCGAGGCCGCCTGCCGCGGCCGCCGGCTGCGGCGGACCGTTGAGCGGGAAGTCCTAACAAGAGGGCGTTGGGCCTCAGCACTTTCTGGTGCGCAGCCCAACGCCGTCGTGCGTGCCGTGCCGGTCGCGCGGTGTCACGAGAGGAGGTTGTTTGTGCAGCTACACTCGCTGACGACTTCGGAAGGGATCAACTCGTGACCGACCACGCCTCTCACGCCTTTCGACCGAACAACACGGTCACCGTCCATGGAGCCAACAGCGGAAACATCGCGTCGGGCAACCGGGATGTCACGCAGTTCGCCTCGACCCAGGGCAACATGGCTACCGCCGACATCGCTGAGATCATGCGGGCGGTGATTGAGGTAGCCGGATCGTTGAACATGGCGGATCGTGATCGCGAGGAGCTTGTACGCGCGGCAGAGTCCGTGCAGTACGAGATCGAAGGACCGAACCCCGACGACGGCAAGATCAAGTCTTTGGGGTTCCGGGTGATCCGTTTCCTGGGCCTCGCCAGCGGTTCAGTGGTGTCGGTCGTGCTCACCAAGTACCTCGAACTGAAGCTTGGCCTGGGCAGCGCCGAGTGAGGGACGCCACCAGCAGGGAGTATGCACTTCTCGACTGGCTCGTCAGCTGGCGCCCGCCCGAACCGTCGGCGGTCGCCAGCCTGGGCGACTTGTTCGACGGAGACCCGCCGGCCGAAGAGATGGACCTGTGGCTGGAGACGCTACAAGACGTTGACCGGCGTGGCTTGATCAAGGCACATCTCGTCTTCGGGATCTTCAATAGCGCGGTTGTTCTCACGGGCCGGGGTCGTGCTGAGACCGAGGCGCGCCACAAGCGCCGCGATGATCCACTGCGCCGTGCGCAGGCCTGCCGTCAGGAAGTTCTGCGCTGGGTGTCAGGGTCGCGCGAGGACCTCGCGCCGAATCTTCTGTCCTTGCCTCGAGCGGCGTACGAGGGGGACGTGTTCACCCAAGCTGATGTCTCCGACGCGGTCGACTACCTGATCGGCGGGGGTCTTCTGTCTGCCGGAGACGGCATCGCTGGTAATGAGCCGCCCACTAACGTTCTGCGGCTTACCTCGCGAGGCAGGCGATACCTCGAAGGCGGCGGTTCCGACAGGTCGAATAGCAGCACCACGGTCCACGTGTACGGCGATAACCACGGGACGGTGTACGTCGGGAACCGAGACGTCACACATGCGTCAGCCCCGGCCCAACGGACCGCCACTGCGAGGACCGGCGCCGCCGCCGGCGAAGACGAACCGATCGCCTTCGCCACGGACCAGCCACCGCAGTTCGAGCGTTGGTCAGTGTTGCCCCCTGCCGCCGCGCGCCTTGCGTTGTATGCCCGCGATCAGAGCAGTGTCTACAACTCGCCGGTCACTGACGGCGGTAAGCGGGCCGAATTCCGGTTTCTCTGGCGAGTCGCTTGCACGGAATTGCCCGCAGCGCGAAGGGCAAAGCAGATATCTGACGCTTTGCTGGCCTTGCTCGGCAGCGTGGCGATGATAAACGCTCTTGCTCGCCACGTTGACATCGATGGCCTGGCATGGGCGCGGTACGGCGACCATGCCCGGGCCAGTTTCGGTGCCGTGCTCCGCGCGCCTGGCGACGACGGTGAGCCGGCGGCATGGGCCCGTTTCAGCCCTCCACCGGCCGCGGAGCATCAGCTGTTCGGCCGGGAGTCTGGATCCGCGGACCTCTTGCTCGCTGTGCGATTCGGTGACGGTGGTGGCCCGCTAGATCTGCCCGTGTCCCTGGCCGCCTGGCCAGAAACGTTCACCGCGTGGCTTGAGACGTTTGGTAGCGTTGGCGACTTTTTGACTGGTCTGGGCCTCGACCTCACCGCGCAGCCAGCCGCTCGGGCCGCAGTTGCGATCTCCACCCGCACTGACCTCGGCGACGTCGTGGATCTCACCTCGATCCCACGGATTCCTGGCACCTCCGTCTCAGGCTGGTTTCACACGGTTGCCGCCGCTGACCGATCCGGCGTGTCGGTCAGCGATGTGAGTTCCGCATGGCTCGCGGCGATGTGTGAGGACGCTCTTCACCTGGACGACTACGACTCCGCCCTCGGCCGCTGACGCCGGCAGTGGGGGCTGGGGTGCTACCGCTTATTGCGGGAGTAGGTGACTATGGGCAGATGTCCAATGCACGTAAGGTGGCCGTCGTGAGTGGACCGCTGACGGTCCTCGTGGCCGCCGCGATCTTCGGGGTTGTGCTGTGGAGGCAGGACCGCGCAGCTGGCGCCTACTGGGTCGCCGTCGCTGGCCTTGTGGTCGCGGCGATTGCCCTGGTGGTGACTTGGCTTACCTGGGTCCGTCCGATGAGCCCAGCTTCGTCGAGTCGCTCAGCGGTCAGCACCCGCCCGGACGTCAATAGAGTCGAGGGCGACAAGTCGTTCGGATCCGCGACCAACAGCCAGGTCGTGTACGGCAACCGAAACCGTCTTGGAGAAGGTAAGAAGGATGACCGATGATGGTGCCGCTGGGCGGGCGGGCAAGAACACCGTCGAAGGCAATCGGAGTTTCGGCTCAGCCCATCGTTCGACGATCATTCACGGCGACAACAACATCATCTATCCGCCGGCGGACTCCGATGACGACGATGAGCGCACTGCGGAGGAGGAACCAGCCTCTGCGTCCCACCCCTTCCCATGGAAGTGGATCGCTGGCGCAATCGTGGCCATCATCCTCTGCAACATCATTCCGGACCCGCCCGAGCCCAAGTCTTCATTTCCCGCCGAGAATGGCACACGACCGGTCTGATCGAACGACGCCGCTGTCCTCGGAGCGGCCCTTGGCGGACTGCAAAGCTGCGCGAAGGCCCTAAGTGTTGCAACCCCAGAACTGCCCCCAGCAGGTCAAGCACTGGGGGGCCGGCGATGCCACCAACGTCACATGGCGGATCCACGGTGCACCCGGCGACGGTGCCGTCATCCACTACAACGGCGAGGAAGGCCGCTTCCACGTGCTCGGCACTGCGGTCATGACGGCGTCCTACGAGACTACATCCGGCCCCGACCTCAAGTTGAGGATCATCGAATTCTGGGCTCGAGTCGAGTGGGCAGAGGGAAAGGCGAAGCTAGCAGAACTGAGAAACTACGACGATACGCCCAGGCCAGTTACCGAGAAGCGCAATCCCCAAGTCCCCGATCAGCTCGCTCTATCTTTGGTGAAGGCTGCTTTCGAGAGATGCGTGAAGACAAGGAAATCGCAGCTGCCCCCAGAATGCCCTGATACTTATTCTGGCGCCGGGTCGAGCAGGGTCAGTTGGAAGCTCAACGGCGACCCCTCCATCAACGCCAAGCCACGCTTCGAGCCGTCAACCGGGCTTATCCATGTCGGCGGTGATTACTCGGTGACGGCGTCGTACAGTCAGCTGTTCTTCGGGCCGACGTCCGAACCAGCCAGTGGCAGATACGACGCCATCTTGTCCGTCGATGACGGGAAGCCGCAGGTGCTGCGCATCAACACGGCATAGCCTCCTACCTCGACGACATGTTCGACGCGGGCACCGGTGGTCTCACGCAGCTGACCCAGGACGACCTGGCCCGCGCTCGGCGTCGCCTCGAGTCCGCCGTGCTTATCCGCGCGTGACGGTGACCAGTAGTTGCGAGGGCCTTCTCTGCCACCGGCCGGCGCGCTCATATCAACACCGGCTCACGGTTGAGCCGGTGTTGACACCCCCGCTCGAGATCCCGCATCGTCGAAGGCGCCAGTTCCGGGCGTTTGCCCAGCTCACGGCGCACCTGACCGAAGCGGTTCGCCCCGCCTTGCCGGTGTCACGATTGCCAGTTCACGCGCTAATGGTGGACCGGATGTGGCAGAACCCGAACCGCATTCCCGCAGCTCAGGGGCCGATCGTGGCGCTACCGGCGGTACGCCGACGCATGCCCTGACCGGCTTACCGCCGGTTACCCGCCGCACACTGAGAGCGTCCCGGAATACCAGGCGCTCGGCCGTGTCAAGAGGCTCGGCCAGATTGACTAATTCGAGGTGAAGCCCAGCGAAGGCGTCCACGACCCGGTCAGCCGACGTGCGGAGGACCTCCGGGGGCTGCAGGCATCACATGCACCTTCGAAAAGGCCGACAAGGCACAGGCAGGCGCGCGTGGGTTGACGCGACTACGGGCTGACGGATGTGACCGTCCCATCATCGGGGGTGCCGACCTCCAGTCGCGCGTCCAGCCGGCCGGACGGCCCGTGCGCCTCCGCGCCGAGCGTCGATGACCACGAGACGAAGATTCGGCCGGCGAGCACGACGCCGTCGACCGTGTTGCCCTCCTCGTGCAGCACAGCGCGTACGAGTGGCGGAAAGTCGTGTGAGACGGGTTCGTACCGCCGCAGAACGGCCAGTCCGAGGGCGAGCGCGCTCACCGGCACGGCCTTCCGGCTGCTGGCGTCGCGGGCCGCTAGGAGGTCGCGGCGGACCTGTTCGGCCCCCTGGTCGTGGAGGATGTCCACCTTCAGGGACGCGGCCAGATACGCGCTTTTGAGCAAAGCCAGCATGTACCTGTTGCGGTTCGGCGGCCGCACATCGAGATTCACAATGCCGGACGCGAGAGCCGCTGTGATCTCCGGATCGCCGCGGCCATCGATGATCAGACCGAACTCTCCGGCGGCCGTGCTCCGGAACAAAAGGTGGTCCGCGCGACGCCGTCCCTGGACAGCTTCCGACCGGAAGCCCGGCCGCGGGATCGCATCGTCATACCAGTCCACAAGATCGGGCTCCACATGGCTACCGAGCCGGTTGTTGCACGGATGGCACGTCCGAGTCATGATTTGGCCGCCCAGCCGCTGCGGCGGCACATGCTCGTCCGACGTCGCCGGTTCGCCGCAGATCGGGCAGCGCTCGGGGAACCGCGGCTGCAGCACCTCGATCAGCGTGACGTCCATCCACTCCCCGGTGTTGTGCGGACGCATCGCCAGGTCGATGGTTCGGCCGTCCCGCAGGCGGATGGACATCGACTCGGGTGGTTTCGGGCGCACGGGCAGAGGCTACTCCTCGGCGCCGCGGCGCCGTCCGCGGCGCGCGGCGGCCGGCACCCTGCCGGCCGCCGCCGCTCACGGGTTAGAGGCGACCGAGCATCCAGCGGAGCAAGTCGCGCAGTACCCGCCGGGCTGCCCGGCGGCGCCGGGGGCATCTTGACCAGACCGCTGGATACACCACCCCGTACAGCACGGACGCCGTGAGGATGGCGCCGGCGACGAGCGCCAACGTGTTGTGCAGTGCTGCGGTGAACCATGCGGCGAGGATCGTCCCGGCCGTCGCGGGCAGTATCAGCCGGGCGCGGGACGGCCGCAGCGACTGGTCGTTGCGCGGGTTCGGATTGCGGTCTCCGTTGCGAGAGGATCGGTTTCCGGGCATGGTGAAGCTCCCTGGGAGCGCTGCTGGGCGCTGTCCAAAGAGCGGAAACCCGGAGCGGCGGGCCGCAGACCCGTCCATGCCGCACGGACGCAGGCTGGAGTTCTGCGGGCAAGGGTAGCCTCTGCCCCATGGTGGCGGCCAACCGAGGCGGGGGAATCGTCAAGGTCCGATGCGACGACAGGGGCAACGGCGGTTGCGGTCGGCCCATCACCGAGATCACACGGGATGGCAACGGTCACGTGATGGTCCTCGGTGCGCTGGAGGCCCAGAACGGTGACCCCGGCGGGCGCCTCACGGCCCAGGTGCCGGGCATGAAGATCACCCGTCGGCGTCGCGATGCGGTGGTCGGCGACACCACGGACCCGACGGATCGGAAGCCGCCCGAGCCACGGGTAGACCTGATCGAGGCGCGCCTCATGGCCCACGAAGCCGGTCAACCGTTCACCGACGGGCTGTGGTTCGAGGAGGGCGTTGCCGCCGAACGCGCGAAGTACGAGAAGCTCGTGGCCGAGTGGGATCCAGCCGGAGTCTCCTCAGGAACGGGACGGCGTACGGTCGCGTGCAACTGCCGCCGCAAGCGCGTGGCAACGGTGACGCAGGAGCAGCTGAATGCCGCGTACGAGGCGGCAATCGCCGCAGGCCGCCGCTCGATCACCCTGGACGATCTGCGGAAGACGCACCCTCCGGCGAGCCGTTGATCCATCGCCCGTTGCGCACCATCGATCAGCGGTGCATCGCTATGATGACTCACCACGCGGCGGAAGCCCGCCATCTTCCGAACCGCTCGTCCCACGGCCCAGCCGCCATGCCTGATCTCGGCGCGCGTGCGGTTTCCGCACGTCATGGGCCACCTTGCCGCACCGGTTCGGGTACCGCCACATCCGGTTTCACGTTTGCCCAGCCCACGCGCTGTTGGTGGACCGGATGTGGCAGAACCCGAACCGCAATTACACTGTTCAGGGCCCGATCGTGACGCTGACGGCCGTACGCCGACGCCTACCTTGACCAGCTCACCGATGGCCATCCGCCGCAGCGTCGTCCGACGGATCCGATCCGCGAACAGCATCGGCGCTGCGGCCCCGGCAGCCCGACCACCACTGGTGGATCATGACGGCCAAGGCGGTGACCGCCTGCTGGCGATCTTCCGCCGACAGAGGTGCCGTCCTCGGCGCTCGCACTACCACGACCGGTGTGCGGCGCTTCGCTCCCGACATGGCCAGAACAACGACCGCACGGCCAATCAGGAACGAGACCCGTTCCGCCAGAGCTGGCCCACGCCGACTCGCCACCGGGGCTTCGCATCGACATAGAACCTGACTCCTCGACACCGGCGACTACATATCGTCGCGAACTGACCGCTAGCTCTCATGATCAATTCACTCATTTGCCGATGGCAGTGCACGTGGTTTTGGGCCCATTGCGTCGACGCCGGACTTACCCCCTGCCCTACGATGCAGTGATGACAGACCTTGAAGAGGAGTTCGCCTTCTTCGCAAAAGCGACGGAGGAACGTTCGGCCGAACATCGGCAGATAATCAACACCGCAGTTGAGAACAAGTGGTGGTCGATCGCGGGCTCACTTTTGCGCATGGAGCTCGACTCGCTCATTCGGGTGAATTATCTCCGCACCCACCCGAATGACAGGGCGCAGATCCTGTCTGCGTGCGTCGCCGGTCTCGGCTTTGGCATCCCGAAGCAGGACGGAGCCGGGATCAAACGAATCCCGGATGCAGTCATGGTTCCGAAGGGCGGGTGGGAGCAGCGGGTATACGACTTTGGAAATAGGTTTGTTCACCTGACCGAGGCGCATAACTATACCGAGCGCGATCCGTTTATAGCGCTTCCGGAGGATGAGCGGAAGGCGATCGTCGAGTACCTTGATCATTACCATCGCGGGAAATCAGGCGTCGAAATCCTATCAGTAGATTCACCCTTCGATAATGTTGCACGTTACGCACCGCATGTACTGGCGAAGATCATAGATAATACTCGCTACGGTGTGGAAGCGCTCGGCCGTGAGATCACGCAGAAACGGTATTGAACACTGGACAATCGGATAGATCGCAAGCCCTCGCATGCCGCTGTTCGTGCGTAGATGATCGGGTCGGCTGCCAGGCGGCGACTATCAATCAATTTCGCTCCGCGCGGCAACCTGAACCACTCCCTGAGCTCAAAAAGAATATGAGGATGACTCTAAGCGATTCGGTGGACTCGGATCGCCTTTCGCATGCCCTTGACCATCATCTTTCCGTTGGAGACGGTTACCTCCGGTCGGTAGGCGTAGTGATACTCGTAGTGATATTCCTGTTGGCGCCAAACGGAACCATTGGTGAGCTGAACCACGGTGTCACCTGACCAACCAGTCCAACTGCCATCTATACGGAGCGTCATGGGGTGAAGCTTGCCAGGTGGGTATGACAACTTTGTCTTGCCAACGACCGCTCGCGACACTGCGCGCTGCTCCGAGGAGCACGCGGGCCAAATATTGAGCGCACTCTCTGGCCGCGATTTGCCGTCACCGCGTCGAGGACCGGGCGAGATCGGTGACCACAAACGTCACATCGGCCCGGAATGGAAGCCTCGCAAGCCCGTCCACGTCGGCGGCCAATTGGTGTGATCTAGGACGACCCGGCATCGGAGGCAAGCCAGTGCTCATGCATGTCGTCAACTCGGTGGGCGCGGCCGAGGACCGCGGCCAGGTGCTCCCCGAAGAGCCGCTGCATCTGTGGCGGCTGATGCTGCTGGAAGACCAGGGCGACCATGGACAACTGGATCGCGGCTGCTAACAGCGCCTGCGGACGCTGGCCGATGGGCCGAAATTCCGGTTCGAACCCGCCGTCGACCTGGTTCAAATGATTGCGGATCAGATCGAACCAGCCGCCGTGCAGCGCGTCGGACCCGACCCGGTACGACGGATATGCCGTTGCCCCGAATGCCTGTTCGATCCGGTCCTGCGCGCTAGGCCAACCGATCTGGCGTCGACCGGGGATGGTGTCCAGGTCGATCCCGGCGGCCCCGGCTGTGTCCTCGATCGAGCGCCGCAGGCGTCCTTCGATCGGCAATTCGGTGCCGTCGCCACTGGCGCGGCGGCGTTCGATCACTTTCAGGAACTCGCGCTCGGAGATGAGGCTGTCGTACAGGTAGGCGCGGTGCCGGGTGCCTTGTTCGTCGTCGCGGCACAGGTAGGCGACATTCGCCAGCGTCTCGGTGAGCTGTCGGAGGAGTCCGATCTGCTGGCGTCCTTGGCCGTTGCAGACGTCGGCGAGCAGATCCAGGCAGAGCTTGCCAGCGCGCACCATCAGCCCGCAGCGTATGGCCGCGTTGATTGGTAGGGGTCCTTCCCGCGGGGCGTCGGCGAGTCCGTGGGCCAGCACGACGGCGGATTTGAGCAGTTCAACGCCCGCGTAGATGAAGGGGTTCTCGTCCGTGGCATCCTGCAGCTCGGCCCAGCGGGGTTCGAACACGTCCCCCAAAGGTCCGGCGACGGACAGGTACGGTTCGGGCACGCCGCTCAGGATATTGCCGAGCTGTGCACCTGCCCAAGGCAATAACGCCGCCAGCGAACCGGGCCCGTGTCGTCCCCGTGTCTGCCAGCTGCGCATGGCCTGGTACGAATCGACGCGACCTCAACCCGGCAGACGCAGAGGCACGGCGCGCCCGCCGTATTCCGGACACCGATGTCGTCCCACGACCATCACGGCGCCGACGATCGGGCCGCATTCATTCGCCGCGATCCGTTCGCTACCGGCTGTCACCGCTTACGGGTCGGCCAGCGCACGCTCCGCGTTGCCAGCTCAGTTAGAGTCTCGGCAGCTCATCGACGTAGCCGGCCGCCGTCGTCGGTACAGTGCCGGACAGGATCCGAAGCGCCGCGCGGGGACCGCTTGCGCGAGCCGGACCCAACCCGCCGACATAACTGGTCCGGCCGATCAACGTGCCGTCGGAACACTCCGCCGTCGCCGCATGAGCCCGGCCGCTCCACCGGGGACACGCACGTTTGCCCAGGTCAGGTCACATATCGCTAAGGCGGTTCGGGTACCGCCCAAACGGATTCACGTTTTGCCAGCTCACATGCCGTTGGTGGGCCGCCTGGGACTCGAACCCAGAACCTAAGGATTAAAAGTCCTCAGCTCTGCCATTGAGCTAACGGCCCGTTGCGCCACAGGCTACCCGAAGCCCGCCCCGCCGTTGGCGTCCGTCCGAGCGCCCGGCGGCGAGGCCCTGGGCGCTGAGTTGCGCGGCGGGTAGTGGGCGGCGTGGGCAGGCGGGCCGGCAGATGTAGACCGCGTCGCTGAGGAGCAGCCGCACGGTGATCATCGTGTTGGCGCAGTGGCGGCAGGCGAGTAGGTCCGGTGGCACCGAGCCCTTGTCGGGGGTGGTGGCGGTGATCCAGACCAGGACGGTCGAGGGCGACAGGCCCCTCGGTGCGGGCGGCGGCGCCGACCGCCCGGTGGAGTGTGGATTCGGTGGCCTGGCGGTGATGGACGTCCGCGACGACGCCGGCGACGAACGCCGCCGTCCAACTGTGACTGGTGGTCGAGAGCGTGGTGGGTTGAACCAGATGGCAGGCCGCGGGGATGAGCTGAGCGTGGAGGTCGTCGTCGCGCCGGGCGTGGGTGTGGTCCTTGTCTTCGGGCGCCGGCTGTGGCCGGCGGCGAACGGGACCCCCGGGGGAAGTGCCTCGCTGCCGCCGGCCACGAACCGGCCGCTGTCCCCGCCTGACGCGGCGGTCGGCTGTGCCTGGGGGTGCCCCTTCGGGGATCAGCTGGCCTTGCGGGCGCGGATGGTTCGTCGTGAGTGGTAGGGGCTCGTGCGGTCAGCAGCCTGCGGGCACCCGCACGCGGTTCGCGGGCGAGCTGTCGGGCCGGCCGCAGTTCAAGCGATGGCGACCGGGGGCCGTGGATATCCGCTGCACGAGAGGGGCGGCCTCGTCGACGGCGGCCCGCTGGTGGTCGAGTAAGGGGTCGTTGGCCCAGCGGCGACTATGTGGGCTAGGGGGTCGGTGACGTTCGTGGTGGCGCCGGTCAGTGCGTTGAGGGTGGCGAGGGCGCAGAAGGTAGTCGGGGCTGTAGCAGCCCTCGGGGGCCATGGCGATCCGCCCGCCGCCCAGCCGGTCCCCGGCGTCGACGAGCCGGCGGGTCGTGGCGCCGTAGGCGCTGGCGGTGAGCACCTGCCGGCCGAGGGGGTCCAGGACGCCGCCGCCGAAGCCGCAGGAGAGCAGGATCAAGTCCGGGGGCCGAAGCGGGGTCGAGGGCGGGGAGGACGACCTGGGTCCCGGTTGCGGCATGTCCGCCGGGACGAGGGCGGCCCTCCTCATCCCGGAAGCTCCGACCCGGATATCGGTCAGGCTTTACGCCCGTGGTTCGGTAGCCTGCTGTCCGTGGCCAGTTCCAATCTCCGCGTGCGCTTCGCGCCCTCCCCGACGGGCATGTTCCACGTCGGCAATGCTCGGTCCGTCCTGTTCAACTGGGTGCTGGCTCGACAGTCGGGCGGAACGATGGTGCTGCGGATTGAGGACACGGACGCGGCGCGGAACCGCCCGGAGTGGGTCCAGGGCATCCTCGATGCGATGGAGTGGCTTGGTATCGGCCCGAGTGAGTACGAGGGCCCGCTGTTCCAGTCCGACTACGCCCAGCACCACCGCGAGGCCATCGACCGGCTCCTCGCCGCCGGGCGCGCCTACTACTGCGACTGCAACCGGGATCAGATCATCGCGCGTACGGGCAGCGAGCACAAGGGCTACGACGGCTTCTGCCGGAACCGGGGCCAAACCGTCGGAGAAGGCCGGGCGTTACGCTTCCGTACGCCGGACGACGGCTCGACCGTGATCGTCGACCTGGTACGCGGCAAGCCGACCTTCGACAACGCGCTGATCGAGGACTTCGTGATCGCCCGCGGCGACGGGTCGCCGGTGTTCTTGCTGGCGAACGTGGTCGACGACATGGTCATGGGCATCACCCACGTGATCCGGGCTGAGGAGCACCTGCCCAACGCGCCGAAGCAGCAGCTGCTGTGGGAGGCGCTGGGAGCTGAGCCACCGGTGTGGGTGCACGCGCCGATCCTGGTCAACGAGAAGCGGCAGAAGCTGTCCAAGCGCCGGGACCGAGTGGCCCTGGAGGACTTCCGCGCCGAGGGGTACCTCGCCGAGGCGATGCGGAACTACCTGATGTTGCTCGGGTGGGCGCCGTCCGGCGATCGGGAGATCCTGCCCTGGGATGACATCGTGGCGGAGTTCCGGCTGGAGGATGTCAACCCCTCGCCAGCGTTCTTCGACGTGAAGAAGCTCCGAGCCTTCAACGGGGACTACATCCGGGCGTTGTCGGTTGAGGCGTTTGTCGAGGCGTGTCAGCCGTGGTTGCGCGCTGAGACCGTGCCCTGGCGGCCGGAGGCGTACGACGCCAGCGCGTTCGCTGCTGTCGCCGAGCTGGCTCAGACCCGGATCGCTGTGCTCTCCGAGATCGTGCCGATGGTCGATTTTCTGTTCCTCGACGAGCCGGCCGCCGATGAGGCAGCGTGGGCGAAGGCCATGAAAGCTGACGCCCCAGCGCTGTTGGCCGCCGTGGTCGAGGCGTATGAGACGTGCGAGTGGCGGGCCGAGGTGCTCAAGGCAACGCTGGAGACAATCGGCGCCGAGCGGGGACTCAAGCTCGGCAAGGCGCAGGCGCCGGTACGGGTCGCGGTGACGGGCCGCACAGTCGGGCTGCCGCTGTTCGAGTCGATCGAGGTCCTCGGACGTGAGCGAACCGTGGCTCGCCTGCGAGCCGCCCTCGACCGCCTGAGTTGACCCTTTGCGACCGGCGGATCGATCCGCCGGTCAACCTGTCGTCGATCGATCCGCTCCCTGAGCATTCCGGAAGATCCGCCTCCCTGGCTGAGACGGATCGGAGCGAGATTGGCGTACCCTTCATGAATCTTGAGAAACTGCTGGCCGACCGGCTGGCCCAGGCGTTCTCAACCGTGGCCGGCGGACCGGTCGATCCGGCCGTGCGGCGGTCGCAGCACGCGGACTATCAGTCCGACGCCGCACTGTCCCTGGCACGTCGGCTCGGCCGCCCGCCACGGGACATCGCCACCGAGGTCCTCGGCCAGGCTGCGTTGGCGGACCTCTGTTCTGCCGTGGAGGTGTCCGGTCCGGGGTTCATCAACCTGACGGTCGCCGACCCGGCACTCGGCATGCTGCTGTCGACCATGGCCGCCGACACCCGGCTCGGCGTCGCGCCCAGCGCCGCTCCCGAGACGGTGGTCATCGACTATTCGGCACCGAACGTGGCCAAGGAGATGCACGTGGGGCACCTCCGGTCGACCGTCATCGGTGACGCCGCCGTACGGCTGTTGGAGTGGCTCGGGCACCGGGTGATCAAGGCCAATCACCTGGGCGACTGGGGCACACCCTTCGGGATGCTCATCGAGCACCTGCTCGACCTGGGCGAGTCGGAGGCCGCCCACGAACTGTCCGTCGGTGACCTGGACTCGTTCTACAAGGCGGCCAGGGTCAAGTTCGACGCCGACGACGCGTTCAAGGAGCGGGCCAGGCGGCGGGTGGTCGCCCTGCAGAGCGGCGACGAGCTGACCTTGCGGCGATGCGGCCTGCGTCTTCCCGGAGGGCTTCACGGGGCGCGACGGGCAGCCGTTGCCGATCATCGTGCGTAAGCGTGATGGCGGATATGGCTATGGTGCCACCGACCTCGCGGCGATCCGCCACCGGACCCGGGATCTCGGCGCGACCCGGCTGCTCTACGTCGTGGGGCTGCCGCAGCGTCAGCACTTCGAGATGGTGTACGCGGTCGCTCGGCAGACCGGGTGGCTAAGCCCGCCAGCGGTTGCCGAGCACATCGGTTTCGGCTCGATCCTCGGCTCTGACGGCAAGATGCTGCGCAGCCGGGCAGGTGGCTCGATCAAACTTGTCGGACTGCTGGACGAGGCTGTGACCAGGGCCGCCGATCTGGCGCGGCAGAAGAACCTCAACCTCCCTGAAGCGGCCATCGCCGAAGTCGCCCGCTCGGTCGGCATCGGCGCCATCAAGTACGCCGACCTGTCCACCGACCGGAACAAGTGGGACCGGATGCTGTCGCTGGACGGAAACACCGCCCCGTACCTGCAGTACGCCCACGCCCGGATCCGGTCCATCTTCCGCCGCGCCGAGATCGGGCAGTTCACCGCAACCTCGATCTCGATCGTGCACCCGGCTGAACACGCCCTCGCCCTCGAACTGGTTAACTTCGGCACCGTCGTCACAGGCGTCGAGCGGACCCTGGAATTCCACCGGCTCGCCGGCTACCTGCACACCCTCGCCGCCACCTTCAGCGGCTTCTACGAACACTGCCCGGTCCTACGCGCCGAGGGCGAGGTGCGGAACAGTCGGCTGGCCCTGTGCGACCTCACCGCCCGGGTCCTGCACCACGGCCTGTACCTGCTGGGCATCGCCACTCCGGACGGTATGTAGCCAGTCGCGCCCTCAACCACGCTCGCTCGCCTGGCTGGCAGGTCTACTCCCTTGCGGACTCGGAGCTGAGCCGGGCTCCCGGCAGGCAGAAGGTGGACCGTGGGTCGAATGGGGGTGCGAGGTTGCCGAAGTTGGTGCCGAGGACCTCGTCGCTGAGCCGGAAGACTTCGGGTGCCCAAGGCCCGACCCGGCCACCGCTCGGGAGCCGGTCGGTGGCAAGGGTCGCGGTCAGCAGCCAGCCTCGCGGCGACGGGGTGATGACGAGGCTTCCGTCTGCGGCGCCGCTCGGGGCGGGGACCAGCCGGTCGCCGTTCCATCGGACTGCCGCCTCTCGGGGACTCCTCGGATCCGCATGCGTCGCAGCGCCGTAGATCGTGCAGGTGGCGGCAGCGGCAAAGGTTTCTTCCGCCAGTTGCTCGACAGCGCTGGTGTCGGGCTCGATTCCGTCCCGCGCGAGCAGATTGACCGCGTGCAGCAGGACTCGACGTTCAGAGGGCGCCGCTTCCATGGCGGAGGTGAGCCGGGCGTTGAAGTCGGTGGGGAGGAACCCGCCGGCGGTGAGGATGCCGTCAACGGAGAACCCGCCGCGGTAACCGAGGCGCTCGCGCAGACCAGCCCCGAGGCGCTCGGTCTGGGTGACGAGGTCGGCAGCGCGGCCGAGGGTGGGAACAGCACCAGCGCAGAGAAACGTCCCTTGTTCGGGCCGGGGAAGCGTCACGAGTTCCATGGGCGGAAATGGGATGACTTTGGTGGTGAGGGCCATCCCGTGCAGGCGTAGCGGGATTCCTTCGAGGAGTGGCATCAGCCGGACTCGCCAGGTCCCGGGTTCGGCGGTGGGGATGGCTGTCCGTGATGGGCCGTTGCGCCACCACCAGATGCCGTCGCCGCCGGCCGACGGTCCGGCGCCAATCGGCTGGCAGGAGCAGACGACTCCGGTGCCCTGGTCGACGATCGCCCCGAGCATGGCGAGGTCAGCGGTGCCATCGCTGACGATCGACTGTGCTCGGGGCACCCCGGCGGTGTCCCAGAGCGCGTCGACCACGGTCTTGTCCTCGAAGAGCCGCCACGCGGGCTGTCTGACGCCGATTCGTCGGCGGGCTCCGGCATGCGGCGGATCGAGCGGGTCGGGCAGAACGAGCGTCGCGGTGTTGGCGGGGTCGAAGGCGTTCGCCGGCCCGGCGAGCCAGCCGGAGCCGTCGAGCCCACCGATGGCATGGTGTTGCCACGCGAGGTAGTCGGACGCGCCGCGCAGCGTTCGACGGCGTGTGTCGGGCGGTACGTCGTCCAGGGCGAGGGCGAGGCAGCGGGTCGGGCCGAGTAAGTCTTGCCAGGCTCGCGCGTCGTCCACGCGACCGCAGACAACGATTACCTTGCCGTCGGGTAGTAGCTGGTTGATCTGCAGACCGGGCCCGATCATCGGCGTCGCCGCCAGGGTCGGTCTGTTCGGTGCAGGATCAGGTTCGCTGGTGTCTCGTGGACCAGTTCGTAGGTGTCCGAGCCGAGGTGGCGCTGGATGGTGCGGCGGTGCCGGTCGGGGTGGTCGTCGTCGAACTCGACGATGACGATGGCTGGCCGGTGCCGGGTGTGGTCGAAGGAGTCCCAGACGTCGAGTTCGGTGCCTTCGACGTCGATGCTGAGCAGGTCGATCTGGTCGATGCACCACTGGCCGAGGAGGTCTTCCAGAGTCCGGCAGGCGACGAGGATCTCTTGGTAGTCCGTACCGCGCCGCTGCAGACCTGACCAGGAGGGCTTGTGGGCGTACATGCCGAATGGCCAAAGCCCGCGGGTCGTGGATACGGCGCAGGTGTCCACGGCGCAGCAGCGGTGCCGGAGCCGTTGGTGGTTGCGGGGGTCGGCGTCCACGCAGAGGCCGCGCCAGCCACGGTTCTCGAAGTAGAGGCTGTTGCTGCCGCGTACACCGTCGCCAGCGCCGATGTCGACGAATACTCCGTGCGCTGGAAGGTGGTAGTTCTCTGCGAGCCAGCGGTCCTCGCCCCATTGCGAGTGGTACGGCGCGGGTTGGGTGTAGGGCAGCATCGCCATCATCCCCGCCACCGATGGATCAGGTCCTGCTCGCGGGCGTAATCGAGCCAGTGCTGTGACCAGCTGCGCCGCAGCGCCTGCCAGCCGAGTGCGTCGGTGATGCTGTCGGGAAGGGGCCGAAGGGTGAGGCCGGCGCTGGTGGCGCGGCTGTTGTTGACCGACATGAGCGCCAGTTCGGGGCTGTTGGCGGGCAACCACAGTGGGATTTCGGTCCATGGCTGTAGGCGGTGGGTGAGGGCGAAGTCCTCGCCGACCCGGCAGGGAGTTACGGCTCGGCCGGCACGGGTCAGGACCGTGTCCACCAGGGTTCGGGCGTTGAACCGGGCGCCGGCGACGTTGACGACGCCGCCAAGTTGCTGGTCGGCGGCGTTGCGTAGGAACTGGGCGACGTCGGCGGCGTCGATGAGTTGGATGGCCTGGCGGTCGTCCATCGGGACCAGGACGTCGCCGCCGCGCAGTGCGCGTTCGAGCCAGTAGGCGAGGCGTTCGCTGTCGTCGTACCGGCCGATGACCAGGCCGAGGCGGGCAATGAGCAGGGGTACGTTGATCCGGTCGAGGCGACGCCGGAGGTATCGCTCACAGCGGAGCTTGCGGGTGGCGGAGGCGCGTACCGGGTGGGAGGCGTCAGCCGCGATCGTGGGCGCCCGTTCGGTCAGGCCGTGTCCGCGGGGTGCTCTGCGGTACACCCCGCAAGTGGAGATCAGGGTGTATTGGCCGACGTTGCCGAGCAGGGGCAGAACGGGGCGCAGGTCGTCGACGTCGCCGGCACTGGTGTCGATGACCACGTCCCACGGTTCGGCGAGGACGGCGGTGGCTTCGAGTGTCGGTGCGCGCCGGTCGGTCAGGACGTGGCGCGCGATCCCAGCGAAGGGTGATGGTGAGCGGCCCCGGTAGAGCACCGTGACGTCGTCTCCGCGCCTGAGGCATTCCTCCACGATGTGCCGGCCAACGAATCGGGTGCCGCCGAGCATGAGGATCTTCATCGCGGTTCCCCGTCGTCCGGGTTGGCGGGACTGTAACCGAGCACGAGTAGCCGACGTGGGTGGCCCGAGGTGTTGGGTCCGCTGGCGTGGACCAGCGCCGCGTCCCAGATCAGGACCGCACCGGGCTCGGCGACCAGGGTCACGGCCGCCCTGTCGGGCGCGGCGGCGTCGGGTACGACCGGTCCCTGGTTGTCGGTCGGGATCGTCTCGATGGTGTGGCGGTGGCTGCCGGGCCAGACACGGAGCGCGCCGGCCGTTTCGGTGCAGGGGTCGAGGCAGATGGCGACGGTGAGCACCCGTGGGTAGCCGCGTGTCGCGTAGTAGGCGGCGTCGGTGTGCTTGCGGACCTCTTCACCGAGCACCGGTAGCGCTGCCCATTCGGCGGCGATGTCGACGGTCTGCTTGTACATGAGCTTGTTGTCCATGAGCTTCGGGGGCGCGCCGAGCAGGTCGGCGACGACGGCGAGCAGCGTGGGGCTGTCGGCCACCGTCGTGACGGCCGGGGACAGGTCGACCACGGGCTTGACCTTGAGCACGTACGGCTTGCCGTTGGCGAGGCGCCACCAGGTGACGCGCGTGTCGAGCGTTCTGGTGGCGACCATCCGGGCGAGCCGGTGACCGAGGAGCGTGTCGGCCTCGACACGGAGCTCCTGGATCATGGCGGGCGGGATCAGGTCCGGCAGGACCAGGTACCCGTGCGAGGCGAACCGCTCGATCTGCTGCGCGGAAACCGCCGGCGCGATCGGACGGGTCATCAGGCACCGCCTTTTGTGGCGATCGGAATCAGGAAGTCGCGGCTGGGTTTCGTCCAGTGCGGTGGGGTCTGCTCGACCGGCATGGTGTGCGGGTAGGCGGTCCATTCCGCGAAGTACCGGTCGAGGACCGCGCGGCGGGCCGGACCGATCGAGGTGCCGCTGTGGAAGAAGCTGAACCGGCCACCCGGGCGCAGGCAGCGGATCGCGACGTGGGCGACGAACTCGGCGAAGTCGGAGTCGGCAAAACCTTCCGGCGGCCAGGTGTCGTACATGATCGCGTCGAAGGCGCCGGCTGGCAGCGTCACGAGCTGCCACGGGTCGACGAACACCCGCACCGGTACGTCGAAGGCTTCGACCACCCGCGTGCGAGCCATGAGCGCCACGCCCGGGTGCGGTTCGATCGCCGTGTACGAACCGACCTCGCGCTCCGATAGCTGAGCGGCGAACACACCGAGACCGAGTCCCACCTCCAAGACGTCGGGACGGGTGAAACCCTCGGTGAGGCGGGTGACGTGCTCGCGCATCAGGGCGGCTTCGGCGAAGAACATCACGTACTGCGAGCCGATGCGTAGGCCTTCCGCATCGATGACCGCGGACTGGTCGCGTAGGGCGGCGAGGTGCCGTTGGTGCAACGCGGACAGGGTCCTCGTCGTCATAGCGGGACTCCGTCCCGGAACCGGGCCAGCGGTTCGGCGGCGAGGAAACGGGCAGCGAAGGTGGAGGCTCCAGCGACGGCGCGGCGCACCACCTCTTCGATCTCGACCACGGTCGTGGCGTCGACCTCGCGGTCCACCGAAACCAGGACGTGTGCCGGATCATCGAGCTGGCCACCGTTGCGGGCGGCGATCGTGACCTCGGCGTATACCGAGGTTTCGGCAAGCACTCGCTCGGCCGCGTCGGCGGCGAGCGCGGTGTAGATCTTGCCGGCGTGGTGGACCGGGTTCTTGCCGGCGGGCGCTTCGCCGCTTGCCGGGCGCAGCGGCTCGATGACGCCGCTGTACCGGTTGCCACGCCCGACCGCGCCGCAGTCGCCCTTGCCGAGCGAGGTGCCGAACGGCGCCAGGTAGCCGCGACCCGGCACATCCTTCGTGTTGAGATGCAGCGACAGGCCGGTGACGTACCGGGCTCGGGGCTCCTGGTCGAGCAGGGACTTCAGCTCGGCGGAGACAGTGCTCTGTGCCTCGGCGAGCGCTGCCCGGTATGCCGGCCAGGAGCCGACCAGTTCGGGATGAAACGGAACGGCGGCAGTGACCTCCAGTGCCGAGCCGATCCGGACCACCATGACCTTTACGTCGGTCCCGGCAGCGGGTACGACCTGCCGGAATCCTTCGCTGGTGAGTCGCCGTTCCAGTCGTATCGCGAGATCCGCGGCGAGGCCGCGCCGGCTGGTGCCGACGCAGACCACGGTGTCGTTGGCGACGGACTCCGTCGCAAGCACCGCGTTGATGTCCAACGCCGCGTCGGGGCGGTAGAACCTCGGGTCGTGGTCGACCGCGGTGCCTCGCGTGTTGTTGATGTGCAGGCGAAGGTATTCGAGGATGCGGCGGTCGCCCAGCGCGGCCGGGAGAACGTCGAGGACGACGGCCCGGAGAATCTCCTCGATCGGCACCTGCGTGCGACCGACCTGGTCGGTGATCTTTCCGAAGAGGTAGCAGTCGGCCGGCTTGAGGATGTCGAAGCCACCGAAGCGGACGTCGGCGGCGGCGCCGACGAGGTTCACCTTGTCGACCCAGTGGTTGGGGATGGCGCCGAACTCGCGCAGGCACCAGGACGAGTAGCGCTGGGAGAAGGCGTCGGCGAGCAGGTCGGCGAGGCTGTCCGGATGGCCGACACCCTTGCGTTCGGCGACGTCGAACGCCTGGTCGTCTGGGTCGACGCAGGCATGACGGATCGAGATCTGCATGAGGGATGCCCTTCGAGGTCAGAGGTCGTCCGGGTCGACGCCCTGTTCGGGGCGAACCGGAGGGTCGACGAGGTAGGACAGGCACTGCGACAGGACCAGCACCCGCTTGGCGGGGCAGGGTTCGTTGACGTCGGCGGGCCGGAAGGTGCCGTCGTAGAGGTTTCCGTAGCCAGTGGGCACCGAAGCGCATCGGCGTACGTCACCGGTGACGGTGACCTTGAACGAGGTGACACCGGCGGTGCACGGCTGGCCTCGGAAGGAGAGCATCCCGTCGAGGTACGGCCGGTTGAAGACGTACTCGCCGGAGTTGGCCAGTACCAGGGCCTTCTGCTCGTCGGTGTAGCCCTCCGGATAGCGGACGCCCTCGTACACGCCCTTGAACACCTTGGCCCGTACGTGGTCCACGCCCAGCTCGCGCAACCGATCCAGGTCAGCGGCAAGCCGACTGAGCAGCGGTGGATACAGCACGTACAGGGCAGTCACGTCGAACCCGCCGCGCCGCAGGATCAGGTAGTTGCGGGCGTAGGCGTCGAGTTCCAACCCGCGAAGCTCGCGTTCGGGCTGGTGGATCGCGGCGATGATCTTCGCCACCCGGCCGGCTGGGACACGCTCGGCGAACTCCGCCACGTCGTCCGAGGCGAGGTTGGTGTTGATGCTGATGAAGTGGTTACCGGCCAGACCCCGGCACAATTCGACGAACCCGGGGAACATGAACGGCTCGCCACCGGACATGTGCACCAGGCAGACCTTGCCCAGCTCGTCGAAGCGCTGGACCACCAGTTCCGGGGCCGGCTCGTCGAGGTGCTTGCGGTTGAGCACGTAGCGGATCTGCGGGTGGCAGTACTCGCAGAAGAAGTTGCAGCGGTTCGTGAGGTGCCAGTCGAACTCCCAGTCCCATGGAGGTTTGGTCTGGGTCATCGCCGAAGTACGCATCAGGTCCTCCGCTCGCCCGTCGGGGGTTCACCCGCCGGCGCAGCCCTTTTGGCGGTGCGCCGGCGGGGATGCATTCAGCAGACCGTGAACCGGCATCGCTCAGGCAGGGGATGGAAGCGTCAAGAGCGTCAATTCGTCGACCGCCGGCGGCCAACACGGTCCGGTATCTTCGCGGTACTGTCGGTTGACCCTGCGGAGGAGTCGATGGGATCGCCGCCCGTCCGCACCAACCAGACCCTCGCCGCGCACATGGCCGAAGCTGGCCTCACCCCGCGCACCCTCGCGCGGGAGATCAACCGACTCTTCGGGCCCGGCACACTTGCCGAAACCGCGCCCTACCACTGGCGCGACGCGGGCGGTATCCCCCGTCCGCCGCTGCCAGCGCTGACCGCGTACGTCATCTCCCGCCGCCTCGGCCGCATCGTGACCGCTGGGGACCTTTGGCGCGGGCAGTCCGACACCGCGGATGGCACGCTGGTAATGGCGGCCAGCACCGGCATGGAAGGGCCGTGGACACTCGCGAGCACCATGCTGGTCGCCGAGGACTGGCTGTTGGGAGGGCTGGTGGACCGGAGGATGTTCCTGTCCGTCTCCGGGGCCGCTCTCGCCCAGGCCGTGAACATCTACCTCGGCGTACACCTTCCGTCGAACGGGACCGCGCTCCCGACCGCGACACCGGACGACCCGCTCGTCGACCAGATCGAAGCCAGCGTGCCGCGCCTGCAACTGCTCGACGACGAGCGCGGCGGCGCGGCCGGCCTCGGCTACGTCGGCGCCCAGGTCCGCGCGGTCCTGCTCGTACTCCGCGACGGTGGCCACACGGACGCCACGACCCGCCGGCTGCTGGTGGCCCTCGCCGACCTTGCCCAACTCGCCGGCTGGAAGGCGTTCGACGCCGGACAGCAAGGGCTTGCCCAGCGGTACTTCTTCACCGGTCTGCGGGCCGCGCATGACGCTGCGTACCGGTCCATGGAAGCGCATATCCTCGCCGACCTGTCCTTCCAGGCCGCCTCACTCGGCGACGCCGACGACGGCCTGCGCCTCGGCGACGCCGCCCGCCGGGTTGCGAACCGGTCCGCCGCGAGCGTCCAAGCGTCCGTGCTGTCCCGCCTCGCGTACGCCCACGCCGCTGCCGGACACGTCGACCAGTGCGAGCGCACCTGGGCAGAGTCCCGCGACCAGCTCGCGAAGCGGTATCCCGACCGCGACCCGGAGTGGATGTACTACCTGACCGCGAACCACCTCGACTGCCAGGCTGGCTACGCGATGATCCTCGCCGGTCGGCAGATCGTGGCCAGCGGCAGAGGAACCGACGGGCGGGCCCTGCTCCGCAAGGGCGAAGCGCTCCTACGAACCGGCGCCTACGCCCGCCGACCAGATGTTCCCTACTAGCGGCGAGCCCTCTACGAAGGCGCCTGGCTCGCCCTCGGCTACACCGCCCACGGCAAACTCGACGACGCCTGCGCGGTAACCCGGATGGCCCTACCCCGGCTCGAGCAGGTCCGCTCACCCCGTAGCACCGCCCTGCTCAGCACCCTCGCCCAGGAACTCCGCCGACGGAAGCGGAACCAGAGCGTCGCCGACCTGCTTCCCGAGCTTGAGAACGCGCTCGCGCGTCAACCGGCCTGACACTACGGTCAAACGATGACCCGCACCGATCTTGACGCTCTGGTCATCGGCGCCGGCGTATCCGGCCTCACTACTGCCGTCTGCCTCGCCGAAGCCGGACTACGGGTCAAGATCTGGGCAGCCGAGCCACCCGAGCAGAGCACCTCGTACGCCGCTGGCGCGATGTGGGGGCCGTACCTCGTAGAACCCATCGACCGGGTACGCGTGTGGAGCGCCCAGACCCTCGATGTGCTGCTTAAACTCGCTACCGATCCGCAGACCGGCGTGCGCCTCGTCCCCGGCGTTGAAGCATCCCGTAAGCCCGTCGATCCGCCGGAATGGGGCAACCAACTCGACGGGTTCCGCATGTGCGACGTGGACGAGCTACCGGACGGCTTCGCCACAGGATGGCGCTACACCGCGCCGCTGGCCGACATGCCGACATACCTCGGCTACCTGGAACGACGTTTCTCGGCGGCCAGCGGCCAGATCGAGATCCGGCTAATCGACTCACTCGACCAAGCCGCCGGCATCGCAACGGTCGTCGTCAACTGCGCCGGTATGGGAGCGCGGGGTCTCGTTCCCGACCCCGAGCTGACTCCGATCCGCGGGCAGCTCGTCGTCGTCGAGAACCCCGGCATCACCGAATTCTTCTCCGAAGACACCGGGCTATCCCCCGACCTAGTGCACTTCTACCCGCAAGGCGAGACGGTCGTTCTTGGCGGTACCGCCCAGCCCGGCGACTGGAGCCGAGAGCCCGATCCGAACATTGCTGCCGCGATCATCGCCCGCTGCGCCAGCGTAGAGCCCCGCCTCCGAAACGCCCGCGTCATCGAGCACCGCGTCGGCCTCCGCCCCACACGACCTTACGTCCGCGTCGAAGGGGAGCGACTTGACGGCGGCACGCTGATTCACAACTACGGCCACGGCGGAGCCGGGTTCACACTCTCCTGGGGCTGCGCGAAGCACCTACTGGGACTCGTCTGTTGACGATGTACTCGGGTCCGAGTGGGAAGGCATGCCGACATGCCAGCCTCAACCAGGGAGGGCGTCCCCCTGATCTAGAACTTCGCGCCCTTACGACCGGTGCCGGCCCACAGCCCGAAAACGTCCTTCTCGCCGTCGAGGTCACCGACCGCGGAGTAGAACAGCGCGGAGACCATCCAACAGATCACTACCGGTACTGACGCTGCTGGGCCGCGCCCCGCCGAGCGATGGCCCGGCGTGCGCGTCGTGACCTGAGCGCAACGCCCCCCGTACGCATGGGAATTGAGGGTTCCACGGGCCGCGTGGAGACGTAGGTTCGCTGGTGTGCTCGACCTGACACTCGCGTCCGCGTTCGTGGTCTTCGACAATCAGGACTCCGGGTGCCTGTCCTACGGCGTCGCGGCCGCCGGGCGCCGATGGTTCGTCAAGAAGGCCACCACACCACAGGCCCGCCTCTCGCTGATCCGGGCCAGCCGGCTCCACACCGCGGTCGAGCATCCGGCGATCGTCCGACCCGAGCGGATCCTCGACGGCCCCGACGGGCTGACACTGGTGTACCCGTGGCTCGACGGCCGGGTGCTCAATCAGGCCACCACACACGGGTCGGACCGTACTGCGCTGGCCCGGTTCCAGCAGCTTCCCCTTCCCGAGGTCGAGGCGGCCATCGACACGATCCTCGACGCGCACCTGGCCGTTACGACAGCCGGTTACGTCGCCGTCGACCTGTACGACGGCTGTTTCCTGTACGACTTCGCTGCACGGCGGATGCGGCTGATCGACCTGGACGAGTACCGGCCCGGACCCTTCGTCCTCCACGCCGAGCGCCTCCCCGGCTCCCGCCGATACATGGCCCCGGAAGAGTTAGTCCGCGGCGCCGTCATCGACCAGCGCTCCACCGTCCACACCCTCGGCCGCGCGATCCAACACCTGCTGGACTCCGCAGACGGTTGGCGGGGATCCCCGGCCCAAGACCAGGTAGCGACCCGCGCAACCCGCGCGGCGCCCGCAGACCGATACCCCGACGTGGCGGGACTGGTCGCAGCCTGGCGCTCCGCGCTGATGCCATGAGGCACCGCGACGGCCGGTTCTGACGGACCTCTGCGGGCGAGATGACGCTGTGAGGGGAGCGGATCCAGGTTGTTGACCTGGTCGTACCTCCGTCGCGGCTCAGCGTGCAGAAGTGCATCCGGACGCCGGACATCGAAGACCACCGGCAGGTGAGACGCGGCTTGCCTGGCCACTGTGAGTGTTCGGTCGTTGCGCGGGGTTGTCTCCGCCGGGCACGGTTATCTGATGCAGCGCTGGGACCGACTGAACGAGCGCCAGGCGGAACTACTGCGTCGGATTGCCGACGGCGACGACCTCAGCACACCCGATGGGGTCCCCTATCGAATTTCTGCCCGTGCGCTGCAGGGACGTCGCCTCGTGGCTGTTGCGCGCAAGGGCGGCACGTGGCGGGCGACTATCACTGAGGCAGGCCGTTTCTACCTTGAGCACGGATTCCACCCCGATGACCCCGCCCACGTGGCCAGACCGTCGCCGACTCGACCGAGAAGGGAAGCGGCAGGCGTCTCACAAAGGCCGCCGGCAGCGGCCAGCATCGATGGCGCGGGCTCGGCAACGCTTGCCTTGGCCCAGCAACTCGTCGACCAACTGGACCAGGGCGACGGTGTCGTCCGTGTCGAGGAGCCCGATGAGCAGACCCGGGCGCGATACCGGCGGGCCATCCATGCGGCGAAGCAGCACAAACTCGTCCCGGACGGATACGAGCTTCGGCACACCGGCCGTGACCGTAACGACATCGTCGTCATGCTCTACAACAAGGCGAACGGCGCCAACAACGGGTGGGACGCCTTCCGGATCGCCTCGCGGCACCAAACCACGATCGACGATGAGATCATCGCCGCGTTGCAGAAGAACCCTTCGGCGCTCACCGTCTCGGCCGAGCTTCTGCCCCGGGCGTTGGAGTTCGTGCGCTTGCTCGCTGCGGCGGCCCGCAGCCGCGGGCACCGTCTGGTCGTCAATACCAAGGGTGCCCGGCCCACGCTGTCGCTGCGGCTGGAGAAGTCACAACGCGCGGTGAGGATCAGCGAGGAGTACGACAAGGTCCCGCACGTACTCACCGATGATGAGCGGCGGCGCCAGAAGCGGCAGCCCTGGATCTCGTTGCCCGAGTTCGACCGGGTGCGGAGCGGCCGTCTTGTCCTTGAGGTCAACCGCGCCGGCTACGGCAAGTCGGACACTTGGACCGACGACAAGCGCACGACGCTGGAGAGCCGCGTTCACAAGATCGTGAAGGAGGTGGAGGCGGGGTATCTCGCCGACCAACGCGAGCAGGAGGAGCGGGAGCGCGTCCGCCTGGAGGAGGAAGAGCGCTGGGAGCGGCGGAAGGCCGAAGAACGCGCGCAGTGGGAGCAAGTCAAGGCCACCGCCACGGTCCTGGCTACAGACAAGCTGCGCACAGACCGGTTCCGGGCCGCGTTCGACAGCTGGGTGGCGGCGGACGCCATCCGAAGCTTCTGCACAGCCCTCGAAGGCTCCGCCTCGTCAAGTGAAGCTGCTGGCCAGAACCTTGATCAATGGGTGGCCTGGGCGAGGAACAAAGCTGATCGGCTTGATCCCACGATCAACCCGGCGGTGCTCGCAGAGGTGGACTTCGACATCGAACCGCGCCCCAGGAATCTGGAGCCGTTCATGGGTGAGTGGAGCGCGGCCAGGCCGGAGAAGGCGTACCGCTCGGAGGCGACCCGCAGCCAGTACGCCGACATCCTCGCCTACGAGAAGACCTGGCACCACGGCATGCGCGGCAGCCCACAAGCATGGCGATGGCGCAGCTGAACCGGACCCCTGCACAGAGCAGAGCTTTAACCAGCCGTCACCCATTTATAGATTTCGGCCCAGATAGCCGCTGATAGGACTGTCATGCTGCGTGTTGGCCGGACCAGTCGGTGGTGCAGGTATTCGCGGTTCACGCGGCAGCCCGCCACTCTCTGCTGAAGATGACGTGACGTAGAGTTGCCGATGTCGGCGCCAGTCAAGCCTGTCACAAGACGCGGACATCGCCATCGAGGTGACGACACTGGCTGCGGCTGCACGAACGGAGAGTCAGACCCTATATCGATTAACGCATAAGTTTGCACTCGTGGAAAAATCCGCCAATGATGGGGCTTCGTGCTGACGACCGGCGCGCGGCTGGCGGGTGGCATTCGTCCAGTATCTGGGCACGCACGGAGAAGTTCGAGGGCAACCCCGTCAAGCAGCTCCTCGTTCCAGCGAGCACCTTTCACGCTGTCTCAGGCAGTGATGGGGCACTTGAAGTCGCCAACAACTACGGCGTCTGGCCAGCTGCCAGCAGTGAGGCTCCACTCGATCAAGACATCCTGTGGCTAAGGCTTCCGGCCGGCACGGGGCCCGGAGATTCGCTGACCCGAGCGAGTTGGCACCTACCGAGCGCACTCGTCCGCTCTGCACCATCCGAGGTTCTTGAGTCGTATCGGGACGCGATCACCTTTAACGAAGACACCAAGGAGAGTCTTGGCCTTCGATCGCCGCAACTCGGAGCGATGCATGCTGTGCTCGGCTACTGGACCACCAAGCGGACCACCCCGGCCACGGTGGTCATGCCGACAGGCACCGGCAAGACGGAGACCATGCTCGCGCTTCTGGTCGCCGCCCGCATCAACCGATTGCTGGTGCTGGTCCCCTCCGATGCCCTACGTGAACAGATCGCGACCAAATTCGAGACGCTCGGCGTGCTGCAGAAGCTGGGTATCGTCAGCAGCTCGGCGGCCGGCCCGGTGGTGGGGCGCGTCCAACAGCGCTTCACCACCGTCGACGCGGCAGAGTCGTTCGCGCAGGCGTGCAACGTCGTCGTCGCGACGCCCCAGGCGATGAACGCCTGCCAGCCCGAAGCACTGGCAGCCCTCGCCGGCGCCTGCTCCCACCTGTTCGTCGATGAGGCCCACCACGTGGCCGCGCGTACATGGTCTGCGATCCGCGATTTCTTCGTGGACAAGAACGTGGTCCAGTTCACGGCAACCCCGTTCCGCGAGGATGGCAAGCATCTTCAAGGCCGTATCATCTACTCCTTCCCATTGCGGGAAGCTCAGGCGCAAGAAGTCTTCTCGCAGATCGATTACACCGCCGTGATCGACTTCGAAGACCTGGACCTTGCGGTGGCGGAGCAGAGCATCGCCAAGCTGCGTGCGGACCTTGCGGCCGGGTTCGACCACGTTCTGATGGCTCGCGTCAGCGGCATCCCTCGGGCGAAGGAGCTCAAGCCGCTCTACGACAAGCTGGCCGCAGATCTCCAGCCGGTCATCATCAACAGCCAGATGCCCGCAAAACAGCAACGCGAAGCAGTCAAGGCGCTACGGGAAGGCCGCTCGCGCATCGTCATCTGCGTCAACATGCTCGGGGAGGGCTTCGATCTGCCGTCCCTGAAGGTCGCCGCGGTGCACGACCCGCAGAAGAGCCTTGGCGTCACCCTACAGTTCATCGGCCGCTTCGCGCGTACGTCATCGAACGGCAGGTACGGCGACGCATCGATATTCGTCGCTCGCTCCGAGATCGACGTGGACAGGCGTCTACGGACGCTGTACGCGGAGGATTCCGACTGGAACCTGATCCTGCGCAACCTCACCGAGACCGCGGTGCAGGGACAGCAGGATGTCAGCGACTTCGAGGAGGGCTTCACCAGCTTGCCGGAAGACGTCACGTTGCGGAGCCTGCTGCCGAAGCTGAGCACGGTCGTCTACCGAGCCCCTACTGACAGGTGGGAACCGGAGAACCTGGTCGACTTCTTCGGCGAGGACCGCATGTTCACCCAGCCCATCGGCCTGAACACAGCTGCCGGGATCGCGTGGTGTGTCGTGGAGAACCGTGACAGCGTCCGCTGGGGTGACCTCAAGACCATCGAAGAGGTCAGCTACGAGTTGTACGTTCTCTACTTCGACCGGGACAAGCGTCTGCTGTACATCAACAACTCCGCCAACGACGGGGTCTTCGAGGACCTCGCGATGGCAGTACTGGGTGCTGGCGCGACGCGCTTCACGGGCTCGACGGTCTACCGCGTGATGGCCGACATTGACCGGCTAGTGCCGACGAACGTCGGCGTCCTCGACGCCCATGACCAGTTCCGCCGCTTCTCCATGCACGTGGGCTCCGACGTGACGGCGAGTTTCACCCAGGCCGAGGCTGGCACGAAGTCGCAGACGAACATCTCCGGCGGCGGGTACCGCGACGGTGAGCGGGTCAACATCAGCGCCTCCCTCAAAGGCCGCATCTGGTCGCCCGCCACCGCACGCGATCTCAAACACTGGCGAGACTGGTGCGACTCCGTTGGCGAGAAGCTGCTCGATGACACGATCAGCATCGACAAGGTCATCGGACAGTTCATCCTGCCCGAGCGCCTCAGCGGCCGGCCCACCGGCGTCGTCTTGGCAGTCGAGTGGCCGTGGCAGATCCACACAATGCAGGCCGACAACCTGAGGTTGTCGTTCCAGGACCTCACATACGAAGCCGTCTACACCGACCTCGTTCCGGACACCGCCGCGACCGAAGGCCCGTTCCGTTTCGACGTGCGGACCAAGGGGTGGTCGGTGACGTACGAGGCCACCGTCGAGAAGGGCCGCCTCGTCTACCGGTGTATCGGCGATAAAGAGATCAAGATCGTCCGCCCACGCTCCGAGCACAACCTGAGTGATTGGCTCAACCAGATCGGTCTCACCTTCATCCTTGACGATGACCGGATCATCGAGGGCGACCTGCTCTACAAGCCAACCTGGGACAAAGAGCCGTTCGACCGCGCCAACCTCACGCCTCTCGACTGGACCGGCACCACCATCTCAGTCGAATCCCAGACAAAGGACCGGCTGACCCACTCCATCCAGTACCGAGCCATCGCCGAACTCAAGGCTGAGAGCGAGCCGTGGGACATCATCCTCGACGACGACGGCAGCGGCGAAATCGCCGACATCGTGGCCATTCGGATCAACAGCGAAGGTCTGCTGATCCGCCTCGTGCACTGCAAGTACTCGCACGGTGAGAACGTCGGCACACGCGTCGAAGACCTGTACGAGGTCTGCGGGCAAACCCAAAAGTCGATCATGTGGCGGCGCAGCGATCTAGGCCCGTTCTTTCGCACACTCGATGACCGGGCCCGCAAGAAGCAGCGGCGTGACGGCGTCAGCCCCTTCGAGGTCGGAGATATCAAGGCGCTCTACAGGATTCAGGAGCAGTCAACCGTACTTCGGCGACGCATGGAGATGGTGATCGTCCAGCCGGGCCTGTCGGCCGCTAGGGCAACGACCCAACAACTGAACCTGCTCGCTTCCACACAGGCATACCTCAGAACGACGATCAACGCGCCGCTCGCGGTCTGGTGCAGTCGCTAGAGACGATGCTTGGTCATCAGCGCACCGGCAAAGCGGAATCCAAGACAGGGGTTCGACTGGGATCCGGCTGCCGTACTGACGCGCACCCTGCCCACCCGGCACCAGCAGCCGCCCTCGTGCACGGTGAGCGACCCGGGCCCCGTGGTCCAATGCCGGAGGCGGGGGAGGAGTGCGGGTGGGGGTGGCCCGTTCATTGGTAAAGCTGTGAGTGTCCGTGAAGAGCTGGTGACCGACGCCGAGCGGCGTAGGCGAAACCGCGAGCAGCGGCGGGAGATTCTATGCCGACTGGAGGAGGACGCGGCGGGACCTCCGCCGTTCAGGGTGACCCTTGCCCAGGCTCGGGTCAAGTGGCCGGAATGGGAAGCGGCGCACAACGATCGACGCGAGAAGGGCCGCCGTGCCGCCACTGAGGAGTTCGGGCCGATCATGGCCAACCTCCTCCTCGACATACACCTACCGGAACTGCCGCCGCCAACAGAGGTCGTTGCCTACGCGCTGGAAATCGAATGCGGGCACGAGGACTTCTGGCTGGTCAAGCGCATCGACGTACCCAAGCCACCACCCGAGCGGACCCCCTGCCCGATCTCCTGGTCATGCCAGCTCAACGACGGCAGGACAGCGGTCCGCTATATCGAGCCGGGTGAACCCGAGCCGGAGCACGCCGGGTTCGGCATGACACGATGGTCGGTCACGCTAGCCTGCGGGCACGAGAGCGAGGTGCTGCGCACGGAGGACGAGAAGTCCCGCGTCGGTGACCACATGGTGTGCCGCATGTGTGAGCCGGACGACCCAGACTTCGACATCGAGATCGTCGCGCTCGGCGAACGTCTTCCCGACGTGATGGTCCAAAACTGGGAAGTGGAACTGGACTGCGGGCACCTCGGCACCGACCACTTCATCCCCGTCAGCTTCCAACATGATCCGGCCGCATACCGAGCGCAACATCCCCGCCGGAAGGGACTTAGCTGCATCAACCGAGCATGCGACGAGCGAGAAGTACGCAACGTCCGGCGGCTTGGAGTGAGGTGATCTCAACAAGGCCGTGCAGTGGGTTGCGGATGACACGGGCATTGCGTCCATAG
>NZ_JBHSBP010000070.1:0-1692 GCF_042650725.1 Micromonospora sp. GCM10011541
CAGCGGAACATCCTGTCCCACCCAACCGCCAAGATCAAATGTTACGACCGGCTGAACCTGCCCTGCCGTCGGCGGAGCATTTGTTATGGCGTGTTCCATGCCAGACAACCAGCGTCGGCACCTCAGCTCTTGCTGGCCTCCTTGTCAGGACTATCGAGCGAAGGCTTCGGGGCTCCAGTGAGTCACAGAAAATGGCTGCATGTACTGGCCTTTGCTGTCAAAAGTCCCATTGCCATCTGGGTCAATGAGCCTGTAGTCGATATGTCCGTCATCACCCTTGTCTACGTACGCCACCTTTAGAGCGTCGTTCACGTAGACCAATTGCCCAAAGACCTTCCCTTCTAGGGAACGCTCCTCGTATCGGATTACTTTGCCGGGCCTTATCTCGCGCACAAGCGGTGCCGCCGACACATCGCCGGCACGCAAGAGAGATAGCACGTTCTCGACGTCAGAACCTGCTGGCACGGGTCGCACTTCTTCCTTCACGCCGTACGGATTAATCTCCAGCTTGGATGGCACTCGAAGTTCCGCTACACCGTCTATCGTGTCGCCATTGCGTTCAACAATTTTTATTCCGAAGTGCACGACTTCCTCAGTAATCCCCGACGGTGGCACGTCTGCACTACTCGCCACCAGGGAAAAATACTTTGCAGCAAAGTAGAACGGTACGTCGTCGCGAGAGAGAGCGACCACTGGCGCCTCGACGACGATGATCCTAATCCGCAGCGTATCGACCGGCTCAATAACGGTATAGTTTTCGTCCTTTTCGATCACCTCCAGTGGCTTCTCATAAATTAGAGTATGGCCAGACGGGTCGATCTTCGGCCTCCCTTTCCCCTGGACATTCAGGCCGGCAGGATATTGAACCGTCATTTTTGCGCCATCTATTGACCGGTCTCCGACATTTCTGATTGCTATTGCTAGGGGCACGTCGATGTACCCCTTCTCCAAATCTTCTGTCGACGCACCGATCGAGAATCCGTCCCCAATCTTGAATGTCCCGTCGCTTCCTCGACTGTAGAAGGTCATCTCGATCCGAGGCACAGGGTCTGGCCATACCCACGCCATAACCGTTGCAGCGGCAGTGATTACGCCAAGAATGGCGCTCCAACGAGCAACTAGCTTGGCTGGCCGACTATTGTCAGACCCGCCTCCCAGCAGCCATTGCCGAAGCCTGACACGGGCACTAACGCCCTCTCGCCGAGAACCCACGTTTCCAGACTATGTCCATACGCGCAAAAATCGACTGGTCAAACGGACCGTCCTCGGCCTCGACCTGGACGACCCCCTATCCCATGAACAACAGCACCTGCGGCGGTAGGTCGCTTACTGGCGCGTCCGCTCCGGCCGAGAGCCGCAGCGGGCTGCGGAGTTCATGGCGCGGCGGTGCGTGCCCACCAGCATGGTGAGGGGCGGCATGATGGCTGGATGGCGGCAGTAGAGGTGTGGTTTTTGGGTGGACCGGTCGACGGGAGACTGATGCCAGTGGAGGTCACCGCGGACGGCAGCCCGCCGGCGATGATGATGCTGCTGCTGCCCCAGGTCGGTCTCTATGTCGGGGCGCGCGATACCCCGGCGCCCGCGACCGAGCACGTCTACGTCCTGGCCGGCCAGATCGATGACCTAGTACCAACGCCGTTCAGTTAGGGCGGCGGTCGGCGTGTCAAGGTGTGCCTGAGACGTGAAGCAGCG
>NZ_JBHSBP010000071.1:0-10216 GCF_042650725.1 Micromonospora sp. GCM10011541
CAGCGGAACATCCTGTCCCACCCAACCGCCAAGATCAAATGTTACGACCGGCTGAACCTGCCGAATTCACCGACCTCGCCGGCTTGGTCGACGCTGCTGAGCAGGCCGGCTGGACGCCGGTGTACGCCCATGTCAGCGACGCCGCCGAGTGGGACGACTACGAATGGTCGTGGATCGGCTCGCTCACCGAGTGGGCGCTTGACAATCCCGGCCATCCGGACGCTGCCGAGGCACTCACCGTCGCCCGGGAGCACCGCGATCAGTGGTTGCGCGGGTACCGCAACGTTCTGGGCTTCGTGACGCTGGTGCTGCGCCGTATCTGATCGTGGTCCGGCTTCACTCTCATGGCGCGATCTGCTCGCTGCGATCCTGCTGATGCTCCGAGCGCCAGGCGGGATCTAGATTAAGGACCCACGCCGGTTACGGGACTCACAATGCGCCGTATCGCTGCGATCTGGTTGAACCAGTTGCTCAGCCGGGTGATCTTGATGACGCCGCCGGTCTGCGGGGCGTGGATGATGAGGCCCTGGCCGAGGTACATGCCGACGTGACGAGGGTTAGACATGCTGCTTCGCTGCCGGGAATCAGGACGAGGTCACCGGGCAGCATGAGCGCCTGATCGTTTACGGGTTGCCCGGCCTTGACCTGGTCGGCAGTGACGCGGGGGATGGAGATGCCGGCCGCCCGGTACGCCGACTGCATGAGCGACGAGCAGTCGCATTGCCGGGCTGGGTCGTCGGAGTGCGGGTCGGTGCATGATCCGCCGAAGTGGTACGGGTGCCGAGTTGGTTCAGGGCCCAGGAGATGGCGGTTGTGACGGCGGGCGGGGTGTCGGTGGGTAGAGCGAACCCGTTCGGGAGGGCGGCGGGCGCGTCGTTTGCGCAGTCGGTGAGGGTGCTGGTGAGCTGCTCCACTAGGTGTAGGGCGTCGTCGGTCCACTTCGCGTATGCGGTCGGGAGGGCTGAGACTTGGACTGCCTGGGCGGCCTGGGTGAGCGGCATCGACTCCCAGCCGGGAACGGTGAGCAGCTTGTCGAAGAACTTCCCGGCCTGGTAGGCGGGTTCGGACAGTTGGTCGACGCCTGCCCCAGGCCTGGCTCGGGCGCTGCTGGAACACCCCGATCGAGTCGTGGTCGTTGCGGTCGCCCAGGTGGGGCACGGTCGTTGGTGAGGTCGACGGCCAGTCGTACCGGGTCCGCCCCGTAAGGGTTGAGATGCATAAGGCCATTACAGCAGGCGTTCCGGGCCGCGGTCGCCTCCGCGCCCAGCCTCGACGTGCAGGTGCCGATGCCACCGGCCCAGGCCAACTGGTAACGCCCCGCGTCGCGGACAGCAGCCTGTTGCGGGACCGGTCATCACGACGTCCGGCCGACCGGCGTGTCAGCGCTCCAGCGCCTACGTCGGTCGGGTCCGGATCGTCCTGAAACCAGCGAGCAGGCGGCGTTCAGTACTGGAAGGCCGAACGAACTGAGCCGCCGACAATCGCGCACCACGTGTCCACATCGACCTTCCCATTGGGTACCAGGCCGTGTAGGCGCTGCATGTCCTGAACCGCCTTCATGGTGCTGTGGTCGAATTCGCCGCTCATCGTGACGTCGTCGTACCCCTTGCGGCCGAGCAGGTACTGCAGCGCGTTGACGGGAAGACCGTTGGCGTCTTTGTCGAGGGTCGGCACAAGCGCTTCCCAGGTGGCCGCGTCGAAGGTCGCGTCCGGGTCGACCCGAATCCCGTGGTTGGCTTGGAAGTCGGCCACGACGGCATTCATGTCGTAGCCGAAGTCGCCGTTCGGGGTCAGCGGGTACCCGAGATCCGCGAGCAGGTACTGCGCGACCTGCACAACCGGGCCGTCGACGAAGCGCCAGATGTCGGGCCACCGGCGTGCGGGGATGTCCGGCTGTTGTGTAGCGAGTGCTGCCGCGACACGCGAGCGCACCATCGGGAACAGCCGGTAGAAGGCGGTGCCCGGGCACTGGGTGGTGTAGAAGTCCCAGTGGCCGAAGATGTCCCATGGCTGCAGCCGGAACTGCTGGCACACCGCGGTGCACAACCTCACCAGCGCGTCGAGCAGTGCGTCCGGCGGCGTCTCGGTGATGTACGTGCCCTCGTTCTCGATCCCGATCGCGTTCCCGTTCTCGCCCGGGCAGTGTGCGGAGATGACCTGGTGCCCGCCCGTGTCGAGCGTCTGCAGGCTGCGGTGGCGGCCTTCCAGCACGTAGCCGCCACGGCTGACCGTGAAGTGCTGGCCGGTGTCCGCCCAGCCGTTGACGTCCATATGCAGGTTCTGACAGTCCCGCGCCAGTTGCATCGCGTGGTCGCGCGAGTAGTCCGTGACGTTCGGGAACGCCATGTGGTGCAGGATGATCTTGTTGGTGACGTTGCCGGTGATCTGAATCGCTCCCCTTGGCGGGCGCGCACCCCATGTGTCGCAATCGATGATCCAGGGGAACATGGCGCTGGGCGCGGCACCCGCTGGTGCCACCGCGAACAGTTCAGTGCCGACGACCGCCGCGATCCCGGTACCCAGACCTGCCTTGAACAGGGTGCGACGACCGACCTCGGGCCGATGAGTTGACATGCGCTGCCTCCATGAGGGGTGTGGAACAACAACGACAACTGTTGTGGGTCGGTGGACGGTATTGATGTACGCCAGTGAAGCCTGAATGCAAACCGGACGTCCGGTCGTTCAGATCCAGCGGGGCGGACCCCGCGTTCTCGTGCCAGAGCCGGTCGAGGGCGGTCACCACGTACGTGTACCGCTTGCCCGGCTCGGCCGTCGGGTCGGTGTACGTCGTGCCGCGCACCGTTGCCACGAGGGGCGCGGCGTTGGCGAGGTCGTAGCCCTCCGGGATGGTCTTCCCGTCGAAGCGGTACACCCCGTTGGAGGTCACCTCGCCGAACGGGCCGGTCCTGCTCGCCGTCGGCCTCCAACGCAGCTCGACGTCGGCATCGGTCCGCTGGCCTCGGTGACCACCGGGAAAAGCAGCGGCTGATCTGGGCCCGAGGCGGGCCCCCACGCGGGCAGGAACGCCGGGCGGCTGTGGTCCTCGGCGGCGAGAATCGTCTCCGAGTTCAGCCGATTCGCCCGCACCTGCACGGCGCTGAAGTGCACGTCGCCGAGCATCGGCCGTCGCCGTGCCGAGAAGACGGAGTGGGCGGACTGACATGATGCCACCTTCATCCGCGAGGATCAGTGGTGAAACATTTCGACTATTCCACCGCAACGCTTGGCAATTTTCAACAGGTCAAAAGTCAACGGCCGGCTGCGGTGGTGGAACACCGCGGCCGGCCAGGCCGCCGACTGTCGGCCCGATAGGTCCGACTTGTCGCTGTAACGGTATTACGACGCCCGACGCCGCTCAAAAGTAAGGTCGGGGTGCGCGGCCTCCTGCAGCGGGCGGGACCGTCCGACCCCGCGGTCCCGCTCGGTCCCTAATCCGAACACCGCACGGCAACGCCTCGCACAGGAGTAGCCATGGCCCAGTTGGAACCGCGAACCCCACCACCCCCATGGCCGCCGCGCGCCGATGTCGCGTCGGATCCGTCTCCGAATTGGAACGCATTTACGCAGTGGATCCGGGTCAAGCGGCAGCGCTCCGACAAGTGGTGGCCATATGCCGTGTTCGGCGGGATCACCTTGCTGATCGGGTGCATCGCCATGGCGGTCGTCGCATTGGCCCTATGACGTCGGCGACCGCGCCGCCAGGACTTGCTTCTCCCGCTGCGGGTGGACCCGTTCGGCTCTACCGGTCAGATGTGCTCGGCGCAACCCGGTGTCCACATTCCGGGGAAACCTCACTAGACGGTCATTGGAGACGGGCTCGCAGGTCGGCGATCCGATCCGCCGCGGCGATGAAGCTGGCGGCGTCGAGCTGGCCCCCGGTCTGGGCGTTGACCAGGGCGGCGGTGGCGGCTTCGCCCTGGCTGACGTCACGAGCGGAGCACAGGATGAGGTCCATGCCGGCGGTCGCGGCGGCGACCGCGCGCTGGCCGGTGCTGCCGTAGCCAGCCAGCGCACCGGCTTCCAGGGCGTCGGTGACGGTCACCCCGGTGAACCCGATGCGGCCGCGCAGTTCCTGCCTGACCACTGTCGGCGACAGGCCGGCTGGGCGGTTCGGGTCCAGCGCCGGGTAGATGGCCCAGGACACCATGACGAGGTCGACGCCGATGGCGACGGCGGCTGAGTACGGGAACTCGTCGGTGCCGCGCAACGTGGCCAGCGACTGGGACAGGGTGATCGGCCGGGTGTCGGTGTTCTGGGCCGTTGTCGCCCGTCCCAGTCCGGGGAAGTGCTTGGCGGTGGCGGCTACGCCGGTGCGCTGCTGGGCGGTGATGAACGCCCGCCCCAGGGGCGCGACGGTGCCGGGGTTCGCGCTGTAGGAGCGCTGGTACTGGTCGATGAAGTTGCCCGCAGTGGAGTAGACGTCGAGAACCGGGGCGAGGTTGACGTTCATGCCTACTGCGGCGAGGGTGCGGCCGGCTCCGGTGCCCGCCGCGGCCGCCGCGGCCACCGGATCGGCGGACTGGCCGATCCGCTTCTCTGACAGCGCGGGCGCCCCCGACAGCCGCCGGATCAGGCCACCCTCCTGGTCGACCATCAGCAGCAGCGGCACATGGACCGGGCTTTGCGCCTGGGCTCGTCGCAACTGGGCGATCACCGAGCTGATCTGGGCGGTGCCTGCGATGTTCTCCCCGAAGAAGATCATCCCGGCGGCCTCACCGGCGCGGATGATCCTCAACAGGCTCGCCGGTGGTGTCAACCCCGGGTAGGAGTAGATGATCCGCTGCCCGGCCAATTGCCACCTGGTCAGGCCGGCCGACCTGGTCGGCGCCGGCACGGACGGTACCGGCACGGGTGACGTGCCCGGGGCCTCCGTGGGCGGCGGCGCGGTCGACGTGGACGGCGATGCCACCCGTCCGCCACCCGACCCACCGGGCGCGGACCAGATTGAGCGTGCCGCATCAGGGGCGGACGGCCCGGGCGCGGGGGCGTGCGAGGACTGGCAGGCGACCATGGCAAGGCCGAGAGCCCCGGCCGCCAGAACGATGCGAACCTTCGCCGCTGGGTACATGACCACCTCCGCGTAGCCCGCACCGATCCCGGTGCGCCTGACCGGACCCGACGATCAGTCGACGGTGACCGGTCTGCGGTGTTCCGATCTCATCCGCCCGCGGCAATGAACGGTGCATCCGCTCCGGCCGTGATCGCCAGCGCTGCGCCCGCGGTATGGGTGCCTCCCTGTGTCACCGGACCCCGTGCGGCAGCTCTATCAATAAGCAGTATGTGCGGGACATTCGTCGGTGACTAGTCGCCCACATCATCGCCCTACGCGGCCATTCGGCTCAACCTTCGCCCACCCGGCTCCGCGCTCTTTGCCGATGGGCCGCCGAATCGCCACACGGTGTCGGAGAGATCACCCGCGCTGGTTCTATCCTCCAGACCACCCGCACCGACATTGAATCGGTGCTCGGCCCAGATCACCCCGACACCCTGACGACCCGCCACCATCTTGCCTTCTGGCGCAGCTTGGCCGCTGACCGGTAGCAGCGACTACGCGCTGTGGGCCGGCCACATCGGGTTCGGCATCCGGCCGTCCGCGCGCCGCCGCGGGCTGGCCACCTGGGCTCTGGGCCGGATGCTCGAGGAGGCGCGGATGCTGGGCCTGGATCGGGTGCTGGCCGTCTGCGCGGTCGACAATGGCGCCTCGGCGAGGACGATCGAGCGGTGCGGCGGCGTCTTCGAAGGCGTCCGGGAGACCCGACTCGGGCCAGCCCGGCGTTACTGCATCGAGCTTTAGCGATCGGCCAAATGCGCGCTTCTGCCGTGAGTCGCTACCTTTCGCGGACGGTGATGACCACGCCGAGCATCGAGGGGCGCTATTCTGTCACGTTCGCGGACCAGCGAGGTGCGACGCGTGCCGCCTGCTCTTCCCAGGCCCGCATGCCGCCTTTGACGGGCCACGCCCGCGTCCTTCCCTCCGGCGGCAGGTCAGCGTACATGTGGCGAGCGGCGTTGTCAGCGAGGTTGCGCAGCAGCGGGACGACCGCCAGGCCGCCCAGGACGTAGACGCGTCCGGCAGCGGCACGAGCGCCAGCCGGTCCAGTCCGATTCTTCGCCTGGTACGGGGCCCGGTCGATCGTGCTGGCCCGGTTCGTGCCGATCGTGCGGACGTTCACCCCGATCATCGCCGGGGTCAGCCGGATGCACTACCGGACGTTTCTCATCTACAACGTGCTCGGCGGGGCGCTCTGGGGCATCGGCGTCACCGTGCTGGGCTACTTCCTCGGCCAGATCGCCTTCGTCAAGTCCAACATCGAGTTCATCCTGATCGGCATCGTGGTGATCTCCGTGGTACCGATCGGCATCCAACTGCTCCGGTCCCGGCGGCACGCCGCCCAGGCGGCGCCCGATGAGGCGACGATCCGAGACTGAGGGGTCCCGTCAATGGCCCACGTCGGGCTGGTAGGCGGGCACGTCGAGCAGTTCATCGACGGTGACGAACTGAAAGCCGCTGGCCAGTAACGCCTCGGCGGTCAGCTTCACTGCCTCGACGGTCTGGCTGCGGTTGCCGCCTCGGGCATCGAATCCGTCATGGAAGATCAGGATGGTGCCGGGCCTTGTCTTCGCGACCGCTGCGCGGGCGATCGCCGCCGCGTCGATCTGCAGTACCTCGAGGGCGTGGCAGAACACGCCGGACACCGGCTGCAATGCCGCTGCTCGCAACATCCGCAGCAGCACGGGATGCCGCCACAGCCAGGGAGTGCGGGCCAGCGCGGGTGCGCGGCCGACGTACCGGCGAAGGACCTCCTGCGTCCGGTGGACCTCCCTTTCGTAGCGGCCGGGACGAAGGTAGCTGCTGAAGCTGTGGGTCAGCGAGTGGTTACCAATGACGTGACCGGCGGTAACCATTCGTCTGGTCGTGGCGGGGTGCCGCTGCACGCAGCTGCCTACCTGGAAGAAGGTGGCGCGGATGTGTCGGCTGTCGAGGTAGTCGAGGATCTGGGAGGTGTACGGCTCGTTAGGGCCGTCATCGAAGGTCAGTGCGACGACCCGGTTCGTCGAGGGTCCCCGGTAGGGGTAACGGCCGAACAGTTGGCAGTAGGGAGACAGGAATGTCCAGTAAATGGCGACGAGGATGGCGATGAGGAGCAGCCCGCCTGCAAGCCACCTCATCGGTGTCCGTCCTGGCCCGCCCTGATGTGCCGCAGGAACCAGTGGTAGGTGTCGGAGACCCGCCCGGCTGGCGCCGCGAAGGGAATCGCCAGTAGCGCTGCGGCCGCGACGCTGCCGATGGTGCGCCAATGGCGGGTCGCGGCGCGGCTGGTGCGGAAGGCGGGTGCGGATCCGAGGACGCGGCGGCCGAACAACCTGTTCAACAGGTACGCCAGCAGATAGTGCACGAGCAGCGTGACGAACATGTTGTAGACCAGGCCGCGGGTCAGTCGTCGCCCGGAGCTGTGGCTTGGATTGCCTGGGTCATACACCACGCGACCCTGACGGCGTAACCTGCGCAGCAGGTCCAACTCGTCGCCACCCTGCGTCAGCCTCGTGTCGTAGCCGGGAAAGTGGTCCCGGCGCACGGCAATGTTCGTCGCGGTCACGTAGAACACCCGCCCGGTCAGCCGGTAGGCCAGGCCGACGAGCCCGAACAGCAGCCGGGCGTACAGTCGTCCCCAGTGGGGACCGTCCTTGTACCGGCAGGGGCCGACCACCCCCACGACCCGGTTGTCCGCGGCGAACGCACGGTGGATCTTTTCCAACCAGTCCGGGGCGTAGGTGGTGTCGGCGTCCGCCGAGACGATGATCTGGCCGCGACTGGCCTGGGCACCGCGCTGTCGAGCCGCGCACACGCCGCGCTCGTGCTCCGTCACCACTGTCGCCCCGAGGTTCCGGGCTATCGCGGCTGTGGCATCGGTGCAGTTGTTGTCCACGACGATGATTTCGCAGCCGCCCACGACGCGTTGGGCTTGCAGCGATGCGATTGTCGCACCGATGTAGTCGGCTTCGTTGAAGCAGGGGATGACCACACTGAACCGTACGCCCACTCCGTAACCTTCCGATTGCTCCAGGATGCCGCGGCTTTCGCAGCCGGGCACCCGGCCCGGTATCCGGCCAGTTATCCACGACACCGTCCGGAAGGAGACGGCCATCGTCGCGGTTTCCTGCTGCCTTTCGGCCACCGGCGTTCGCTTCTCGCGTCATCCTGTTCCCGCCCGGGGAGCTGGGCCTTCCTCACGGTCGGCTTACCGCCTACCGGCACAGCGGCGGCGGACCCCGTCGGGGTTTCCACGTTCCACACTCACGAGATGCGACCGGGTTGGGTGTCCTCTCTACCCTGGGGACCGGCGGTGCTTCCCTGACCGGATGCCGTGCCCGGCCAGCGCCTGACGCCTCACGACGGCCCGTCCCAACACCCCGCCCGAGCATCCCACCGCGCGGGGCCACTATTCACGAGGCATCAACGAAGGTTTACGCGATTCACCCGTCCGGCCTGCCCCTCACCCGTGGCCCCCTCGATGGGACGAGGACCCTTCGGCTTTCCCTCGGGCTTCGCACCCCGCCGTTACCAGCAGCGCACGCCAAGGGCGGGGCCAGGCAGCAAGCACGCGCCCGGGACTACACAACCGACATCACGCCGGTCCTCCTAACTGCGAGTCCACTCGCAAAGTGCGACCTCGTGTCGCAACGGCAGATGAGTACGTTCTACAGCGCGGGTGCGGGAGGACGTGGTGGAACTGAGCGGTGATGAGCCGGAGCGGCTGCCCGGCGGTTTCGTCAATGGTGCCGTGCGTGTGGGCGACACGGTGCGGCGATCGGCCTCGCCGTCCGGTGGGTTCGTTCAGGATCTCCTGCGGTATCTCGAGCACTGCCAGTGGTCGGGGGCTCCGCGTCACCTCGGCTTCGATGATCAGGGTCGCGAAATCCACACCTTCCTGGGAGGGCATGTGGCCTGGGAGGAGACACAGCCGGCCGAGGTGCGATCCGACGAGAGTTTGGCGGCGGTGGCCCGCCTGGTGCGCCAGTTCCATGATCTGACCGCGGGTAGCGACCTTGCCGGTGATCAGGAGGTCGTCTGCCACAACGACCTGTCGCCGAAGAACACCGTCTACCGCGACCTCGGATGCGGCCTGCGGCCGGTGGCTTTCCTCGACTGGGACCTCGCGGCGCCCGGAGCTCGGGTGCACGACGTCGCCCATGTGTGCTGGCAGTATGTCGGCCTGGGACCGCGAGCGGACGTCACCGAGGCTTCCCGGCTGGTGCGGTTGATCGCGGATGCGTACGACTTGCCGGCTCGGAAGGAACTGATCCGGACGATCCTGTGGTGGCAGGACAGATGTTGGAAGGGAATCTCGGCCGCTGCGGACGCTGGCGAGCCGGCAATGGTGCGGCTGCGTGCGCTCGGCGCGGTGGACGACGTTCGGGCGGCCCATCGGTGGACAGCCGAGCATCGTCTCTTGCTGGAACAGGCGATGTTGTAGGTGTGGCGCTGACGAGCGGCACAGCAGCGATGCATTCAACTCGGCATGACAGCGCAGCGCAGTGGGCTGGGCGCGGCCAACGCGCGGACAGCGGCAGATCCGCGCAGGGCGCCGGGACGGCTCGGGGTCTCTTGGATGATGACCGCCATGCCCGTTCCCTGGCGATCAAGCGCCGAGGCGTTCGCCCAGTACCTGACAAGTCATGGTCTTGAGGCCGCCCATGTCCTCGACGTTGAGGCAGCCTGGCAGGCTTTCAGCGAGTTCTTGCAGGTGGAGATCGACGGCGTCGATCCAGACCCCGACTCTGACGCTGACGGCTTCATCCTTCAATGGGGCCACTACTCCTGGAACGGGCACCGCCCGTCGCTGACGTTCACCCGGCAGTTGGCCATCGTCGGAGACGGCCCCTGCGTGGATCCGGAGTACTGGCAGCTCAGCCTTCAGATGCGCTTTGACGACGGGCCTGATCTCACGGGTATCGACGCCTTGCCCGAGCAGGATACCGGCTTCAACTTCGCACCAATCGGCCCTCATCGACACGCCGCAGTGGCTGAAATGCGAACCCACATGGAGCAGCACCCACAAGTTCAGGCTGCATGGCGCGCGAAGCCGACTGACAGCGAACTCACCCTCGACCCGCGCCGATTAGCCCGCGGGCCCACCGATCGCGGCATAGAAGCGCACGTGACCTTGGTGGTTCTCACCTCGACCCTGCTGGAGGCCAGCCCCAAGAGCGAGGC
>NZ_JBHSBP010000072.1:0-61204 GCF_042650725.1 Micromonospora sp. GCM10011541
CAGCGGAACATCCTGTCCCACCCAACCGCCAAGATCAAATGTTACGACCGGCTGAACCTGCCGCGCGCATCGCCGAAACGGTCCAGCATCTCGGCACGGCGCAACTCAGAGTCGACCTTGAAGGCCTGCAGTTTCCGGTGGCGAGGTGTGTACCTCGTAGCCTCGCCAACGGCGTGAGCGTCGACGATGAGAGTGGCTGCCTTGTGGTGGAGGGCGGCGTCGTTGCCGAGGGCTTGACGGCCGGCATCTATCTGCCGTCCGCCCCATGGCGGGAGCCCCACGTTGTTGCGGTGGGCGATGGCTTTCGTACGCCTCCGTTGCCGGACGTCGTCACATCGGCAGGGAATCTCGTCGTTCATCTGCGGATCGAGGACCCGTGGATCCCGCAGGAGTGGCCCCGGTGGCCCGAGGCGTCCAACACGTTCATCATTCGCGGCCGAGAGTGGCGGGACATCGGCGGCGACAGCGACGAGGCTGCGCTGTCGCGATACCTTGCGAGCGCTGGGCCGCTGCCTAACTCGTCGGGCGTTATCAAGCTGGCGTTCGACCTCTATCAACGCGCGGACGACGTCAAGGGATTCGGAATCCACGGAGACCTCCGCGCCGTTGCCGCGACGCTTCTCACCGCAGATCCTCGTGCCGCCTTAACCTCCATACTTCAAGAGCGCCTGTCACCGTCGGTGACGGTAGCGCCGCTTGTGAGCTCCGGTCTCATCATGCTCGCGCCGCAGCGCTACCTCTCTGACGACGACGAGATCGTGTTGTGGGGCCACAGCCCGGTCGCGGCTGCCATCGCCTCCGCACATCAGCTCGGGACGATGACGGTCCGCTCAGCGCTGTACGAGCGGATCGCAGCGGTGTGCGGCGCCCAGATGGTCGATACCTTGCTCATGGCCGACCAGGATCCGTACGCCGGTGTCGGCGCGTTCGGTGCCGAGGCCGAGCAGCTTGCTGCGATGGAACCGGAGCGGTTGGATGCGCTCTGGTTGGCCGCTCCGGTCGTGCCGGGTGGAATTCTCGACGGTGACGAGCGCTGGAGTGCGGCGCGCGAGCTGTTCGACGGTCGACTTCGGCCCGGCCTGGTCAGCCTCGCAGGTAAGACGGAACGACACCTGCGGCTGCTCGTGCGCTCTCTCGAGCGCGTCGGCGGACCCGAACTCGCGGCGGCCGTACGCGCTCGTGAACAGGGCCCGGGATGGCGTTCGCTGCCCGCGCTGTCGATCGCGCTGTGTCTCGCGTCGAGGCTTGCCGCGCGAGGGCACGAGCCGCTGGCGAGCGACATGCCGCGGCTAGTCAAGGCCCACGGCGTACTCGCCCGACGCGCGCCCCGGCTTACCACTGTCGATGTCGTACTGGCCGAACTCCTCGTGACGGGATTGGACCTATGAGCAAGCTCGACCCCATCGCGACGACCAAAGCCATGGTGGACGCGTACCAGCGGTACCTGCACACCCTGATCGAACCTCGCGACCCAAAGCTCGCCCGGGCGCTGGACGCGGCGATCGCCGCAGCGATCCAGGACGGCGTCACGAAAGGGCCGATCCTGGAGGTAACCCCGCCGTACGCGCAGGGGCGGTCGCTCCGTGAGCTGATCGGGGAAGGGGTGCTCCATCCGGAGTTCGCCAGCTTGGCCGGGGGGCTTCCGCTGGATCGGCCGCTCTACGTCCACCAGGAGCAGGCCCTTCGGAAGGCGACCCAAGGCCGTAACCTCGTCGTGGCAACTGGTACCGGCTCGGGCAAGACCGAGAGCTTCCTGATCCCAATCCTCAATCAGCTCATCGCTGAACGGGCAGCGGGCACCCTCGGGCCCGAAGTTCGCGCGCTGCTGCTCTACCCGATGAACGCCCTGGCGAATGACCAGATGAAACGCCTCCGGGTGCTGCTCCGCGACATGCCCGACATCACCTTCGGCCGTTATACGGGGGAAACGAAGCACACCATCCGGGCTGCCACCAGTGTCTTCGAGCAGCAGAACCCAGGAGAGCCACGGGTCCCGAACGAGTTGCTCAGCCGCGAGGAGATGCGGGCAAAGCCGCCCCACATCCTGCTGACCAACTACGCGATGCTGGAGTACCTGCTGCTGCGCCCGCTGGACATGGACCTGTTCGAGGGGGACTTCGCCGGTAAGTGGCGGTTCATCGTTGTGGACGAGGCGCACGTATACGACGGTGCCCGGGGCGCCGAGCTCGCCATGCTGCTGCGCCGCCTTCGAGATCGGGTGGCACGAGATGGCGTAATGCAATGCATCGCAACCAGCGCCACGGTCGGAGGCGATCCGGGTGCAGCGGCTCATTTCGCCTCGTCGCTGTTCAACGTCCCGTTTGAGTACGACGCCATGGACGCCTCTCGCCAGGACGTCGTCGGCGCCACCAGAATCGACCACCCCCGAGGCCAAGAGTGGGGGCCGATGCCAAGCGTCGCGTACGCACGTCTACTCGATGCCGACGATCCAGCGGCCGGGATTCTCGCCCATGCAGCCAAGGCCGGCTTCACTACCAGCGATGCTGGCGAAGCACTGGCGCACGAGCAGCGGGTCATGCGCCTACGCAGCCTGTTGGCTCGAGGGCCGGTGCCGCTGCCTGACGTTGCGCGGGAACTGCTGCCCGCAGATGAGCAGGCCCTCCCCGTGACGGCCGCCCTCGTCGCGCTAGCGAACTCAACACGAGACAAGACCGAGACGCCGGTGTTGTCCGCCCGGTACCACCTCTTTGCCCGTGCGACAGAAGGAGCATTTGGCTGCCTGGGGGGCAACGGCCCTCACGTCAGCTTGAACCGACGTGAACGCTGCGACTGCGGCGACGCCAGCTTTGAATTTGGATGCTGCCGCCGCTGCGGCACGGTCTACCTCTCGGGGGCGCTGGAGCGAGTAGGCGCGAATAGCATCTTCAGGTCCCGACGCACTTTTGATGAGCGCCGGGTGTGGCTGGCCCTGGCCGACGTGCTGAGTGCGGGAGCCGACGAGGACGACCTCACCCTGAACCCGCTCAAGGCAGTCGCCGGGAACGAAGGTGGGCTTTGCGCACGATGCGGCACCTTCAAGGTGGGACCGGCGGGCACGTGTCCGGCCGAGGGCTGCACCGGAGCCGAGATGCGGTCCGTGCGATTCATTAAGGACGTACAGGAAGAGCTGACGTCCTGCCTCACCTGCGGCGGCCGGGCCTCATCGCTGGTTCGGCTGTTCCAGACCGGCAACGAGGCGGCGGTCTCCGTCCTGGCCACCGCCCTTTACCAACTGTTGCCACCAGCGCCCGAGATGGAACAGGCGAATCGGCCAGGTGGTGGTCGGAAGCTACTGCTGTTCAGCGACAGCCGACAAGCGGCGGCGTACTTCGCGCCTTATCTCGACCAGTCCTACGGCCGCCTGCAACGACGGCGGCTGCTGTACCGCGGCATCCTCAACAGCCTCGCCATTGACGGCGACGTGCGGCTCACCGACGTGGTGACGCATGCCGCTGTTGAGGCCAACCAGTTCGGCGTCTTTGAGACGTACGACTCCAAGCAGGCTCGGGAACGGCGGGTTGCGCTCTGGGCCCAACAGGAGGTCGTTGGCCTTGATGAGCGGTTGAGCCTTGAAGGGTCCGGTCTTGTCCGCTGGAGGATGTGGCGTGATCCGGCTTGGCAAGCCCCGCCACCTCTGCGGGCGCTTGGTTTGTCAGAGGACGAAGTCTGGGACTTGCTGAACGAGTTGGTGCGCTCTGTCCGCACGCAGGGCGTCGTGGCGCCCCTTGAAGGCGTAGATCCACGTGACGAGGCTTTCGACCCACGGCGGGGACCGATCTACATCCGTGAGACGGGGGCGGAAGCCAAGCGGAAGGTGATCAGCTGGAGTCCGACCAGCGGCGTGAATAGGCGACTCAACTACCTGACCCGGCTGCTCAACCGGCTCGGCTCAACCACCGATCCAGCCGTCCTGCTCACGAACATCTGGAGGTTCCTCACGCTGGCGTCTCCCAAGGCATGGTTCCGCACGACCAACGACGCCAAGCTTGGTGTGGTGCACCAACTAGTGCTCCGAGTCGTTGGTTAGTTGATTAATTCTTGTGCAGTAGTTGGCGAGGCTGTCCAGGATCTCGTCGGCGGTCTTGGTCCAGACGAAGGGCTTCGGATCGGCGTTCCACGCCTCGATCCAGGTGTTGACGTCGGTTTCGAGGTCTTTGACGCTGCGGTGGCTGCTGCGGCGTAGCTTGCGGCGGGTCAGTTCGGCGAACCAGCGTTCGACGAGGTTGAGCCAGCTGCCCGAGGTGGGGGTGAAGTGCAGGTGGAAACGGGGGTGCGCGGCGAGCCAGGTCTTGATCGCTGGGGTCTTGTGGGTGGCGTAGTTGTCGCAGATCAGGTGCAGGTCCACATCGGGCGGGGTGTTCGCGTCGATGGTCTTGAGGAACCGCAGGAACTCCTGGTGGCGGTGGCGGCGCTGGTGCTGGCTGATCACCTGGCCGGTGGCGACGTCCAAGGCGGCGAACAGGCTGGTGGTGCCGTAGCGGACGTAGTCGTGGGTCTGCCGGCCGGGCACCCCTGGCATCATCGGCAGCACCGGGGCGCTGCGGTCGAGGGCCTGCATCTGCGACTTCTCATCCACCGCGAGGACCATCGCCTTGTCCGGCGGGTCCAAGTACAACCCGACCACGTCGCGGACCTTCTCGATGAACTGTGGGTCCTTCGACAGCTTCCACGTGTCCACCACATGCGGTTTGAGGCCGAACGCCCGCCAGATCCGCGAGACCGCGGTCTGGTTCAACCCGACCGCCTTGGCCATCGACCGGGTCGACCAGTGCGTGTCGTTGTTGATCGGCGCCTCTTCCAGGGTCTTCACGATCACCGCCTCGACCTGCTCATCGGTGATCTTGCGGGCGGCGCCCGGACGAGGCTCGTCCGACAGTCCCTCCAGGCGGTCACGCACGAACCGGGCCCGCCACTTGTTCACCGTCTGCGGCCACACCCCCAACGCCGCGGCCACGTCCTTGTTCGTCGCGCCTTCCGCACACGCCAACACGATCCGCGCCCGCAACGCCAACGCCTGCGCGGTCTTCGCCCGACGCGACCAGGACACCAGGGTCTGACGCTCCACATCGGACAAAACCAGCTCGGCCTTCGGGCGCCCTGTTCGTGGCATACCACGAAGCCTACTCGAATTCAGCAGCTAATCAACGACTCAGGACACTAGAGCCGCGTTTGCTGATGTGTGAGTCGGCGGAGGGCACAACCCTGTGGCAGTGCACGGTGTGTCGGAAACTCGTACCCGTCGGGGTGCGTGGGGTGTGTCCGACGATGAACTGCACCGGGGAGTTGCTGCCCTGGACGTTGCCGGCTGTCGAGGCGGACGGCGACCATTACCGGGCCATCTACCGGTCGATGAAGCCGATCCCGCTCGCAGTACGTGAGCACACCGCTCAGTGGAGGGGTGAGCAGGCGGCGGAGATCCAGCAGCAGTTTGTCCGCGGCGAGATCAACGCGCTGTCGTGCTCGACGACATTCGAGCTCGGCGTGGACGTCGGTGAGCTTCAGGCCGTCCTCCTCCGAAACGTCCCGCCAGCTACCGCCAACTACGTACAGCGTGCTGGGCGCGCTGGGCGACGAACCGACTCGGCCGCGCTGGTGGCCACCTACGCCCAGCGAAGGTCCCACGACCTGTCGAGGTTCGCGGAGCCTAGCCAGATGATCGCCGGGCAGGTGCGGGCTCCCTACATCCCCTCGGGGAACGTGCGCATCGACCGCCGGCACGCGCACTCAGTGGCCCTGGCGGCGTTCTTCCGGGACCAGTTCCGGGTGTTCGGGACCGTCTGGCGCCAGGTCGGGGAGTTCTTCCTACCCTCTGACGGGCAGCCTGCGCCGGTCGGCGTGGTCGCCGATTACCTACGACCAGTCCCTGATGCGGTGACCGAAGCACTCGCCAACGTCCTGCCGCTGACAGTGCAGCGGGAAATCGGCCTGGACTCCGGGGCGTGGGTTGACCACCTCGTGGACCTGCTCGAGACCGTCCGCGTCGAGGTGGAACATGACTTCGCGATTTACGCCGACAAGCGCGACGAGGCGGTCGAAGCCCGGAATTATCGTCAGGCAGATCTTTTCACGCGGTTGATGAACACGATCACGTCCCGTGAGCTCCTCGGCTTCCTCGGTAACCGGAACGTGCTTCCGAAGTACGGCTTCCCCGTCGACACGGTCGAGCTCAAGCTCGGCTTCGCCGATCCAGAGGAGGCCAAGAAACTCGAGTTGTCGAGAGACCTCAGCAGCGCGATCTACGAGTACGCGCCGGGTTCGGAGATTGTCGCCGGCGGCCGGCTCTGGCGCTCGGGAGGCATCTACCGCCTCCCGGAGCGGGAGCCCGAGCGCCGGTACTACGCGGTCTGTGGAACCTGCAACTACTACCGGGAAGACCTCGACCGACTCGACTCGGTGTGTCCCTCGTGTGGGGCGCAGCTGACCGGTGCACCCCGCCGCTACATGGTGCCGCTCTTCGGCTTTGTGGCAAGTCGCGAGGCGTCACGCGCCCCTGGTGGCAAGCCCCCGGTGCGTTCCTGGCACGGTGGCACCTATGTCGTCTCTCCAGGTGCGGAGGTCGAGGAGAGCATCCACGACTTGCCAGGAGGGAAGATTACTGCTCGAAGCGGCACCCGAGGTGAACTGATTGCCATCAGCGACGGCCGGGGTGGGAGCGGGTTCCTCATCTGCAGCTGGTGCGGCTTTGGCCTGCCGAACGGGAACAGGGCCCCGAGCAAGCACGAGAAGCCCGTCAATGGCAAGCCTTGCACGGGGCCATTTGAAAGTCTGTCGCTTGCACATAAGTACCAGACCGACGTACTGGAGCTGAGAACTGAGGGAGCCGCTGTTGTCGGACTAGACACCGACGCCTGGCGGTCGGTCCTGTACGCGATCGTCCAGGGCAGCAGCGAGGAGCTGGAGATCTCCCGGGATGACATCGATGGCACAGTCTTTGTGACTGACACCGGCGGCACCGCCCTGATGCTCTTCGACACCGTGCCCGGCGGCGCTGGGCACGTCCGCAAGATCGCGCAGAACCTCACGGCTGCTCTGGCGCGGGCGCTGAAGACCGTCAGTGACTGCGAGTGCGGGCCCGAAACGAGTTGCTACCGGTGTCTTCGCGTGTTCCGCAACGAGAAGCACCACGAGCGGTTACGTCGCGGCGCCGCGGCCGATGTTCTCGCCCGGCTCATCGGCAGAGCCCCCACCGCCACAGCTGGCCTGCTGCGGCTGAGCCTGGCTGAGCTGCCCCAAGCCGGCGCCATCGAGACGCGGTTTCTGCTCGATGAGGCCCCGGGGGAGGTGTTCGAGCCCGTGCCCAACAACCATCTCGACCTCTATGACGGCCGAGTGGTTATCGCGTCCATCTCCGGGGTGCCGGACGTTGGCAGGCTGTGGCTCCGCTACGACGACGCTGGCATCGCTGAGGCCGGTGTCCACCCACTCGATCGAGAGCCCCAGCAGGCGAAGGCTGAGGCAGTAGAGGTGATGGCGGTCTCGGTATAGCGGCGGCGTGGACGCCGTGAACTGCCCGCAATGACGGGCGCCCCTGACCGCGCAATCGTCGTGGGGTCAGCGGGAATCGCGGAAAGGCTGAGCGCTTGGGGGTCCCGCTGATAGGACTCCTGCCTGTAGTGTCCGGGGACGCCTTGTGGGGAGGTGGGGACGATGCTTGCTGGGCTGGAAGTGCCGCCCGCGGTCGAAGCGGAGCGGGTGATCACGGCCGTGCCGGCCGACCTGCGCTCCGGTGACCACCGCGGCGTCGTGGTCGACTCGCTGCTCAGGGTTGGCAAGTCAACCCTGGTGGCGCGAGCGGGGATCGCCGAGCTGCTGGACGCCCACCCGTCAACCGAGACGGTGCACCTCAACGTCCCGGTCAAGTTCCCGGACGGCTGGGAAGCCAATCAGTCGGGTGGTTGCGCTTCCGGCAAGACAAAGGGCGCGAATATGACCACTGCTGCCAGGCGCGGCCTAAGCAGCCGAAGAGGCGATTCCGGTCATCGGCACTCGCGTGCTTACCTGGCGGAAGTCAAGTGATTGAATCGTTCCTGCAGGTCGTCAGTGGTGTCGGGGAGAACAAGTGGATGTCTTCGATGTACGTGATCGGCTCATCGGAGACTACCGAGAGTTCACCTCAAGCTTCGTTGACCCGCGCGATGAGTGGGTCCGCGCCCACGTCCAGCGCCTGACCGCATCCGGCTACCAGTGGCCGGCGCCGTACCTATCGCTGAACCCGAACTTCGCGTCCGGCGGCACGGTCGACGGCCTGGTCGCCGAAGGGCTGCTGCATCCGGACAATGAGCGGATCTTCCGCATCAAGCACGACAAGTCGGATCCGGGTAGCCAGGTGCTCCGGCTGCATCAGCACCAGCGGGATGCGATCGCGACGGCGCGTGACGGTCACAGCTACGTCCTGACCACGGGCACCGGGTCGGGTAAGAGCCTGTCGTACATCGTGCCGATCGTCGACCGCGTGCTGCGAGCGAAGGCGGATGGGACGTACCGGCCAGGGGTGAAGGCGATCATCGTCTATCCGATGAACGCGTTGGCGAACAGTCAACTGCACGAGCTGGAGAAGTTCCTGTGCTGGGGCTTCCCGGACAACCGGCCGCTTGTCACCTTCGACCGCTACACCGGCCAGGAGAACGCCGAGGCCCGGCGCCGCATTCTCGCCGACCCGCCGGACATCCTGCTCACCAACTACGTGATGCTCGAACTGGTGCTGACCCGGCGCCGGGAACGGGACCGCCTGATCCGCGCCGCACGCGGACTGTGGTTCCTGGTCCTCGACGAGCTGCACACCTACCGGGGGCGGCAGGGCGCCGATGTGGCGTTCCTCGTGCGACGAACGAAGAACGCCTGCGAGGCGCCAGACCTCCAGTGCATCGGCACGTCGGCCACCATGACCACCGAGGGTGACGCGGCACACCAGAGGGCTGCAGTCGCGACGGTGGCCACCCGTCTGTTCGGCCAGCCGGTCCATGCCGAGCACGTCATCGGCGAGTCGTTGCGGCGGGCGACCACCGGCAGCGGCACAGTCGGGAACGCGCTCGCCGAACGGGTACGACACTGGCATCGGGACGGGCACGCGCCCGACCTCGAAGACTTCCGTCGAGACCCACTGGCCCACTGGGTGGAGAGCGCGTTCGGTGTGGAGCCGGAGGAGGGCACCGGCCGGCTGCTCCGCAAACGGGTCCCGCTCACCGTGCCGAAAGCGGCCGACGACCTGGCGGAGCTCACCGGCGAGTCAGCCGGGCACTGTCAGGCCGCCATCCAGGCGGTGCTCCAGGCGGGTGCGCAGATCATCGACCCGGAGACGGACCGGCCGGTCTTCGCCTTCCGGCTGCACCAGTTCCTCTCCAAGGGTGACAACGTCTACGTCACCATCGAGTCGCCCGCGCAGCGGCACATCACCAGCCGCTACCAGACCGTCTCGCCGGCGGGCGGCGAAACAGAGCGGAAGATCCTCGTCCCACTGGCGTTCTGCCGTGAGTGCGGCCAGGAATACCTCAGCGTGCGGCGCTCGGTGAACGGCTTCGAGGCACGGCAGGACTCGGATACCGGCGAGGACGGCGGCTACCTCTATCTCAGTGACGACCAGCCCTGGCCAGAGAGCCTGGAGATCGCCGTACAGGACGGCCGGCTGCCGTACTCGTGGACGGTGCTGGCCGACGACGGCACCACCGTGCCCGCGCAGGACAAGCTCAAATACCTGCCCGAGGTGGTGCACGTGGATACCGCCGGTAGCGAGGTCCAGGCGGGCAAGGGTATCGCTGCCGCCTGGGTCAGCACGCCCTTCCGGTTTTGCCTGCGCTGCCGGGTCTCCTACGAGCGCAGCCGGGGCAAGGACTTCGCCCAGTTGGCCAAGCTCTCGGCGGAGGGGCGCAGTTCCGCGCTCTCCGTCATCGGCGCCAGCGTGGTCCGCGCCCTCCGGGCCACGCCAAGCCTCGAGAAGCCGGCCCGCAAACTGCTGTCCTTCGTGGACAACCGCCAGGACGCCTCGCTGCAGGCCGGGCATTTCAACGACTTCGTCCAGGTGGTGCAGCTCCGGGGAGCGCTTTACCGGGCGGCCGAAAAGGAGCCGGAAGGCCTGACTCACGAGCGGGTCGCTCAGCGGGTCACCGAGGCCCTCGGCCTAGAGCTGAGAGAGTTTGCCCGCCGACCCGACGTGCGCTACGGCAAGGAAGAGATCTGGCGGGCGCTGCGCGAGGTGGTCAACTACCGCCTCTACCTCGACCTGGAGCGCGGTTGGCGGGTGACCATGCCCAACCTGGAGCAGACCGGCCTGCTGCGCATGGGCTACCGCTACCTGCACGAGGTCGCCGCCGACCAGGAGATCTGGGACCGCAGCCACCACCTGCTGCGCGACGACAACCCCGAGCACCGGTACGAGATCGCCGCCACCCTCCTCGACGAGTTGCGGCGCAACCTTGCCATCGATGTCCGCTGTCTCACCGAGGAGGGCTTCGACGAGATCCGCCGACTGTCGGCGCAGCACCTTGCTGAACCCTGGGCGCTGGGCATTCGTGAGCGGGCCATCGTCGCCGGGATCGCCTTCCCCAAGCCGAGCAGCAAGGGCCGGCCGCGCTCCTACCTGCACCTGTCTGGGCGGGGCGCGCTCGGCAAGTACCTCAAGCGGCAATACGACCGGCCGGGCCAGTCGTGCGGCGTCGCCGACGCGCAGGACATCATCCGTGATCTGATGGCGGTGCTGACGGAGGCCGGCCTGGTCATCGAGGCCATGCCCGGTGACGGTGACGACCTGATCGGCGGGTACCGGCTCCGGTCCGACGCGCTGCTGTGGCAGACCGGCGACGGCGAGGTGGGTGCGGAGGACCGGGTTCGTAAGCAGCTCTCTGGCGAGACGGGAGCCCGGGTCAACACCTTCTTCCGCGACCTCTACCGCGACACCTCGCACCTGCTGGCCGGCTTGCAGGCCAAGGAACACACAGCCCAGGTGACCCCGGCCGAGCGGCAGCAGCGGGAGGAGGAGTTCCGAGAGGGGGACCTGCCGTTGCTGTTCTGCTCGCCGACGATGGAGCTGGGCGTCGACATCAACGCGCTTAACGCGGTGGCGTTGCGCAACGTGCCACCAACGCCGGCGAACTACGCCCAGCGCGCCGGCCGAGCCGGCCGGTCCGGGCAGCCGGCCCTGGTGGTTACCTACTGTTCCACCGGCAGCGCCCACGACCAGTACTACTTCAAGCGGCCGACGCTAATGGTCGGCGGAGCGGTGCAGCCGCCCCGGCTCGACCTGGCCAACGAGGATCTCGTCCTGTCTCACCTGCAAGCGATCTGGCTCGCCGAGACGGGCGAGGAACTGCCCAGCTCGTTGGCAGGTGTGATGGAGACGGGGGGCGAGAGCCCGTCCCTGGAACTGCTGCCGAAACTGAAAAGGTCGATCGAGGATCCGGAACCCCGCCGCCGGGCCCTGGCCCGGGCCGAGGCGACGCTCGCCGCAGACCTGGCCGGCGAGCTGCCCGACGCGCCGTGGTGGCGGCCCAGCTGGGTGGCCGAGGCCATCGAGCGGGCGCCGCGCAGCTTCGAGGACGCCCTGGAACGGTGGCGCAGGCTCTACCGGGCGGCCCTCAGGGAGTACGAGGTGCAGGGTCGCCGCGCGGTGGACACGAACGTCTCGCACAAGGCTCGGGAGGAAGCGCGCCGCCGTGCCGACGACGCCCGCGTGCAGCTCAATCTGCTGCGCAACGAGGACTCCGACGAGCCCCAGACCGACTTCTACACCTACCGCTATCTCGCCTCCGAGGGATTCCTGCCCGGCTACTCGTTCCCCCGGCTGCCGCTGGCGGCGTACATCCCGGGGTTGAACGGGCAGCGGCAGGGCGACTACATCCACCGGCCGCGGTTTATCGGCATCAGCGAGTTCGGCCCGGGGGCGCTGATCTATCACGAGGGCGCCCGGTACATGGTGCGCAGCGTGCAGTTGCAGCAGGCGGCCACGCCCGGCCAGGAAGGCGTCCTCACCACGTCGGCCCGGCGCTGCCGTGCCTGCGGACACCAGCACGACGACGCCGTCGGCGTGGATCTCTGCGAGAGCTGTGGCCAACAGTTGGGTGCGGCGGACAGCAACCTGCTGCGCCTCTACACCGTCCGCACCCAGCGTCGGGAGCGGATCTCCTCCGACGAGGAAGAACGGCGCCGGTCCGGCTTCCAGATCGAGACGTCGTACCGCTTCCAGCACCACGGGGGCCGGCCGGGCAAGCTGACCGCCACCGTGGCCCCAGCTGGCGGCGGCCCGACCGTGGCAACCCTCGTCTACGGGGACGCGGCCACGGTACGCAGGGCAAACCTGGGCCTGAGCCGGCGCAAGGACGAGAACATCCGTGGCTTCTGGCTGGACACCACCAGTGGAGAGTGGCTGTCGGAGTCGAAGGCCGCCGAGAAGACCACCGACGAGGAGGATCTCCACACCGCCGACGAGACCAGGCGCAAGCAGCGGGTAATCCCTTACGTCGAGGACCGGCGCAACATCCTGGTGCTGCGGCTCGCCCGCAAGGCCAAGCGGGAGGAGGCGGTGTCGCTGCTCTACGCGCTGGAACGTGGCATCGAGGCGACCTTCCAGTTGGAAGACTCGGAGCTGACCGGCGAGCTGCTGCCCGACCCGGATGACCAGGGTCGGATGCTGTTCATCGAGAGCGCCGAGGGCGGCGCCGGGGTGCTGCGCCGGCTGATCGAGGAGCCGGACGCTCTGCCCACGGTGGCCGCGAAGGCGCTGGAGATCGCGCACTTCAACCCGGAGACCGGTGACGAGGCGGACCAGGCGGTCGCCGACGACGAGGACCGCTGCGTGCAGGGCTGCTACGACTGCCTGCTGTCGTACTCGAATCAGCCCCTTCACAAGCTGATCGACCGGCACCTGATCGTGGACCTGCTGCTCGACCTTGCGGACGCGGCGACCACGAAGACGGGCAGCCGGCGGGCCGCCGGCGGGCTGAGCGCAGACGGCCCGGCCGGGGAGTTCATGGCCTGGCTCGCGCAGGCTGGCTACCGTGCGCCAGACGGCGCCGGAGAGCGGGTCGCCGACGCGGTCGCCGACCTGGTTTACCGGGAGGACCGGGTGGCTGTGTTCGTCGACAGGCCAGGCGAGCCGTTTGGCGAGGGGCGTGACGTCGACGCCGAGGAAAGCCTCTACGACGCCGGTTGGACACCCATCCGGGTGACCGTCGGTGACTGGCAGAAAACCGTTGAGCGGTATCCGAGCGTGTTCGGACAGCACAGGGCAGGGAGCAACTGATGACGGTGACCGCGGAGCGGTTCGAGCCGGGCACGCTGGTCAAGGCGCGGGGCCGGGAGTGGGTGGTGCTGCCGGAGTCGGAGCCGGACCTGCTGGTGCTGCGCCCACTGGGCGGCTCGGACGACGAGCGGGCGGCCGTCCTGCCGGAGCTGGAGTCGGTCACCTCGGCGACTTTCACCTACCCCGATCCTGGCGATGCCGGCAACGCCAGTCGGGCCAGCTTGCTGCGTACCGCACTGCGGATCGGCTTCCGGTCGACCGGCGGCCCCTTCCGGTCCCTCGGTGGACTGGCTGTCGAGCCCCGGCCCTACCAGCTGGTGCCGCTGCTGATGGCGCTGCGGCAGGACACCGTCCGACTGCTGATCGCCGACGATGTGGGTATCGGTAAGACCGTCGAGTCCGGCCTGATCGCCACCGAGCTGCTGGCGCAGGGCGACGCGGACGGCCTGGCTGTGCTGTGCAGTCCGGCGCTGGCCGAGCAGTGGCAGCGGGAGCTGGCCGAAAAGTTCGGCATCGCCGCCGAGCTGGTGCTGCCCGGCACCGTACGCCGGCTGGAGCGGGACCTGGTCGGCGCGCAGTCGATCTTCGACCGGTACCGGCACGTGGTGGTCTCCACCGACTACATCAAGCGGCCGGAGCTGCGCGACCAGTTCCTGCGCGGCGCCCCCAACCTAGTCATCGTCGACGAGGCGCACTCCTGCGTGGTGGACGACAGCAACCGCGGCGGCCGCTCCCGGATGCTCCGCCACGAGCTGGTCCGCAAGCTCGCCGCCCGCGACGACCGGCATCTGATCCTGGTCACCGCCACCCCGCACAGCGGCAAGGAGGCCGGCTTCCGTAACCTGGTTGGCCTGCTCGACCCGCGGCTCGAGACCGTCGACCTGGAGCGCGTCGACGGCCGGGAGCTGCTTGCCCGGCATTTCGTGCAGCGCCGCCGGGTCGACATCCGCCGGTTCCTGGAGGACACCCCCTTCCCCGAGGACCGCGAGTCGACCGAACGCGCCTACCGGCTGAAGGACGACTACCGCAGCCTCTTCGACGACGTGGTCGCCTACGCCCGGCAGACCGTACGGGACCCGATCGGCGGGCAGGTGCGCCAGCGGGTCCGCTACTGGTCGGCGCTGGCGTTGCTGCGGGCGATGGCCTCCTCGCCGCAGGCCGCCGCCGCCACCCTGCGTACCCGGGCGGCGAACGCCGACGCCACCGACGCCGACGAGGCCGACGCGCTGGGCCGGGCGGCCGTGCTGGACCTGCCGGACGACGAGACCCAGGAGTCGGTGGACCTGGTGCCCGGCGCCGAGATCGAGGCGGATTCGGGCAGCCCGGAGCGGCGCAAGCTGCTCGCCTTCGCCCGCCGCGCCGAGGCGCTCGCCGCCAAGGGCGACGCCAAGCTCGACCTGCTGGTCAAGGAGGTCAAGACGCTGCTCGGCGACGGGTTCAACCCCGTCGTCTTCTGCCGCTACATCGACACCGCGGAGTACGTCGCGGACCGGCTGACCGCCGCGCTCGGCAAGAACTTTGCCGTGGGCTGCGTGACCGGAGCGCTGCCTCCCGAGGAGCGGATGGACCGGATCAAGGAGCTGGCCGCCGACGCGAAGCGTCGTCCGGTGCTGGTCGCCACCGATTGCCTCTCCGAGGGCGTTAACCTCCAGGAGCAATTCCAGGCGGTGGTGCACTACGACCTGGCCTGGAACCCGACCCGGCACGAGCAGCGGGAGGGGCGCGTCGACCGGTTCGGCCAGCGGGCGCCGAAGGTTCGCGCCGTGATGATCTACGGTACGGACAACCGCATCGACGAGATCGTGCTCAAGGTGCTGCTGCGCAAGCACGAGCAGATCCGCAAGGCGCTCGGCGTGTCCGTGCCGGTGCCGGACCGGAGCGACGACGTGTTGCAGACCATCGCCCAGGAGCTGCTGATCGCCCCCGACGCCCCGGAGCAGCTCACCATCGAGGGCCTGGGCACCGAGTCGCGCGAGGACCTGCACCGGGAGTGGGACAGTGCGGCGGCCCGGGAGAAGGAGTCCCGCACCAAGTACGCCCAGCGGGGCATCCAGCCCGCCGAGGTGGCCGCCGAACTGGCCGAGATCCGCGCCAGCCTCGGCTCGCCCGACGAGGTCGCCGACTTCGCCAAGGCCGGCTTCGCCGCGCTCGGCGCCGACGTCGTCCCGAAGGGCTACGGCTTCGACGCCACCACCAGCGGGCTGCCGCTGCCGGTCCGGGACGCCTTCCCGGCCGGCTACCCGGCGACCCTCGCCCTGCACAAGGATCTGCCCACTCCGCCGCGCGCCGCTCACCTGGACCGCACCGACCCGTACGTCTCCGCGCTGGCCCGCCACATCCTGGAGAGCGCGCTGGACCGGACGGTCGACGCCGACCAGCGGCCGGCCCGCCGGGCCGGGGTGATGCGCACCTCGGCGGTGACCAAGCGGACGACGCTGCTGCTGGTCCGGTTCCGGCTGCACCTGACCCTGCCCACCCGCACCGCGGACGCCGAGCCGCGCCGAATGGTCGCCGAGGAGGCGCGGATGCTGGCGTTTCGGGGCGCACCGGCCGCCGCCGAGTGGCTGCCCGACGAGGAGGTCGCCGCGCTGCTGTCGGCCGCCCCGACGGGCAACGTGCTGCCGGAGGCCGCCACGCCGCTGCTAGAGCGGGTGATCGGCAAGCTCGATGAGGTCACCGCCCACCTGGACGTCACCGCCGACGGCCTGGCCGAGGCGCTGCGTACCTCGCACATCCGGGTGCGGGAGGCGGCCGGGCAGCGGGTCCGCCGCCACATCACCGTCACCGCCCAGAAGCCCGCCGACGTGCTCGGCGTCTACGTCTACCTCCCGGAGGCCACCTCATGACGGCCGTGACCTATCCCGCCGTCCGGGTCGAGGGCGGGCTGCTCCCCGCCGGCCTGGCGCAGCGAGTCGGGGACGGCGCGGCCGACCTGCCCGGTGCGGAAGCCGCCAGCTACGGCCTCCAGTCCGGCGAGTCGGTGCGCCGCTACGCCAACCGCTCCTTCGCCTACCTCCAGGACGTGTGGCGGGACTTCACGCGGCAGCGTGAGCGCGCCGGTGACAACGCCCCGGCCCGGCTGACCCGGGAGCGGTGGCTGCTGATCCTGCTGCGCGAGCTGGGCTACGACGGCATCGAGTCGCTGCCCGGCGGCATCACCGTGGACGAGAAGGCGTTCCCGGTCACCCACCGCTTCGAGGCCGTACCGATGCATCTGCTCGGCTGGGGCACGGACCTGGACCGGCGGACGGCAGGGATGCGCGGCGCGGCCGCCGCCGCCCCGCACTCGCTGATGCAGCAGCTGCTCAACCGCTCCGACAAGCACCTGTGGGGGGTCGTCTCCAACGGTCAGCGGCTGCGGCTGCTGCGCGACTCGACCAGCCTGGTCGGCAGCGCGTACCTCGAATTCGACCTGGAGGCGATCTTCGAGGGTGACCTGTTCCCTGACTTCGTGCTGCTCTACCGGGTGGCGCACGCCAGCCGGCTCGCGGTCCGCGACGCGGCCGGCGGGCCGTCGTCCTGTCTGCTGGAGCAGTGGCGGGCGTACGGCGCGAAGCAGGGCGAGCGGGCCCTGGAGCAGCTGCGCGACGGGGTGGAGGCGGCGCTGGAGATCCTCGGCACCGGCTTCCTCGACCACCCCGACAACGCCGGGCTGCGGGAGCGGATCGAGGTCAGCCTGTCGCTGGAGGACTACAAGCGCTCCCTGCTGCGGCTGGTCTACAGGCTGCTGTTCTGGCTCGTCGCCGAGGACCGGGACGCGCTGCTCGACCCTGCGGCGGGACCCGAGGCGCGGCGGCGCTACGACACCTACTTCTCCGCGCGACGGCTGCGGGAGCTGGCGTTGCGCCGCCGGCACTCCGGCCACGGCGACCTGTGGGAGTCGGTGCGGCTGGTCTTCGACATCCTCGGCAAGGAGTCTGGGCAGCCGAGCTTGGCGCTGCCCGGCATCGGCGGCCTCTACGAGCCCGGCCCGCTGGACACCCCCATCGCCGAGGCCAGCCTGAGCAACACCGCGCTGCTGCGCGCGGTCGAGGCCCTGGCGGTGCTGCCGGGGCGCAAGGGCGCCGGCCGGCAGCGAGTCGACTTCCAGCACCTCGGCGCCGAGGAGCTGGGCAGCGTTTACGAGTCGCTGCTGGAGCTGCGCCCCCGCTGGGACGCAGCGGCCCGCCGCTTCCACGCCGAGCGGCTGGCCGGCAACGAGCGCAAGACCACCGGCTCTTACTACACCCCGTCGTCGCTGGTGGAGTGCCTGCTCGACTCGGCGCTCGACCCGCTGCTGGACGAGGCGACCGCACTGCCCACCCCGGAGGAGCGGGTCAAGGCGCTGCTGGACCTGACGGTCTGCGACCCGGCCTGTGGGTCGGGGCACTTCCTGATCGCGGCTTCGCGCCGGATCGCCAAACGGGTCGCCGCCGAGGAGACCGACGAACTGGAGCCGTCGCCGGCCGCGGTCCGCTCGGCGATGCGCCGGGTCGTCGCCCGCTGCATCTACGGCGTGGACGTCAACGAGATGGCCGCCGAACTGGCCAAGGTGTCGCTCTGGCTGGAGGCCATGGAGCCGGGCCGGCCGCTCGGCTACCTCGACGCCAACATCCGGGTCGGCAACTCCCTGCTCGGCGTAACGCCGCGCCTGCTGAAGGACGGCATCCCGGACGCCGCCTTCGCCGCCCTTACCGGCGACGACAAGAAGGTCGCCACCGAGTTGAAGAAGCAGAACGCCAAGGAGTTGGGTGGGCAGGACACCCTCTTCCGCGTTTCAGGTTTTGACGTCGGCAATACCGGGCTCGCAGAGCAGGCAAAGAAGATCGTCTACGCCGAGCCTCGCTCGCTGGCAGACGTGCATGTGCAGGGGCAGCGTGCCCGGTTGTTGGAGCAGGACCGCAAGCGCGTCAAGCTGATAGCTGACGCCTGGTGCGCTGCTTTCGTGCAGCCAAAGACTCCGGCGACCCGACTGACCGCAGTCACTCAAGGCGCCTTGGAGAGCCTGGCCAAGGGTGAAGCAACTCTGGAGATGCACAGGCTCGAGTCCACGGTGGAGGAGTTGACGCGGCAGTACCGCTTTTTTCATTGGCACATCGAGTTCCCGCACATCTTTCGAGTGCCGGAGTACGGCCCGGTGGACGAGGCCACCGGCTGGCAGGGCGGCTTCTCCTGTGTCCTCGGCAACCCGCCCTGGGAGCGGGTCAAGCTCCAGGAGCAGGAGTTCTTCGCCGCCAGAGACCCGGAGATCGCGGGAGCGAAGAACGCCGCCGCCCGCAAGAAGGCCATCGCCGCCCTCGCCGACAGCGAGGAGCCGAGCAAGCAGATGTTGTACGCGGAGTGGATTGCCGCCCTGCACGGGGCGGACGGGTTCAGCCACCTGCTGCGGTCGTCGGGGCGCCATCCGCTGACCGGCAAGGGTGACATCAACACGTACTCGGTGTTCACCGAGACGGCCCGGGTGGTGCTGCACCCGCGCGGCGCGCTCGGCATCATCGTGCCGACCGGCATCGCCACGGACGCGACCACCCAGGACTTCTTCAAGGACCTAGTGGTCACCAAGAGCCTGGTGTCGCTGTACGACTTCGAGAACGAGGAGAAGATCTTCCCGAATGTCCACCACGCATTCCGCTTCGCTCTGCTCTCGGTTAGCGGCCGTCACCGCGTGGCCGAGCGCGTCTCGCTGGTGTTCCGCGTCCGCCAAGCGAACCAGATTGCGGCCCGGGCCTACTCACTGACTCCCGACGAGATCACCCTGCTCAACCCGAACACGGGTACCTGTCCAGTGTTCCTGGCCCGCCGTGATGCCGAGGTCACGCTCGGGATCTATCGCCGAGTGCCGGTTCTGTGGCGTGAGGGGGCGCGCGATGGCAACCCCTGGGGTCTCTCCTTCATGTCCATGTTCCACATGGCCAATGACTCCGGCCTGTTCCGGACCGCTGGCGAACTGTCGGAAGAGGGTTGGCAACTCGTCGGCAATGTCTTCGTTCGGGGGGATAGTCGAATGCTGCCGCTCTACGAAGCGAAAATGATCGGTCATTGGGATCATCGTGCAGCCGACGTCGTTCATAACGCTGGTGCAACTCAGCGGCAGAATGTCCCCGCATATTTGTCTGATAGTGACCATCGAGACACGCTTCGCTCGCCGATCCCGATGTATTGGATCGCAGAAGATTCCGTTGAGCAGAGACTCGAAGTTCATGGAGACGTCCCCTGGCTTCTGACTTGGCGGGACGTAACCGCTTCAACAAATGAACGGACCCTGATTTCGACGGTGATCCCCCGTATGGGAGTGGGGCACACTAGCCCCATCGCTCTGCTTGCTGGTGGAAAGGCGTTCGCTGCTGGTCTGATTGCAAACCTTGGTGCATTTATTATGGACTATGCGGTGAGGCAAAAAGTGTCGGGCTTGCATCTAACCTATAGCTACATGAAGCAATTTCCGGTGCTACCCCCGGAGTGCTACGAGAGTTCAGTGCCGTGGGGCCGGAACGATGAGACACTGGGTTCCTGGGTCGAGGCGCGGGTGTTGGAGCTGACTTTTACGTCGAACGATCTGGCGCCCTACGCTCGCGATTTCGGCTACGACGGCCCGCCGTTCCGCTGGGATCCAGCACGACGCGAGTGGCTCCGCGCCGAGCTGGATGCGGCGTACTTCCACCTCTACGGCATCGACCGTGACGACGTGGACTACATCATGGACACCTTCAAGGTCGTCCGCCAGAAGGACGAGGCCGCCCACCGCGAATACCGAACCAAGCGCCTCATCCTCGACCGCTACGACGCCATGAGTTTGGCTGTTCGTGCCGAAGGGGGCTACGAGACCCCTCTGCAGCCCCCGCCCGGCGGCCGACAGGCGGCGACCTAAGTGGGGCGGCATTGGGTCCGCGGCCATTACGTCCGGGGCCATTTCCGAAATGGCTTCTGGGTAGAAGGCCACTGGCGTGGTGATCATTCAAGGCTGTCGACTGATAGTGACATGCCCCCGCCCCCACCGTCGCCCAGACCGATTCCGCCGCAGCGGCGGAAAGCAAGGGTCACTGCAAGTGTTGACCGTGCCCCGATGTCACCGCGCCCTGTTTGGCGTACTCCGCAGCCGGGCGAGTTGCCCTACAGACCGCCAGTCAGCCGGAAGCAATCCGGCGGTGCCGGTCGGGTAGTCATGTCTTTGTCGCTGGCCGTACTGCTGGGAAGTTTCCTGAGTTGGTGCGGCTCTTCTGAGGATGAAACGCTGGCTGCCAAAGAAGAGCGGCAGGAGCGTGCTCTAGCGATTCTCGAAGAGCAGTCTCGTTCCACTCCGCCTCCGTCGTCTTCTCCTATCACCGGGTGGGCTGATCCCTCTGCCAGCAGTTCTTGCCGCATCGAGAAAAATGCTTATGACGCCTGGCATCAGGGTCTCGATCCGATCACGAGCGGCTTTGACTCGCCTTCTCCCGTAGAACTTCGAAAGCTAAAGCGCGAGGCTGAGGCCTATAGCCTCGCGGTTGCGCCGTTGACGGAACGCTGATCAGTTGATCCTCGCTATCGCGTCGTACCGGGCGGCGGTGGCAACCGCGATTTCCGAACCCGACGGAATCCAATCGCTGGCGTCGATGGTCACGGCTGGTCTTGCCGTCAACGGCGAACATCGGTCATTTCAGGCCGCCTGTGCAGGTTAGCGTGGCGAGGGTTGATAGGAGTTGGCCCCGCCACAAAAGACGAGGTCGGTCCAACCCTCCCGAGCGGCGATGTTGGCTCCTTCGCTCGTGAAGTACGAGTAGATGCGTTTGTCGATCACTGCGTGTGCCCTTGTGGCATGTGGGACGAGTTCGGGCACCATCTCCGTCTCAGGTGGGTGCTGCACCGCCGGCCAGTGGATCAACCTTTCGAACGGGCTGCCTGGGTAGTTGTGGTAGTGAGTGAATAACACCGGCTGTCCTGTCGCCTCCCACCGCTCGACCAGTTCTACGACCTTGGGGATAACGTGTCGGCTCTTGTCATTGATGTAACCGTTCTGCATATCGATGACGACCAGTGCCGCCCGCGTGCTGCTCACATCAGCTGATTCTGCCACTCACCGGCTCTGCTTCGCGAAGCGCGGCTGAGGCAGCCCATCAAGCGGACTTCGGACTCGACAACAGCAATCCTTCCGCTCTTTCCGTGAGGCCGCGCCAGTGGAATGTCTCGCTCGCGGAGGAAGAGCTCAAAGCCTCACCATCAATCTCAACGCCGGCTGCCCTCAGGCGTTGAGTATGATCGCCGTACGCAGGGTGAGAAGCGAGGGTGTGCTTGGCGTATGGGAAGGCGAGGACTGGTAAGTCCGAGCCGATCACCTCGTTGAGAATACCGAGGGCTAGGCAATCGCTGATTCCTAGTGCCCACTTGTTGATGGTGTTGAAGGTGGCCGGGGCGACCATTACCACGTCGGCCTTTGGATGCAAGTCCGGCTCACCCGGCAGTCGCCATTGGGCGCGCACCGGGTAGCCGGTCTGATCAGCCAGCGCGTCCCGGTCGATCCACGTCGCGGCCGTCGGTGTAGCGATCACGCAAACCGTCCAGCCGTCCGTCATCAGCAGGTCGACGAGTTCGCCGATGTGGAGTGCCGGGGGAGCGGCGCAGACGACGAGGTGCAGCACTGGCCGATTCGTCATGCCAGCAGCCCTGCCCGCTCAGCCAACGGTCGAAGCCCTGGCGTCGCGGCCCGGCGGTCCTTCGACAGTAGGTCCAGCAGCAGTGTTTGTGCCTGGGCGTTGACGCGTACAACCTCGGGTGCGACGCGTTCGGCCTCCAGGATGTGCAGCACGGCCAGTGATCTCCCGTCCGAAGCCATCGCGGCGGCGACGGCCAAGTCCAGATGCACCTGTGCCCGTCGACCGACGAGCGCGGTTGGTAACCGCGACAGGTCGACGCCGCCCGCGATTCCGATGGCCCGGTCCGCGTCATGTCGCTCAACCGCAGCCGAGACGCCGTGAATGGCGACGTTGGTGGGGCCGAAGCCGGTCCACAGCCGGTTTTGGTCAGACCCCAGCTCGGTCGCAAGCCTCTCAGCCTGGGTCAGGAGTTGGTCGGTGTCCTTTGTCCTCCCCTGCCGAGCGGCGATCACAGCAGCCAGCAGCAACAGCGCACCGTGCGCGGAGAGCAGGTCCGGGTCCCTCATTCGCTTGCCGCGCACCAACTGTTTGATGCTGTTCTGCGTCACCTGCGCCGCCTCGGTGACGCGCCCTGGTAGCCGCAGTAAGCCGCATGCAGCCTGGTAAGCGGCGACGGCTGTCAGTGCATGATGGTCGGTGAGTCGGGCCGCGGTGGATGCTCGGTCGGCGGTCAACAAGGCGCTGTGGCCGTCCCCCACTTTGGTGGCGAGCTTCGACGCCGCGATGTAGGCGGCGGCGAGCAGTTGAAAGGCACTGGCGCGATGCATACCCGTTGTCCTGCTCGCCAGCTCTGTTGCTTGACGCAGCGCCTCCGGCAGCAGCCGAGCGGCAGAACTGTAGCTGGCTCGCTGGTAGAGGTTGTGCACCCGGACCACGTTCCGGCGGACGTCGAGCAGGGGTGGCACTGGCTGAGCGAGCGGGTCGGGCACGTAGCTGGTAAGGAACGCACGCAGGCCGGACAGGAGTGGGGATCGAACCGCGGATGAGAGGTTGCGGGTGTCTTCGCCCATAGCCTGTCCTCGACGCGTCGCTACCGAGATATCGACGAGCATGTCGTCTAGTTGTTCGAGCGTAACCTGCAATGCCGAAGCGATTCGGGTCCGATGCCACGGATGCGGATCCGTCTCCGCGCTCTCCCAACGGACGACCGTCGATCGTTCCACCCCAAGGACTTCGGCCAAGCGTTCCTGACTGAACCCGAGCGCCTTTCGTCGCTGGCAGAGCCGGTGTCGCTTCAGGGCCACGGCACCCTCCCTCCGATATGCCGCCACTTTAGTCACCCTCCGTCGATCAGATGGGCGCGCAGATGCCTCAACTGTGCCTCACTTCGGCTTCTCGAACGCTGTAGTTCCTGCTCCGCTTCGCCCTGAGGGTGGACGCATGGCCCGGGGCGGGTGCTGGGCTCCGGTGGGGCGTGCCCGAACGCATCCGCCCTCCCCGCCCGCTCCGGTGCCACTTCAACTCTCGATCTTGGCGGAAGGGCTATCCATGGCTGCGGTGCTGGACGACTTCCCGGTGCTCACGCCGGTCAGCGACGACGACGTGGCGCTGGCCGTACGGGCGGTGTTGGCGCATGCGCCGGAGCAGTGGCCGGCGGGCCCGCTGTGCCGCAGCGAGCGGATGCCGCATCCGTGCCGGCTGGCCCGCTGGGGCCGAGGCACGCTGCGGGCGGCCGGGACCACCGAAGCGCGGGTCCATGAGCTGCTCGACGGCGGCGACTCGGACGCCTGGCTGTGGGCGTGAGCGGGCTCAGGGCGTACCCGATGGCGGGCTGGCTCGACCCGGCGGGCGTGCGGGACGCGGTCGCGCGGTGGCTGCGGCTGGTGGCGGCGGACGCCGAGCTGGCGCCGTACCTCATCTGGGTTGATCGGGCCCGGCTCGCCGGGCACCTGGCGCTGACCCTCACCGCGGCGCTCGACGTGCCGGCCGACGCGGTGGCCGCGGCCCGGCGGGCCTTCGCAAACGAGGCCGGCTCGTGACCGCCGGCCTGGCCGCGTCGTGGGCGGCCACCATGCGGTACGCCCGCGCCGCGGCCGAACACTTCTGGTGTGCGGTCGAGGAGCGCTGTCCGGGGCTGCTGCCGGAGCGGGAGGCAAGCGTGTTCCTCGCCGCGCTGGGGCGGCTGGCCAGCGGCGGCGACGATGCGGCCGGGCGGGCGGCACTGCTGACCGTGCTCGGCCGGGCGTACCGCCGCTACCGGCTGCTGCCGCACCAGCCGACCATCGGGGACGGGTTGACCGCCATCGTCGCCCGCTACTCCGGCGCACAGTGGACGCCCGAGCTGGCGGCGGCGTGGAAGCGGGCCTGCTGGCGTGCGTCGGCGGCAGTGGCCCGCTGCGCCGAGCGGGTCGGTGACGGCCCGGCCTGGTGGCCGGCCCAGGTCATCGGCCACGACCGGGCCGCCGACGGCATCGCCATCCTGACCGTACGCCCCTGGCGGCGCCTGCACTTCCGGCCTGGCCAGGCGGTGCCTGTCACCACCGAGCGCTGGCCCGGCCGGTGGCGCTGGTACTCACCGGCCAACGTCCCGCGCCCGGACGGCACGCTGGAGTTCCACGTCCGTGCCGTCGCCGCCGGCACGGTTTCCCGCGCCCTGGTCGACGCGGTACGCCCCGGCGACCAGCTCTGGCTCGGCCCGCCCTGTGGCACCAGCCTGACCCTCGACCCAGCGTCGCGGGCGGACCTGCTGCTGGTCGCCGGGGGCACTGGACTGGCGCCGCTGCGCGCCCTGGTCGAGCAGGTCGCCGGGTCGCGGGCCGGCCGGCGGGTGACCCTGGTCGTCGGCGCCCGCACCTTCACCGACGTCTACGACTCCATCAGCCTGGACAAGCTGCAGTGCGCCCACGACTGGCTGACCATCGTGCCCGCGTTCTCCCACGATGTCGCCGCCGAGCCGGGCGAGCGAGGCGACGCGCTCACCGTGGCGCTGGACTATCACCGGCCCGGCCAGGAGGTCTACCTGTGCGGGCCGCCCGCGATGGTCGCCGGGTCGCGGCTGCGGCTGCTCGCCGCCGGCATCCCGGCCGAACGGATCCACCTGCCCGAAGAGTTCGCCAGCTGATGGCCACCTACCGCAGCCGCAACGCGCTCGCCGGCCCGCTCACCCCGGACCGGCTCACCGCCGTCGATTTGCCCCGCACGTCACTTGGCAGGCGCGGCTACCGGCCGGACGAAGTCGACGCGCTGCTGCACCGGCTCGCCTACGAGCTGAACGAGCGGACCCGCCAGCTCGACCACGCCCTCGCGGAAAACGACCGCATCAAGCGGGCCCTGCGCAGCTGGCAGGCTGATATGCGAAAAGCTGTGTAGAGCCACAGATGGGAACTTCGCCTATCGGCGTCGCCTGGTTTCCAGCGGCCATTCCAGGCTCACTGTCTCGTCACGGCCCTGCCGGTCGAAATACGCCTGAAGATCCCGCCCCTGCTCGGCGTACCAGGTGACTTGCGCCTGATGGAGGTCATCGGGGCGCATCCGGGCGATCCGTTCATGGCGGGCCGCGATCGACACCGCCATGTCGACCGCCGCACGCGCGTCGCTTGCTGCGTCATGCGCGGCCGCCAGCTTGACCTCGTAGTACTTGCACAGGTCGCCGAGCTGCCGGCCGCCGTACCAACGGGGCTCGACCTGCTTATGCAGGATCGAGGGGTCGATGATGACGGCACGGTCCCAGTCCAGCGGCGGAAGACCGTGGCGAGCCAGCTCGGTGTGCAGTGCCGTGACGTCGTAGTGGGCGCAGAAAGCGACGAGCGGCGTGTCGTCCGCGATCAGCTTCGCGATCGCCGTTCCCAGTTCGGCCAGCGCCTCCCGAGGTGACCTTCCGGCGCTGCTCACCATCTCGTTGGTGATCCCGTGGATGGCGGTGGCGTCGGCCGGGATCGGCACGCCGGGGTTGATGAGCCACTTCGCCGTCGTGCCGTCGGCGTACACCAGCGCTGCCGACAGAATGCGGGTTTCCGTGGGCTCGTCCACCGTGCCCTCAATGTCGAAGCCCACAACCGGCATGTCGTGCCACCCGCGATTCGTCCCCGCCGGTGGAGCCGCTCTGACCGGTACGCACTCATGGTGGAACGGATTCCAGCGGCCACCGACGTTCTCCGCCTGTCCGGCCCCGGCCTCCACCCATTTCCGGCACTCTCCACAGCTCCCGGCGTACCTGTTGATCACGACGACGGGCCTCCTGTGCTGGTTTCTGGTGCGGTGGTTCGTGCGGGCGCAAGGGGGATGAGGCGCGAAGATCCACGCGCCTGAAAGATCTTGGATCGCTGGTCAGGCCGCTGCCACCCTCGGTGCGGGTCAGTTATCGACCTGTGTGGACGATCAAGACTGCCCAGTCGTCGGGGATTGGCGGCTTCGCGACAGACGGCCGACCAATGCGGGCCTTGTAGGCATGGGAATAGATCTATACGCTCGGCCTCAACACCGATAGTGATCAATCCACTACTTGGTGCCAGCTCTGGGTTCTGCCGACCTGGGGGAGGGCGGACATGGCGTTGTCGTATCCCGCCGTGCAGGTGGTCGGGGGTCTGTTGCCCGGTGGAGTGGTGCAGCGGATCGGCGAGGGTGATCCGGAAGTCCCCGGGATCGACCCCGTCTCCTATGACCTCGGCGCCAGCGAATCGGTGCGCCGCCTGGCCAACGCGAAGTACCTCTACCTGCGCGACACGTACACCGACTTCGCGAAGCGGCGGGCGCGCGGCGCGGCGTCCATCGCGCGCCTGACGCGGGACGAGTGGCTCGGCCCGCTGCTGCGCGAACTGCAATACGGCGACTATGAGCCGTTGCCCGGCGGCATCCCCATCGATGACCGATCCTTCCCGGTCAGCCATCGGTGGCGACAAACCGTGCCGCTACACCTGCTGCCCTGGCACGCCGACCTCGACCAGCGGGTCGGCCGCGCCGGCGGACCCGCGGGCGCCGCACCGCACGCCATGGTCCAGCAACTGCTGAACCAGAGCGATCGGCATCTCTGGGGGGTGCTGTCAAACGGTCAGCGCCTGCGATTGCTGCGCGACTCGACGAGTCTCGTTGGCTCGTCGTACATCGAGTTCGACCTTCAGTCGATCTTCGAGGGGGAGCTTTTCGCGGATTTCGTGCTGTTGTTCCGGATGGCGCACGCCAGCCGGCTCAAGGTCCGCGACGAGGAAATCGGTCCGCCGTCCTGCCTGCTAGAGCAGTGGCGGGCGTACGGCGCCAAGCAGGGCGAGCGGGCGCTCACCCGGCTGCGCGGCGGGGTCGAGGCCGCGCTGGAGATCCTGGGTACGGGCTTCCTCGACCACCCGGCCAACCAGCACCTCCGCGAGGTCATCGGGACGGACCTGTCGCTGGCCGACTTCAAGCGCTCGCTGTTGAGGCTCGTCTACAAGCTCCTCTTCTGGATGGTCGTCGAAGACCGGGAGCTGCTGCTCGACCCGGCAGCCGACCAGGCCGCGCGCCAGCGCTACGACGCGTACCTGTCGTCGCAGCGATTGCGCAAGCTCGCGGTCGTTCGCCGCTACTCCCGACACGGTGACCTCTGGCAGGGTGTCAAGCTGGTCTTCCGCATCCTCGGCTCGGAAACCGGCTCCCGTACGGTCGGTCTGCCCGCCATCGGCGGGATCTTCGAGCAGAGCGTCCTCGACGAGCCGCTCTGCGGCGCGGAGTTGACGAATGCTGCCCTCCTCCAAGCAGTCGAGGCGTTGAGCGTGCTGGCGAAGCGCCACGGCGGGCGGCAGCTGGTCGACTTCCGGCATCTCGGTGCCGAGGAGTTGGGCAGCGTGTACGAGGCCCTCTTGGAGCTGCACCCGCACTGGGACGCGACGCGTAGGCGATTCCACTTCTCCCGGCTCAACGGCAACGACCGCAAGAAGAGCGGCAGCTACTACACCCCCGCCACTCTGGTCGACAGTCTCCTCGACTCCACGCTGGAGCCGCTGCTCGAAGAGGCATGCGACAAGCCGACCCGCGACGCGCGCGAAGCAGCACTGCTCGACATCACCGTCTGCGATCCGGCGGTTGGGTCCGGGCACTTCCTCATCGCCGCGGCCCGACGTATCGCCAAGCGGCTTGCGGCCGAGCGAAGCGATGAGGCGGAACCAAGCATCGATGCCGTCCGGATCGCGTTGCGCACCGTCGTTAGCCGTTGCTGCTACGGGGTCGACCTGAACGAGATGGCAGCGGAGCTGGCGAAGGTTTCGCTCTGGCTGGAGGCATTTGAACCCGGCAAGCCCCTGGGCTATCTCGACGCCAACATCCGGGTCGGCAACTCGCTGCTGGGAGCGACGCCCGCGATGCTACGCCGTGGCATCCCTGACGCCGCCTTCGTCGCGCTCGACGGCGACGACCGGGCCGTGGTCAACGCGCTGCGCAAGCAGAACGCCGCCGAGCGGCGGGGTCAGCGGCCGCTCGGCGACGCGGTCGGCGTGAACCTCGACCTCGCCGAGGAAGCGCGGGCGATCGCGCACCTGGCGCCGTGTGAGTCGCTGGCCGACGTGCACGTCCAAGCTAAGCGGGCCGAGTTGCTGGACGAGGACCGCAGGTGCGCCCGGCTGATCGCCGACGCCTGGTGCACGGCGTTCGTCGGCCCGAAGACCGAGCGCACGCGTGAATACGCGATCACCCACGGCACCCTGGAACGGCTGGCGGAGGGGAAGCGCGGCAGCACGATCCAGGCGGCCCGCCAAGTCGTCGAGACCATGAGCCGGCAGTACCGCTTCTTCCACTGGCACATCGAGTTCCCGCACATCTTCCGAGTCCCGCCGGACGGCGCTGGCGTCGACTCGGCGACCGGCTGGACGGGCGGCTTCTCCTGCATCCTCACCAACCCGCCGTGGGAGAAGATCGAGCTGAAGCAGGAGGAGTTTTTCGCCAGCCGTGATCAGGCGATTGCCGGTGCCGAGCACGCCGCCGCGCGGCGAGAGCTGATCAAAGCGCTGCGGACGAGGGGACACCAGAGCGGGCAGGACCTCTACGGCGAACTGCTCACCGCGCAACGGGAGGTGGGCGGGGTAAGCCATATGGTCCGTGCCTCGGGCAGGTACCCGCTCACCGGGGCCGGAAGGCTCAACACGTACGCCGTCTTCGCCGAGGCCGCGCGAGGCATCGCAGCCCCGCGGAGCCTGCTCGGGATGATCCTGCCCACCGGTATCGCGACCGACGCGACCACACAGGCCCTCTTCAAGAACGTGGTGACCAGCGAAAGCCTGGTGTCGCTCCACGACTTCGAGAACGAGGAGAAACTGTTCTCAAACGTGCATCACTCACTTCGCTTTTCCCTGCTTACGATCGCTGGGCGTGAGCGAACTGCGCCAGCGGCCTCTCTGGCATTCCGGGCTCGAAGGGTCTCTGACATAGAGGTGCGGGCCTACCGGCTGACGCCGGACGAGATCGGCCTACTCAACCCCAACACGGGTACCTGCCCGGTCTTCCTGTCACGACGTGATGCCGAGATCGCGCTGGGGATTTACAGCCGGGTGCCGGTGCTCTGGCGGGAGGATGATCCCGGTGGCAATCCGTGGCGGCTCTGGCTCCGTCAGGGCCTGTTCAACATGGCGACCGACTCCGGTCTCTTCCACACCTTTGATCGACTCGTCGATGCGGGCTGGAAGCTCGTACGCAACGTCTTCGTGCGGGGCGGGGAGCGGATGTTGCCGCTGTACGAGGCGAAAATGGCGCACCATTTCGACCATCGGCTCGGCACGTATGAGGGTGCGACCGAGGCGCAGCTCAACGTGGGCACCCTGCCGAGGCTCGACGACGACGCCCACCGGGACCCGGCAGAGACCGTCATGCCTCGCTACTGGGTGGCTGAGCCGGAGGTGGAGGCCCGGCTCGGGAACCGCTGGTCGCGCGGCTGGCTGCTCGGCTGGCGCGACATCTGCCGCAGCACCGACGAGCGCACGCTAATCTCAGCCGTCGCGAGCCGATCCGCGGTTGGCGACAAGTTCCTGCTTGCCCTGCCCGGAGGGCATCCAGCTTGCCTACAGGGCAACCTCAGTTCTCTCTGTCTCGACTACGTGGTGCGGCAGAAGTTCGCAGGCACATCGCTGAAGTTCTACGTACTCAAACAGTTGCCGGTGTTGCCGCCCGAGAGCTATGAGCGGCGGGTGCCGTGGGATCCGGAAGCGCTGGACCTGGCGGCGTGGATCACTGCTCGCGTGCTTGAGCTGACCTACACCGCCGACGACCTCGCGCCGTACGCCCGCGACCTGGGAGACGACGGACCGCCGTTCGTCTGGGATCCGCAGCGGCGGGAGCTGATCCGCGCGGAGCTGGACGCCGCCTACTTCCAGCTCTACGGCCTCAGCCGAGACGAGGTCGACTACGTGCTCGACACCTTCACCGTCTTCCGTCAGCGGGAGGAACGGACGTACGGCGAGTATCGAATGAAGCGTCTGATCCTTGAGCGCTACGACGCGATGACTCGCGCCGCTCATCTGAACCAGCCCTTCCCTCCTGTCCTCGACCCGATGCCCGGGCACGGACGACGTCACGTGGCGGGATGGAGTCGGGCGCAATGACCTGGCGATGCGGGAGGACCTACAGCAGGCCGTAGCGGTGTGCGAACGCGGGAAACTCCGTCCCGGTGCAGGGCAGCCGGTGGCCGGTCTGCCGCAGGGCGTCGATGATCGCACCGGCGCCAATTTCCGTCAGCTTGCCCGCGCCACACCCACCCGCCAGAAGCCAGATCGTCCCGTGCACGGACAGCCCGTGGGCACGACCCACCCTGGTGGCATCACGGTCGTCGGTGATCGCGATCCCGCCGTGGATGTCGGCGGCGGCAAAGACGCTGGCCTCGCCCATGTCTCTGGCACCAGCGCCGATCCTGCGGACCCAGTCCGCGAAACACTGGAGTTCGGCGGGCTGGTCAAGGGCAATGACTCGCATCCAGTCAAGTTCCAGTGCGGAGCTGAGGGCGGGATGCTGCTGCACGCCGGAGCGAAGTTCGTCGAGGACCACGGGGGTGGTGGCGCATGGGTGGCCAATGACCATGCTTGCCAGAACATCGAGGCGGTCGGCGCGCGCGAAATGGTTCAGCACGGTGGTGTCGAAGACCAACGCCGGCTTGTCGACCAGTCCTTGGCTGCTCACAGGGCCAGATCTGCCTCATCGCGCGGGGGCAGGTCGTTGCGGGTGATTTGCCCGTGCATGAGTTCGACAGCACGAGAACTCGTCACCAGGTCACGCCGCCATGCCTCCATGACCGCATGCGAATAGCCGGGCGGGACGCGCACGGCATTGAGATCGGGCTGCGGTGACCATCCAACCGCATCCATGAATTCCGCTTGGGTGGGAGTGACCTGGCTCAGCCCCCGTCGCATTGCGGCGTCGAGCCAGCCCCCCTGCTCCGCCTGCCGGAGCGCAAGCGACCACGAGGTGCGATAGCGAGCGGCCAACCGAATGACCTCCTCGCGGAGGTTGCCTTCGGCGTTGCGGATTGGAAAGGCGGCGACCGGCAGCAGGAGTTCGGCGGCGAAGGCATTGATGAGAACCTCGCGGTCCGCCCGCGACATGTGCACTGCCAGGTCGCTGGAGTACTCATCGCCGAGCACCAGATGACCGAGTTCGTGGGCTGCCGTTGCCCGCCGCCGTCCGGGATGCCCGTTGGCGCTGACCACTGCCACCGCCAGCTCACCCTCGATCAGCGAGGCGCCGTCTCCGGGGAGGTCGCTTACTAGGACGTACTGTCCGCTGCGTTCGCTGAACTCCATCAGCGTGTCGATTGGCGCATCGCCCACCCCATGTGCTCGGCGCAGCCATCGTGCCGCCAACCGGGCATCGGCTTCCGATTCGACTCGACCGTCGTAGCGCATCGGGGCGCTAGCGCGCAGCGTCCCCGCGTCGATCATTTGGCGTACGTCGCCGAGCCACGCGGACAGCGTGATGTCAAGGCGCTGGGATCTGCGCGCGACCTCCGTGTCATTGTCCTCTGCGAGCAGCTCCGCGCGATGAGAGATGACAGCTAGTCGTCGCTGCAGGAGGTAGTCGATCGGTACGTCGAGCGCGGTGGCCAGGCGGATGAGTTCCAAGGCATCTACGCGACGCCCACCGGCCTCGACCTTCGCAATCATCGTCCGGTCAAGCCCGACGCGCGCAGCCAACTCGGCCTGCGACATGCCGGCGCCGAGGCGTGCCTGACGGATCTGCTCGCCAACGGTCGTCCAGTCGCTGTCTTCGACCATGGTGCGATAATCGCACACCTTCGCTGATTGTGGGCCCGAAACTGTCGTCAGTTCGGGGTACGGGCCGCTGCCGGTGCTGCCTTCTTGGCTGCCCGCCTGGCCGGCACCCGTACCCCACTCGAGCCCGACCCGAGCACTGACCTGGCCAGCTCGGTCCAGGCCGGTACGTCGACCCCGTCTCGGTCGTCGGTCCAGATCAGCGTGCCCTTTGGGCCGCCCCCTTCCCCATGTGGCAGCACACCCTGTTCGCGGTACCAGGCCAGCTTGCGTTCCCAGGCTGCCTCGTACTGCGGGTTGTCCAACATGCCGAGGTGCTCCCAGTAGACCGGCCGACCATCCGAGCCGGCGATGGTGAAGTCGGGGAGGCGGGTCACCTCGCCGGCGCTCAAGGGCTTCTCGTACTCCCAGCAACCCGGCACCAGGTCCTCAAGGATGCCAGCGATGATCACCTCATTCTTGCTGCGGACCAAAATGCCGGTCGATGTGACATGGATGAGATTGGTGTCGAGCACGCCAGCCGCGGTGCCATCTGGCAGCAGCACCTCGCGGGGCGCAGGAGCCGCGAACAGGTCCGTGAGCCGGCGGGCCGTCTCGGAACCGGTTGACCGCGTCAGCTCGAACAGCTCGTCGATCGGCCGCTCATGCAGCAGGACGACCTTCTCCTTCTGGCGGGTGAGCGCGGTGTAGAGCAACTCCCGGGACAGCCGCCGCGAAGACCCAGGCAGCAGTACGAAAACCTTGCCGAACTCCGAACCCTGGGCCTTGTGCACCGTGATCGCCCAGGCGAGTTCGAGCGCCGGGTCGTCCTCATTGCTGGAGGCGTAGCTGTACCGCGACCCGACCTGGGACGAGAACTCGATATGGGTGTACTTGGGGGGAGAACCTTTCTTGCTGATCTGCCCAACCACTACTCCGATCTCGCCGTTCGCCACGTAGTTCAGCGCATCGGGGACGACAGGCCAGGCCTTCTTGGTCTTGTTCTGATTGTTGAGGACCTTGTCGCCGAGCACGATCTGCTCCGCTCCGATCGGCGGCGGCACCGTGCGTTCGTACGATGGGCGCAGCGCGTCTTTCAATGCCTTGCCGCGATACTTGCGCTTCAGGCGTCGGTTCACCTCGATGGTGCCCCACGGGCTGGTCCGAGTGGGGGAGAGAATCTGCCATGCCTCCGACCGCTCGCCGGCCCCATCCTTGCCCGTGGGGAAGTTGACCCACGGCCCGTTCTCCTGGCCGCCATAGGACAGCTCGAACTTCGCAAAGGCCTTCGGCCCGGCTATGTCCAGCTCCTCCGCGAGGGCCGCGTCGATAGCCTGCTCCGGACGCGCCCCCTGCCACGCGCGAGCCGCCAGCGTGTCCATCTCGGCCCCGTTGCGGAGCCGATGCCACACCTCTTCGAATCCCTCGGGGATCTCGTCACCGGCGAACCAGCCAGCCAGCATCAGGTCGTCGCGCACATGGCCGGACTGCCGCCGCAGCACTGTCAGCTCCGCGTACCCGGGAGCTACCCGGGGGAATGCCGGCACCTTCGTTTCACGGGTGAGCCGTGCGATGAGGTCGACGAACGGGCGGCCGGCGCCGATCGGTGGTAGCTGGCGCGGGTCGCCCACCAGGATGAGGCGGTCCGGGGGCCGCAGCGCGTCGAAAAGAGACGCGAGCTGCTCCTCCGTCAGCATGGACGACTCATCCACGATTACCGTCCCGAACCGTGGCGCCTTCGGCCGGCTGCTGTCGATCAAGTAGGCGCCCGTGTCCTTGTCGTACCGGCCGTACTTGCCGAGGAACTGGGCAAGAGTCTGGGCGGGCAATTTCACTTTCTTCGTGAGCTGCACCCGCGCCTTGCCGGTCGGGGCGAGCAGCAAAACGCCGGCGCTGTTGACAGCCGGGTGGTTGGCGAGGGCGTGGATCAGGGTCGTCTTGCCAGTGCCGGCGCGGCCGTCGAGCACGCTCAGCGGCGCGGCAAACAACTCGGTGAGGGCGGCGGTCTTTTCTGCGCGTGCACGGTCCTCGGCCGCGATGTCATCGGCTTGTGGGCTGTAGGCGGGCAGCGCACTATCGAGGACCACGCGCACGTCGCCCGGCGCCTGGTGACGCATTCTGGCCAGCTGCTCCTCGACGGTGGCGCGGATCACTCGGCTCGTCGTTTCCAACCGGGTCAGCTTGAACGCCGGCGACCCGTCGGTTAGCGCCGTCCCGCACACCGGCGGCCAGTACGGCGACTCCTCGTCGTAGCTGAGATCCGAGGGGTGGAGTTCGTGGGCCTCCAGCACATCCTCGGTGAGCGGACAGGGCTCGACCAGCGGCCGCTCCTGGATGGCATCGAGCATCCGGCCGAGCGGCACGACTGTGTCGCCGTAGGCTGCGGCCTCTTCCGCCACGGCCGTCAGCAGCGCCTGCACCCGGCGTTCGTCCGCGGCGTCGACCATCGCGGACGGTTCCTCGAGCGGGAAGGCTGCCCTCACCGACGCTTCAGGGAAGCAGCCCCGGTCAATCACATCGAAGGCAACCTCTGCTGGGCCGCCCAACAGGCAGGTGAATGCGTGGTAGGGGTCTTCCAGCAGCTCCTCGTGGCTCAGGTCGATCTCGGTTCCGCCTGTCAACAGAGCGTCAGCCTGTGCGACGGTGAGGTTGAAGCGGGTCAGCAGCTTCAGGAACCGCAGTTTCTCGTCGGGCAGTTTGCGCCACACCTTGCGCGGTGTGCCGCTCAGCTTCTTGGCCAGTTCGGGACCCAGCTTCGCCGGCTCCTCCATGGCCTGGCCGAGAAAGTCCCAGGGGTCGACGCCCTCGGGGGTCTGCCGGGCGATCGCGCGGGCGACCACCGGACCGTGCGGCACGGACAGGGCCTCGAGGACGGCACCGAGGCCGGGAGCGGGACCGCGCATGGTCCACAGTTCGGCGATGCGCTCCGAGAGCCAGTCCATCGATACCCGCGGCATGTCCAAGCCGAGGTCCAGGCACCGCTCCGCTGCACGGTAGAGCCGCTCAAGCGCCGCGATGGCGGTGTCGTCCGAGACGTGCTCGGTGACGTACATGAACTCCCGGCTGCCGTACTCCGGGGCCCAGGCCAGAGCGTCGCCGAGCTCGTCCGGATCCAGGTCGAGGGCGGCCAGCCCTGCCATCGGCAGCAGCACCCCCTCCTTGCCGTCCGGGCGGAGCGAGTGCCGGACGTTGGTCTCCCACATGTGGTTGGGGAACGGCGTCGATCCCGCCGTCTTCCAGGCACTGGGCAGATCTATGTCGGTGATCCGGGCAGCGCCGACCAGGAGGCTGCGTCCACCGCTCGTGCCAGCCGCGGTGAATGGTGAGTGCTTCAGGTAGAAGAAGACGAGGCCGTTGCCCGGCTCGACGTCGGCGAAGAAACGGGTGATCAGGGCGCGCTGGTTCTCGCCGTGAATGACCCATTGTGGCTTGAACTTGAGCGTGTCGTTGACGAGCTCTTCCAGCTCCTCACGATATTCGACGTCAGTGGCCCGGAGCACTTCCGCGACATTGTCCCGGTGCAGCCAGAAGTACGGCGTGGCATGCACGCCGTAGGCGGGCACGGTCACCGGCGTCGGTTGGAGCCGACCCTTCAGCGCCGAGGTGAATCGGTACGGGTGCTCCTTGATCAGCTGATAGCTGTGCGGACTCATGAAGGAGCCGCGCTCGCTGACGCACGGGACCCGATTTGGATTGACCAGGTCGAGCGGCTTGTCGGCGTGGGTGGCTTCGTACTCGTCGTCTCGGTGCTCGCCAATGTTCTTGAAGCAGCACGCAGGACGTGTTGTCCAGTGGTCTGTTACAGACCGTGCCTGCCCAACCGCTGTCGTGCCACGGCACCCGTACCGACAGATGCAGTCCACCGCTCATTGCAAACTACCCTTCGCGAGGAGACCCGACGACGGTGCGTGTCGAGCCTGCGAGCACCCTGTATATCGCACGGCGATGGTGGACGATGTCCCAAATGAACGGGCAACGCGTCGGTTGAGACTTTTTGTCGCTCAAGCATGCCGACCCGCCAGAATCCTCAGCACCAGATGGCGATGGTGCCTCCAGCCGCACACGCCTCGGCTGGGTCGGGGTAGCTGGTCGCCTGGCCCGTCGCGATGCGGTGAGCGCTCCAGGCGCCGGCAGCGGCGTCCAGCACGTCGTCCGGGCCTGCTCGTCCCGCCGCGCCAAGCTCCGCCGGCAGTGCGATGCCGACCTCCAGGAGCAGGTCGCGTCGTTGCATCTGGCCCTGCCATGTCTTCTTGGATGGCAGACTGCGGCCTTGAGCGATCCCGCGGAAAGACACCTCGGGATGCACCTCGAAGAGCCGGTGCGGGGCGATATTCCGGTAGGCGTTGGCTTCCAGCAGCTTGTTGCGCAGCGCCCACGCCTGCCGGCTGAAGCCCTGCCCAGTGATCTCCCGGCAGCGCTTGACCGCCGGCTCGTACTCCTCTTCGAGCCAGACCGGTCGCGGCGGCACCCGGAACACCGTGCTCCTTGCTGCACCGAGAGCGGCAGCCGCTGCGACGTCGGCCTGGCGCCACCCCGCCTCGGCCAGCCCCAGCGGCATGTCGAGGCCCACCACATCGACGTCCGCGCGCTCCGCCAGCAACGCCGGCAGGGTGGCCGCGATGTGTGCTCCCGCGAAGGCGCCGTCATGCAGCTCGATGGCTACCCAGCCGTCCTTGCAGCCGTCTACCCCGAGCACGCGTAGCTTCGTCATGCCGACTGACCGTAGGCTGTTCAGACCACGATCGCTTCGTCCGAAAGGCCGGGACCATGGCTGAAGGTATCCGGTACGGATTACTCGTGCGGACCTGCCTGGAAGTGCTGCGCGACGCCGGCGATCGAATGCCCGGCAAGGCGGTGCTGGAGAAGGTCGCGCAGCGCGTCGCCCTGACGGAGCCGGAGCTGCGCGCGCAGAAGAGCGGAGCTCCCGCATGGATGGTCGCTGCGCATTTCCATACCGGCGATGCCGCCACAGTCGGCTGGATGGTCAAGCGAGACGCCCTCTGGTGGATCACCGATGAGGGCCGTGCGGCGCTCGGCACCTACCCAAGCTCGGAGGAGCTGTACGCCGAGATCAGCCGGCGATACCGTGAGATCGTCCGCAGTCGGAAGCAGGCCCGTAAGAAGTACGAGAGCAAGTTGAGCACCATCGCGGCCGCTCTGGACAATGTGCCCGCCGGGTCTTGGACCGCGTACGACGACCTGGCGGAGCTGGTGGACGGTTCCTCCGAGGAGATCGCCCACCTGCTCGCGGAAACCTACGTCGAGAATTCACATCGCGTGTTGTGGGCTGACGGTCGGGTGCCTGTCGCTGCTTACCAGCACTCAAGACACCGGGGCGATGACCTTCGTAAGCGGTTGATCGAGGAAGGCGTCGAGTTCGAGGGCCGGCAAGCCAGCCGAGAGCAACGGGTGACCATCGACCTGGTAGTGGACCGAGTATCCGTGGCGGAGCCGGCCGCGCGTCGGGCCTGGCTCGTACGCGGTTCGAACGTTGACGGCATCGACCTTGTGCCGGAGTGGCTGGCCCAGGGTTGGGTGTCACTAGCGGCATCGCAGTTGCCGGAGCTAGACGACGAGGTTGAGCCCCAGCGGCTCCAACAGATCGTGGACGAGGAGTATCGGCACAAAAGCTACTCGGTACGGGAGAAGCTCTACAGCTACTTCAGCGCGTTCTTCCGCAAGATGCGGCCCGGCGACTACCTGATGACCGTCCACCGCGGCGACGTCTACCTGGGCTTGGTCGAAGGTGCCGCCTATTTCGTGGATTCACCGGACCGGCGGTCCAACCTGCGTCGGCCGGCGCGCTGGCTCAACACGAAGCAACCGCAGGATCTGACAAACCTGACCGGGTCGCTGCCCACGCTGACCCAGAGCCAGGACGACCTGATCGACCTGACTGACGCGCTCGACGCCCTCGAGCGGCTTTACGCCGACTTGGTCTCGGTGCAGCCGACAGTGGAGCCGATCCCAGAGGCTCAGCTCGCCGACTTGACCGAAGAGACGGCGACCGACCTGCTGACGGATCAGGAATGGTTGGGGGAGTTGCGCGAGCTGCTCGCTGAGCGCCGGCAGGTGATCCTGTACGGCCCGCCGGGCACCGGCAAGACGTACCTGGCGCAGAAGCTGGCAGCCCGCCTGACCGAGCCGCACGCCGTCAAGCTGATCCAGTTCCACCCGTCCTACACGTACGAGGACTTCTTCGAAGGCTTCCGCCCGGAGAGTGGCGAAGACGGGACCCTTCGGTTCAAGCTGACCTCGGGCCCGCTGCGAAAGCTCGCTGACGACGCCCGGGAGCACCCCTCCACCGCGTACGTCCTGGTTATTGACGAGATCAACCGCGGCAACCTGGCGAAGATCTTCGGTGAGCTGTACTTCCTGCTCGAGTACCGCGACCAGCGGATCCGGTTGCAGTACTCCGCGGAGGACTTCACCCTGTCGACAAACCTCTACTTCATCGGCACGATGAATACGGCCGATCGGTCGATCGCCCTGGTCGATGCCGCGATGCGGCGCCGGTTCGCCTTCGTCGAGATGCACCCTGCCAAGCCGCCGGTCTCCGGGCTGCTGCGCCGCTGGCTGAACCGAGAGGGATTGAACTCCGACTCGCCCGATCTGCTTGACGCGCTCAACGGGCGGCTTGTCGACGCGGACTACGCGATAGGCCCGTCGTACTTGATGCGGCAGTCAATCTATGCCAAGCCGGACGGGCTCGAGCGAGTGTGGCGCCACGACATCATGCCGTTGCTCGTCGAGCACCACTACGCCGACGACATTGACGTCGAGCGGCGCTACGCGCTCGACGTCCTGCGGCAATCGCTGCCGCACCAGCCATGGCCCTGATCCAAGTACGTGAGGCTGGCCCGGCGGTGCAGGTACACCTCAGCGCCGAGGATGCACGCCGGCTCGCTGCCTCGGAGATTGTCGAGGTACGCCCCGGCCCGACAGGCGGCATGTGGATTGTGCGCGCCGGGAACAAGGTCGGTGCAGCTCGCATTGGCGAGGTGGAACTGCACATCGAGCCCAAGGTGCCAGTCGCCAGGCTGCTCTTTCTCGTCGGTTACGCACGTAACCCGAAGGGGTGGCGCAACGAAAACGTCGCGCTGACCGACGAGAAGGGGCTGGTGCCAGCGCTTGCCGCCGCGCTGTGGCGGCAGACCGATCGGGCGCTCCGTCCTGGTCTGTTGCAGGGTTATCAGGTCATCGACGAGACGTCACCGATATTGCGAGGGCGCCTGCGCGAGACGGCGCAACTGAGCCGCAGGGCAGGTCTAGCTTTGCCGCTCGAGATCCGTCACGACGAGTACACCGTCGACATCCCGGAGAACCGCATCCTCGCCACGGCAGTCGATCGGATGCTGGCCGTACCGGGGATCGGTGCCGAGTCACGGCGGATGCTGCGCCACCTTGCGGGACGCTTCGTCGGAGTTGTCCGGCTACGGGCCGGCTTGCCGGCACCGATGTGGCGTCCAAGTCGGCTCAACGATCGGCTGGTTGTCGCACTGCGGCTGGCTGAACTGGTCCTTGCAGGCGCGTCGGTAGAGGCCGGCCGAGGCGGGGTGGTGTCCAACGCGTTCCTGCTCGACATGTGGCGGGTTTACGAGGATTTCCTCTCGGTGGCGCTCCGCGAGGCGATCGAGCCGGTAGACGGCGGCACGGTGTCCTTTCAGGCCCACCAGCATCTCGACGAAGCTCGGCAACTGGACCTGAGGCCGGACATCCTTTGGCGTGACGCCAGCGGCGGGGTGGGCGCGGTGGTGGACGCGAAGTACAAGGCTGACGCCGCACGCGGGGACGCATACCAGATGCTTGCCTACTGCATCGCTTACCAGCTGTCGCGCGGACACCTGGTCTACGTGTCCGGCGACCATCCGCCGGTCCGGCATCTCGTCCGCAATGCCGGCATCGAGATCGTCTGCCACGCCCTTGACCTTGAAGCCGCCCCCGTGGACCTCCTCGCCCAGGTTCGGGTCCTGTCAGAAACGATCATCGATTCGAAAGCTGCATCAACGGTCGCGCTTCGCTAGGGTTGCCTCGCAGCCTGTCACCGAGGCATCCGGAGGTCGGCGTGGACTTCATCCTCGAAGAATGGACCAAGCAGTTCCAGAAGGATCAAGAGCTGACTGCGTTGAACGACGCCGAGGCATTCGAGGCGTTCGCCGGGTACTGCGTGCTCAGCGCCTACCACGAGGATGACTTCAACCCCGACCAGTTCCGCATGGGCGGTGGGGATGATCTCGGCATGGATGTCGCCGCGGTCGTCGTCAACGGCGACCTGCTCCGTGACGCCGACGAGGTGCGGGACGCGGTGGGGAAGGCCAAGCAACTGGATGTTCGTTTTGTGATCATCCAGGCGAAGCGCAGCGAGAAGTTCGAGACCAAGGTCTTTACCGATCTTGCTGACAATCTCGTTCAGGTGTTCAGCCGCGGGTCGATGACGTACAAGCGGTCTCAGGATGTCGCCAATCTGCGCGCATGCGTAGACGCTGTGTACAAAGACGTGAGCAAGTTCAAGAAGGGCCTGCCGAAGCTGTCGATCCACTACGTCTCCACAGGCCGGCCCGGCGACGGCCTCCTTGAGGAGAAGCGGATCGCCGCGGCGAAGCGGCTGCGGGAGCTTGACATCTTCGAGGACGTGGATGTTGTCGCGGTCGGCGCCAGCCAGCTGCGGGAGCTCTACAAGAAGGCGTCGGAGGCGGTTGGTGCGAGCTTTACCATGCCGAAGAAGCTGCCACTGCCCAAGATTCCGGGCGTTGAGCAGGCGTTCCTTGGCGTGCTCCCCGCAAGGAAGCTGGTTGAGAGGATCTTGACCGATCCCAACGGCGGGATTCGCAAGGTTCTGTTCTACGAAAACGTCCGCGACTTTCAGGGCTACAACTCAGTTAACGCCGAGATCCGTCGCACCCTTCAAGACCCGGATCGTCGTGGGCGCTTCGCGGTCCTCAACAACGGGATCACGATCGTCGCGAGAGAGCTGACGACGACCGGCGAAGAGGTCCACATCCGCGACTTTCAGATTGTCAACGGCTGTCAAACCTGTCACGTGCTGTTCGACCAGCGAGAGAGCCTCTCCGACGGCGTGCACGTCAACGTCAGGCTGATCCAGTCCAACGACGAGGACGTCATCGGCGGGATCATCGCAGCGACCAACCGGCAGACGGCCGTCACCGAGGACGACCTCGCAGCACGAGAGTCGTTCCACAAGAAACTGGAGGACTTCTTCGCCGCCCAGCCGGAATCGCGCAGGCTGTACTACGAGCGGCGGTCCCGCCAGTACAGCGGGGAAGCCAGCGTCGAGCGGACCCGGGTCATCACCCGGCCTCAGCTGACGAAGGCTTACGCGGCGATGATCCTGAACGAGCCCGCCGGCACAGGCCGTTACGCGCGTTTGAAGAGCAAGCACGAGAAGATGCTTTTCCAGCCTAACCATGATCCCCTCGTCTACTACACGACTGCGGCGGCTTTCTACCGGCTCGAGTGGCTCTTCCGTAACAAGAGGGCATTCTGGGGTTACCGGGCCGCGCGTCATCATCTGCTGGCCGCGCTGAAAGTCCGGCTGGTGGGGACCGGGTCCCTGCCTCCTGGGGCCGGCGGGAAGAACATCTGCGACAAGATCCTTCGGGTGGTGTGGCACCCCTTGGAGTCGGAGCATCACTTCGCTCAGCTACTCACCGTGGTCGTCACGGCTCAAGTGGAAGAGGAGAAGGAGCGGGCGGGCGTCCAGCTGAGCGACCTGGTTCGTACGGAGCGCTTTGCCGAGCGCGTGCGTCGTGGGGCGCTCGAGCTTGCGTCGTAGGCTTATGCGGTGTCTCGCTCATACCTGTTGATCCTCGGCGACCGAGACGCCATCGGCTGGGTGCTTCGCGAACAGCGGATGGCCTTTCCCGCCACCCCGCGGGCCGAGGTGGCGGCGCTGGCCGCAGGCGACCGACTGTTTCTCTACGCGACGCGGGGCGCGTGGCGGAGCCCGACGCGAGACAGGGGCCGGATCATCGGGACTGCGGTGGCACTGAACGCGGCACGGTCCCTCGACGCGCCGGTGGAAATTGCCGGACGCCGGTTCTCCTCCGGCTGCAACTTGGATATAGATGGGCTGGTGCCGTATCCGGGCGGCTTGGAGTTACAGCCGCTAATCGAGCAGATGGCAGCCTTCCCCAAGCCGCAGGCGTGGAGCGTGTACCTCCGCCGCGCATTGTTGCCTCTACCGACAGCAGATGCCGCGCTGCTGGACCGCACGCTTAGACCGCAGCTCACCTCTCGCGAGAAAGCTTTGTCGAGCTACCCGTCAGCGACGGCGGCAGAAGTGAGCTAGGTGCTCCCACCCAGCCAAGCCAGAGACCATCACGGGCACGGGTCATGGCGACGAACAATTGCCGGCGCAGCAGAGCCGTCCGCTCCGCGTGCGACTCGGCGTCCTCGCCGCGGCCGGGACGCTCCCGGAGGCCGTCGGCGTCGAGCCGCGGCAGGAAGATTCTCTTGAACTCCAAACCCTTGGCCCGTTGGTACGTGCCGACCTTGACGAGAGTCGTGGGGGTGCCGTCGTAGTCCTCTAGCCGTTGGGCCGGCAGGCCCAACGAATCGATCAGATCGGTGTAGTGCTGGGCGAGTGCGTGGGTCGGTACCAGCACGGCGAGGTCCCCGATCCCGGTTCCCTCCCCGATCGCCGACTCGACGGCCTCGGCAAGGGCCAGATCATGCTCCTCAGCTGATGCGTTGGTGGAGAGCACCGGAGGAGCTCCGGTGCGGGATAGCTCTACCGATCGTAGACCTGTCTCTGGCCGCTCGCCGCCGTCGTCGAAGTGGTGGCCGGCCATGAGTGCTTGGGCTGCCTCGTAGACCTGACGCGTATTGCGGTAGTTGTGGGTCAGGACATGAGAGCGCCCACGTACCTGGACGCCCACCGCTGACAGATTGAATCCGCCCGGATAGATCGACTGCTGGCCGTCGCCGACTAGCAGAAGCCCGTTGGGGCGGTCCCCGACCAGTGCGTAGAGGAGACGCAGGGCAGCGTCGGTCAGGTCCTGGGCTTCGTCGATGATGACCGCGTCGTACTCGGAAGGATTGCACCGCGCCACTTCGTGTGCCTTGAGAAGTACGTCGGTGAAGTCAGCCGCTCCCCGGTTCGCCAGCTCCGACGCGTACTCGTCGGCCAGCCGCCACACATCGGTGCGGAGCTCCCTGGAAAGCGGAGTCCCTCGCCCGTTGCGTTCGAGTGCGAGATACGAGTCCAGGTCCGGCAGCGCACGGCCACGGATTACCCAGTCGACCTCCTCTCGCAGGTAGGCGGAGCTCAGACCAGCTCTCTTGAGAGGGCTGGCGGCAGTGACAACACGAGACTGCGCTGCTCGCCAGGCGTTGTTGGCGGCCTGCTGGTCGACCCTGATCGGCTTGTCGTGCCGGTGCAGGTACTGAAGTGCCCAACGGTGCACATTGGCGAACTCCACCAGGTCCCGCTCGGGCTTGGCGAACCGGGCGAAGATCTGTTGGTACACCTCGGGCAGGTTACGGACGTAGGTGGTCACCAGCACCCGCTTGCCGAGCCGCGCTAGCGCTCGGGCGCGGTGCAGAGCCACGACCGTCTTTCCCGTTCCCGCAGCACCCCTGATCCGTGCGGGTCCGCTGTATGTCCGCTCCACCAGGTCCTGCTGAGCCGGATCGAGGTAGACCATCCAGTCCTCGATCGGCTTAGCCAGCCAGTCCGCAAGCCGGTCAGCGGGCACCGGCACGAACTCTGGGCTGGTCTTCGGGGTGCTGAGCGCGTCGGAAAGTCGCTCGTCCACCGGAGCGGGTGGGTCGGCCACGAGGGCGGGCTCTTCGTCGACGACCGGGGAGGGCGTCTCTCCATGTGGATCGCCGTACATGGCCAGGTTCATCGCCATTTGCCAAGCGTGCGGCCGCATGTGCGAGTCGAGCGATGTCAGGTCAGTGTCGACGTTCAGCCGTCGAAGAACCTTGATTTCCTGGGGCGCGAAGCCGAAGGCGGCAAGCTCGGCGTCGTTCCAGGCCATGAAGAGTCGCCCCTCGTCGGCTCGGCGCTGGGTGTACGGCACCTGCTGCCCGGTCTCAGGGTCTTCATCGATAACCCGAAGCACGTTTTGCGTGTCGTCGATTTCGAGCCGGAGGCGCTCGGCGCGTCGGTAGACGGCATCATGCTCGCCGAAGAGCAGGAGCACGATGACGTTCCCGACCCGACGCCAGATGAGCCGGTGCCCCTGGTTCGTCACATAGGAGGTGAACGTGTCCTGCTGGGCCTTCTTGACGGCGTGCGTTTGGAGGCGCGGGTTACCGAAGGGCTGCATCGCCAGCTCGGTGAGAGTCTGGGACAGCGCGGCGAGAACCTCCGAGCGGTTTTGGTAGCGCTGGACGCAATCCTTGAAGGTCGGCGTGTATCGGTGGTCGTACATCGCGCTCCCCGTGATGTCGGATTCCGTCTTGGACTGCAGCCTACCCAAGCGTTGATCCTCGGCGTACTCCCGAATTGATCAAGGCCGCATAAGATGATCACGCTTCCGTAGGTCGCAGCGAGCGCAGTCCCCACCCGCCTTCGGCACCGGCCTGCTGCTCGACCCGTCACCACCGCCGGCGGACCTGCTGCTGGTAGCCGGGGGAACCGGTCGGTGCGAGGTCCGCTGGCAGGAGATTGACAACCCGGAGGGTACGAAGGAAGCGCTGGTCGTCGCCCTCAAGCCGCGCTCGAACGGGCAGGTGCCGAAGCCACGTCACGCGGACGGTGGTGAATAACCGAGCGGCGGGTGGGTGACTGCCTCAAGCCGAAACGGCTCTGGCCTACGACCTTCGGCGCAGATCGATCTCCATACGGTTGAACGGCCCCGTCGAGACCGTCGAAGCGTGCCTATGCTCTGGGCACCGGGCGAGGCGGCGGTTGAGGGCCAAAAGCGTGGGGCGAGTTCGAGGGGCGCGCGTGGGATTCAACGTCGGTGACATCGTTGCCGTTCAAGCCGACCCCAGTCGAGTCGGACCGGTCATCCAGATTCTTCAAAGCGTCGATGGGTTCGGCCGCTATCGCGTCTTCCACGAAGCGGGGAGCATGCGCGAGTACGCAGAGGACCAGCTGGTGCTCGCAGCGGCGCAACAGGACGCAACGACTGGCGGCCTGTCTCCCAAGGAGTTCCGGGCCCGCCTGGTCGCCGCCCGGCTCAGTCACCCGCTCACCGATCACGTCTATTCGCTGCGGGCAGCGCGGATCAAGTACGTGCCGTTTCAGTTCCGGCCGCTCCTGCGCCTCGCCCGCGCCGACGAGCCGCGGCTGCTCATCGCCGACGACGTCGGCGTCGGAAAGACGATCGAAGCCGGCTTGATCATGAAGGAGTTGGCAGCCCGACAGCCGCTGGACCACGTGCTCGTCCTCTGCCCCAAGGCGCTCACGGTCAAGTGGCGCGAAGAAATGCGCCGCTTCGACCAGGACTTCCGGGTGCTCGACTCGTCGAGCTTGCGCTACTGCCTCAACGAGGCTCACCTGGACGGCGCCTGGCCTGAGGAGTACCGACGGGCGATCGTGCACTATGAGCTCTTCGCCCGCACGGCGTACCTGAAGGGGGATACCAAGCGGAAGAAGGACAAGGGCCTGCGCGAGCTGGACCCGCCGCCCACCTTCGACCTGGTGATCGCCGACGAGGCACACCACCTGCGTACGCCGGGCACCAACTCGCACGATCTCGCCGAGTACCTCAGCGAGATCAGCACTGCCCTCGTCCTGCTCTCGGCCACACCGGTGCAGACGCACGCCCGGGACCTGTTCACCCTGCTCAACCTGCTACGCCCGGACCTGTTCCCGGATCGGCAGACGTTCTTCGAGGTCGTCGAGCCCAATCGACACCTCAACGCCGCCGTGCGGGCACTGCGCAGCGGTGCGCCCGAGGCCGCCAAGGAGGCGCTCAAGGCGTTGGACACCGCGGCGTACACCAGCTGGGGCCGGCAGGCGATCGCGATCGATCCCCGGTATGACGACGTGCGCAGGCGTCTGGCCGCGGCAATCTTGACGACCGACGACAGGGTCCGGTGCGTGCGCGAAATCGAGGAGCTGAACACTCTCGCGCCACTGGTGAACCGCACCCGCCGACGGGACATCGGAGGGTTTACCATCCGTGAGCCGCACACCGTGTCGGTGCCGTTCACACCGGTGCAGCGCCAGTTCTACGACCGCCTTCTGGAAGCCCGCCGCGACCAGCTGCTCACCCGCTACAACCCGGTCGTGGTCCGCCTGATTCTCGACACCCTCGAGCGGCAGGCGTCGAGCTGCCTTCCCGCACTCGCTCGACGCATCGTGGCGGCCGGCGAGCCGGCCATCACGGATCTGACCGACGCCCCCGAGGCCCAACCCGACAACGATCCGCCCAGGCTTCCCCTTCCGACGGATCCGGACCTGCGTGAGATGGCCCGTCAACTGCCGCTGGACGATCCCAAACTCGAGCGGCTTCTCCAGGCCGTCAGCGACGCCCGCGCCGTCGACGGTCCCGGAAAGCTCCTCGTCTTCTCGTTCTTCCTCGGCACCCTCGACTACCTCGCCGAGCACCTGACGGCGGCCGGCGTCCGCGTCGGGGTCGTCACCGGACGCGTGGCCGAGCCCGACCGGCAGCGCCTGCGGGACCGGTTCCGCCTCGACCGGGAGAACGCGGAGGCCCTCGACGTCCTGCTCTCCAGCGAGGTCGGCTGCGAGGGCCTCGACTACGAGTTCTGTGATCGGCTCGTCAACTACGACATCCCCTGGAACCCGATGCGGATCGAGCAGCGCATCGGCCGCATCGACCGGTTTGGGCAGCGCAGCCCCAAGGTACTGATCCTCAACTTCGTGACCCCCGAGACCGTCGAGGAGCGGGTCTTCTATCGCTGTTGGGAACGGCTGGACCTTTTCCGAGACACCGTCGGTGACCTTGAAGGCGTGCTCGGCGAGATGACGCAGGACCTGGCCGCCATCGCGACCAGCCCGGACCTGACGCCGGAGCAGATGGAGGAACGGGCTTGGCAGCTCGCTGACAACGCCGTCCGGCTGGTCGCCGAGACCCGGGGCGTCGAGGACGCGAGCCAGGACCTGCTTGGCTTGGACGACAGTCTCACCCAGGACCTCGACGCCCTCGTTGAAGAGGGTCGGGCGGTCACCGAGCAGCAGTTGGAGGAACTGGTCCGCGCGTACCTGACGCGGCCCCCTCTCTCCGGACAACTGGATCGGCTCTCCGAGGACGAGCTGCGGCTCCGACTGCCTCAGTCCGCTCGGTCAGAACTACTCGCCGCCATCAATCGAAACGAAGCGAGGCTCGGCGGCGGCCGGCCCGTCCAGCAGCTGCGCCAGTGGCTCAATGAAAAGGACAGCGGCCTGCGGCTGACCTTCTCCGACGAGGCAGCCAGCCGGGATCGGTCGATCACCTTCTTGACCGCCACCCATCCGCTCGTTCGCCTCGCGGTGTCGGCCCTCGCGCCAGCTCAGGACCAGCAGCTTCGCGCGCAGCTTCGCGTCGTCGATCCGGATCTGCCGGAAGGCCGCTATGTCTTTGCCTGCGACACCTGGGAGACCATCGCCGTGCGGCCGGAGTTCCGCACCGTGTCGTTCGTCGTGGACGCAGCCCGGCTGACGGCCAGCAAGATCGTGGAGCGTCGCCTCTTCGCGCTGCTCGCCAACGCGCTGACAGGGGATGGCGGACCCGCCGCTGACCTGCAGGAGGTCAGAGCGGCACTTGACAGCTACGCAGAGCAGCGCCGCCGAGACGCCGCGAGGGATGCCCGCGCCCTCAACCACGTAATGCTGGCCCGCCGAACCGGAAGCCTCGAAGCTCACCACCAACGAGCCCAGCAGCGCCTCGACGACCGCCTCACCAACGAGACGGAGCCTCGAATGCGGACCATGCTCGCGGCACAACGAGCACGCGCCGTGCGGAAATTCGAGCAGCGCCGTGAGCAACTGGAAGAACGACGTCGCGTCGACATCGTCAGCCATCGTCTCGCAGAGGGAGTGCTGACGATCAGCCATGCCAACTGACTACACACGCATCCGCGAGGACAACATCCGGGAGTACGGGGAAGGCACCCGCCACCTGGACTTCCTACAACGGCTGTACGCCGACCGCACCCACTTCATCTTCGAGCTCCTCCAGAACGCCGAGGACGCTGGGGCATCGCGGGTCGCCTTCGCGCTGCACGCGGATCGCCTCGTCGTCGAGCATGACGGCCGCCCGTTCAACGAGCAGGACGTGCGAGGCATCTGCGGAGTCGACGCCTCCACCAAGACCGGCGAGCTGACAAGCATCGGCAAGTTTGGCATCGGCTTCAAGTCCGTCTACGCCTACACCCGGGCACCCGAGGTGCACTCCGAATCGGAGCATTTCCGCATCCAGCATTACGTCCGGCCGGAGCCTGCCGAGTGTCCGGCAGACCTGGACCCCGACCTCACCAGGTTCGTCTTTCCGTTCGATCGCGACGACGCGCCTCCGCATGCCGCGCGCAGCGAGATCGGTAGTGGCCTTGAGCGCCTCGACCCCGTCGCACTGATCTTCCTCGGGCACGTTGGGGAAGTTGCGATACGAGGGGAAAGTGGCGTGACCACGCTTTCCCGCAACGCGCGCGGCGGGCAGTCACCCGACGTGGAGCTGAAAGTCCACGAGAACGGGCGGGTGACCAAGCACCAGTACTGGCGCGTGTACCGCCGCCCTCTCGACCACATCGGGCACCCGGGTCAGCGGGTCGAGGTCGCGTTCAAACTGACCGGTCCCGGGCCGGATGCCCTGGTCGAACGCGTTCCCCGCGCGCCGTTGGTCGTCTACTTCCCGACCGACAAGCCGACCGGGCTCGGATTCCTGCTGCAGGCGCCGCTGCGCACCACTCCGGCGCGGGACAACGTACCCGAACACGAGCCGGACAACGCGACGATCGTGGCGGAAGCCGCGCAGCTCATGGTCGACGCTCTTGAGGAGATGCGTCGCGACGGTCGGCTCGGTCTCGACGTGTTCGAGGTGCTCCCCGTCACGCCGGAAGCATTCCCCGAAGGCTCGCTGCTACGACCGCTCTTCGACGCTCTTCGCGATGCCGTGCAGACCCGAGCCCTCCTGCCGGTCGCGGGCCCGATGCGTCATGCGCCCGCCTCGCGCGTACGCCTCGCGCGGGCGCGCAGTATGCAGGAACTGTTGACGCCAACGCAGCTAGGCGCCCTGACCGGCATGGCCGAGAAGCTGTACTGGCAGCCGGAGCAGTTGACCGAAAGCCGAAGCCCCGCCCTGTGGAGCTACCTGCGTAACACCCTCGGAGTCGCCGAGATCACTCCTGAGTGGGTCGTCTCTCAGCTCAGCACCGGGTTCCTGGCGTCGGCCGAGGACGAATGGCTGATCCGTCTGTACCGCTTCCTCGCCCAGAGCCCCGCCCTGTGGCGTGAGCCACGGGGACACTGGGACCGCCCCGGACCGGCCCGCACCATGCCCCTGATCCGTCTAGAAGACGGCCGCCATGTCGTGCCGTTCGGCTCGGACAAACGCCCGCATGCCTATCTACCCAGGACGACGCCCTCGAGTTTTCCGACTGTCCGGCGAGCGATCGTCGCGGACCCGGATGCCCGATCCTTCCTCCAACGTCTCGGTCTTACCGAGCCGAACGCGGTGGACGAGGTCATCATGCACGTCCTGCCGCGGTACGGTGGCTGGACCGCGTCGGTTGACGACGATCAGCATGACGGCGACCTCCCAGCCATCCTTCACGCCCTGCAAACCGCCAGCGGATCGCGAAGGACCGACCTGCTGAAGGAGTTGCGGGAGACGGCCTTCCTGCTGTGCCGGTGGGCGGGTGGGACGACGTACTCGTATCAGCGCCCGTCCGTTGCCTACTGGCCGGACCCCGACCTCGAACACTACTTCCTGCCGAGCGAACACGGCTGGTTTCTCCATCAGCGTTATCAGCGGTATCGCCGCCAGCTCAGCGAATTGGGCGTGGCGGACCGCGTTCGGTTTTCCCTGCGTGAGTCCAACCCGCAGGGCCATGTCGTCATCTGGAGCTTTCACGGCAGCCACCGGCGCGGCCTGCACGGATTTGATCCCGACCTGGCCATCGCCGGCCTGGACCCCGCCCTGGCCAGTCCGGACCATGAGCGATCGGCGTATGTCTGGAACCAGCTGTTGTTACCGCACGCGAACCGGCTGCGTGGGGTCGTGGAGTCATCGACTCGGCGGGACTACGTCAACAGCGAGCGGGCTGACACGACCTCTACGGCGCTGGAGGTGGCCGCCGCACACGCGTGGCTGCCAACGGAGGACGGCTCCTTCGTCGAGCCTGCGATGGTGTCGCTCGACGACCTACCGAACGATTTCACACCCAACCAGGCCCTTGCCGATGCTCTTGGCCTGCGCACTTCCAACATCGAGCAGGCGAGTGCTGAGTTCCATCTGCCAGTGGACTTCCTGCAATTCGTTCGCAAGCACCCGGAGAAGGCCGCTGAGATGATGCAGCGCCTCCGCTACGAGTGGCGAGGCGTCGACGACACCGACCAGGAGGTTGGTGCTGGCCTCACTCCCGAGGGTTTTGCCGACGCGCTGCAGGGTTCCTTCGACAAGGCCCAGGTACCCGCAGAATCCCGGGTCGACCTGCCGTCCACCTCCGGGACGGTCCAAGCCCCTGCCATTCGACGGCAGCGGACCGCGGAGGCGATCAGGCAGGACTTGACGGATGAGCCGGCGCCACGAGATCGGTTCCGCGCCCTCGGCCGCAAGGTCTGGGACGACAAGGATCCTGCGGTACGCCAGTTTCTGCTCGAGCAGTACGGTGGCCGCTGCCAGATTTGTGCCGCCACTTTTCCCAAGCGGGACGGAACTCCGTACTTCGAGGTCCTTCACCTCGTCTCACACACAGCGGCCGCTTGGATCGACCGCCAGGGCAACGCATTGTGTCTCTGCCCGACCTGCACGAGCAAGTTCCTGCATGGCCACGTCGCATCTGAGGACCTGCTGGAGCAGCTCCTGCAGTGGCGCACAAGCGCCGAGGGCGGTTCGGACAACGGCCTGCGGATCGAGCTTTGTGGTCAGCCAGTCGCTATCTGCTACACGGAGAAGCACTTGCTCGATCTGCAGGCGATGGCCACCGTCGCGGGATCGTAGGCGGCGGCAATCGGGCCGGCTCCAGGGCCGGGAGTACGGGTCGGACCGATGTGTGGTCCCAGGGGCAGCAGGCCGGTTGACGGTATTGAGTACCCGTGGTCGGGTCGCTGGCCCATCGGCCGGCGGAGGTTCTGCTCGGCGGGCAGGCAGTTGAGCTGCTGCGTAACACCCGTCGCCGTGGGTTCAGCCTTCTGCGTCGAGGATCTCGCCCGCTCTGGCCAGTACGGATTTCCACAGATTCGGCGCGACAGTTCCGCGGAGTAGTGCAACTACCTCCTCCGCCGCCAGGTCGACGAACCGCTGGGAAACGTGTCCTCAGGGTGGCGGGGCGTTGGAAGGCTCCACCGCTGCGCGAGGACCAACGTGCGGGCCCTCCTTGGCTTCGGCCGCATCTGACCCAGCGGCTGCGTCCGAATTCGAATTGAGCAACTCGTCGAGGAGTTCTCCCCACGGGTCCGGTTCGAACTCCGAACCCTCCTCCGCGTCGACCGCATCGCCGGTCCCCGCATCGGAGGGTTCATCGGCGCCGTCCGTCGTCGGTTCGCCCGCTCCGCGCTCGTCGTCGTTCATAGCGAGCGGGTCCCCGACGCAGACGATGTCGAGATACCGCGTGGTTCTCGTCAGTGCGACATACAGTAAGCGGTGGCCCCGGTCGTCCTCGGCGACGATGTCTTCCGGCTCCATGACGACGACCGCGTCGAACTCGAGGCCCTTGGCTTCCTGAGGACCGACCAGGTTGATTCCTGGGCCGAGCTCACCAGCGGAGGCGGCACGCCAGGCCACGTCTTTGGCCTTCAGCTCTCGTTCGGTGTCCGGGCGGCAGGAAGCGGGGCAGATGACGGCCACGGAGCGGCCGTGGGCCGCGTGCCCCATCGCGACGCGGACGGCCTGAGCCGCACGCCCGTCCCCGTCGATTCGGTGAATGAGAGGCTCGGCCGGTCCGTCCCGCACGATCTGCGGTGCCTGCACAGTAGGAGCGGCGAGAGGCAGGAGCTGGGCCGCAAGCTCGAAGACCTGTCGAGGTACGCGGTAGCCGTAACGCAGCTCTTCGCGGACTTGGGAAAGATCGGCAGGTAGGTGATCGAGAAGCTCGTCCCAGTCGTCACGCGCCCAGTGGCCGGTCGACTGAGCGATGTCCCCGACGACGGTCATGGACCCGTTGGCGGAGCGGCGGGCGATGGCTCGCAGTTGCATGGGGGAGAGGTCCTGCGCCTCGTCGACGACGATGTGCGTAAAAGGGGCCTCCACGCTGTTGATGAGGTGCTCCGCCTCGTCGAGCACCGCAAGGTCAGCATCGCTCCACGTCTCTTCCGAGAGCCGATCGGCGGGCCGCCGGTGCAACAGTGAAACCTCCCGGGCCGTGAATTCGTCGCCCGCTGCTCCCATCAGCCGGTCGCGGGATCCGTAGAGGTCACGCAGGAACGATGCGGCGGTGAACGACGGCCAGAGCCTGTCCATGACGGGATCGAGTGCCGTCCGCAGTCGTTGCGGGTTCACGTGGACCCGGGGGGAGACCAGATCGGTCAGCAGATCCCGGAACAAGTGCCGCTGCTCGGCGTATGTGCCGGCGCTGGCACGGCACCGCATTATCAGCGGCTTGAGCTCCTCCGCGGCAATCGGCACGGGGCGGCCCTCGATCTGCGCCTCAACCCAATGCTGTCCCTCGGGCGGCCCGACCCGAGCGTAGAGCGCCCGCCGCACGAGACCAGCCATCCTGCCATCGCCCTTCAGCCTCACGACCTCGGGATCCTCTTGGCGACCACGTTTCACCGGTGGATGCAGCTGGTTGATGTCACGTTGCTCGATGCTCGTGTCACCCAGGCTGGGCAGCACCGTGCGGGTGTAGCGCGTGAAGGTGGGGCTCGGGCCGATGATGAGCACATCCTCGGCCGAAAGTCGACCCTGACTGTTGAACAGCAGCCACGAGACTCTGTGCAGCGCAACTGCTGTCTTGCCGGTGCCCGGTCCGCCCTGGATGATCAACAGCTGGTCGATCGGGGCGCGGATGAGATCGAACTGCGCCGCCTGGATCGTCCGGACGATATCCTGCATCGTGCCGGTGCGGTTGCTGTTGAGGTCTGCGAGGAGCGCGTCGTCGACGTACTCGTGCGCCTCCAACTCGGCGACATCAGCGGCGAGTTGGGCGAACACTGTGTCGTTGAACGACTCGATCGTGTTGCTCGAGCACTCGAAACTGCGCCTGAGCCGGAGGCCAAAGGGCTCGGTGTGACTTGCCTCGTAGTAGCGGGCGGCGGCAGGCGCCTGCCAGTTCATGACGAGCAGCTCGGAGTGGTCATCAAAGATCGCGTGGTGGCCGATGTAGAAGACCTCGCCGTCCTCGTAATCCATCCGGCCGAAGGCGACGGGCTCGTCCGATCCGCCTATGCGGGCCAGCCGCGCTTGCGTGTCCTGCCTGATCCTCGCGGCGGCGCCGCTGTTGGCGGCAGCGCCTGCGGCGAGGCCCAGAGTCCGGCGCATGCGCTCCCGGTGGTCCCAAGCCGCGTCGAAGTACTTCTGCTCGCGACTCAACTCTTCCGAGACCGCATCCATCTGGACCTCCCGCTGAAATGGCGCACACCGTAGCGCCTTGCTGCGACGAAATCGGCCCTCCTCGTGCAGAGCCGAGGAGGCTGAGGCCGATTCAGCAAGTCCGCTCAGGATCCCCTGACCGTACGGTCGGTCAACGATCTTGTCGCTCGGTCGAGTGTGTGTTCGCCCGCTCAACCTTTCGGCGCCCGGGACGACCGGTCGGGGGACGAGCGCGATCAGCGCGGGTCACAGGCAACGGGTCTTGAGCGGCGACACGACGGCTGGGAGCGCTTGCCGTGGTCCCTCCATATTTGATGTCGGGGCGAGCGAGCCTACAAAGACGGGTGGCCGGCCACAAGATCAGATCCTTCGGTTGGAGCGCCGGCAACGCCGAGATCGGACCCGGTGGCTGTCCCGGACCCACCGGTCCGTTCACCTGGTGCTATCCACCCCGACGATGCGTCGCTGCGCGCCCTGGTGGAAGATCATCAAGTTCTGAAGGGGCGGCATGATCTAGGGGGCGCGGTGAGTGTTTCGCTGATACTCCTACCGCTGGCCGTAGCGGCCGTGACGGCGGTGCAGAGCCCGCTGGACGATCGAGACGCGAGGACCAACGTGAACGTGCAGCGCCTGCAGGAGGAACGAGATGTCGAGCGTGCCTAACGGAGGATGGCAGCCTCCACCCGTGCCCCAGAATCCGGGAGCGAGCCTCGGCTGGCGGATCCGGCACAGCCTCTGGCTGCTGCTGCCCATCGCCGGCTGCGGCTTCCTCGCTGGGGCCGGATTCCTCTACATCGGGCTGCGCGCCCGACGCCCGACCTGGTGGATTGCGGGCATCGTCTACCTGGTGATCGGTTGGACGTCCTTCGCCACTGTCGGCGAGGCGGACAAGACAAGCACCCTAAGCACTGTGGCAACGGTCGTGCTGCTGGCGATGTGGGTGGCGAGTATCGTGCACGGCTGCCTGATCAACTCGTCGTGGCTGCGCTGGCGGGCCGGCCACGTTCCCTGGTACGCCCGCCCCCAGGCGCCGCCGCCCACCTGGCCCGGCAGCCCGTATCCACCGGCGCAGACAGGACTACCGTCACTGCCCACATCGGCGCCGCCCGCCGTCGCCGAGATAATGCCGCAGCCCGCCCTCTACGCCGGTGACGGGGCCGCGGCGGCGCTCGTGCCCACTCAGCCGTCACCGCCACCGGCGCCGCAACCGCCGTCGGCGCCGGTGGCCGCGCATCCAGGGGCCTTGGATGTCAACGCGGCGACGTTTGAACAGCTCGCCGCTCTTGCTCATTTTCAGCCGGAGCGTGCGCAGCGGGTGGTGGCCGAACGGCAGGTGCGCCGCGGGTTCGGCAGCGTGGAGGAGTTCGCGGCGGTCGCGAACCTCGCGCCCCACGAGTTCGCTCACCTCCGAAACCTGGTGACCTGTGTACCGCAGCAAGGGCTGCCCGTCGGCCAGCCGCCGCCACCGGGCCGCGTACTCGATGTGGCCCCGACCCCGCCGAGGCGTACGCCTACCTGAGCAGAGCCGCCAGACGTATCGGCTCGGCTGAGGCTGCCCCGGACCCGGGTCGACGAACAGGACCGACTCGAGGATCGGCCCAGCACGTGGTCCTTGGCAGTCCTGGTCCTGAAGCCGCGCTTCAACCGGCAGGTGCCGAAGCCCCGGCACGGGCCCGGCCGTGGCGAATAGGTCTGGTTACTTCCGCCCGGCATCCGGCAACTCGTCTCCTTCGGGGCAGTGGGCATAGCCGGAACGGGCAGTCGTCGATGCAGGTGGAGCCGGGTTGGGACGTCGTGGGGCTCCACTTGTAGCAGTCGCGCAGCGGATCGGTGGGGCGCGATGCGATCACCAGGGGGAGCCGTCCCGGATGGCCTCGCGCAGCAGGCGGTACCGGTCGGCGGGCTGGGCGGTGTCGGCGAGGACTTCATCCAGGCCGTCGGCGAGCACGACGACGCGGCCCTCCAGCCAGAGCCGCCACCACACCTTGTCCGCCTCGCCGGCGGCGTGCAGGGGTGTCGATGGTGCGCTGCTCGTCGGCGGCGCGCGCGGTCTTGTCGATGACGACGGCCAGTTCGGCCTCCCCGTCGACTGTTGAACTGGGGCGCAGCTCGATATCGTCGCTCGCGCCGACGAGCGCGTCGGCCAACTTGGCGAACAGCGTTGGGTATTAGGGCAGGTCGCGGCCCATCTCCAGCATGTGGTTGCGGTAGCTCATGCCGACGCAGAGCAGCTATTAGTTATCAACGGTTTAAGCGCGTGAGCAGGGCGCTGTCGGAGCCGGTCGTGCCGCGGCCGCCGGATCATCGATTGTCCGTCGCCGCCGAGGCGGCCCTGTGGTAAGTCGCGAGGACAGCCTCCGCGAGCAACGGCGCGACCGCGAGTGTGACGGTCGAGTCGACGTCATGAATCGCACCGTTCTGGTCGATGACGACAGCTCCCGCTTCCCGCGCGATGACAACTCCTGCCGCCATGTCCCAGGCATGGTTCGACAAGGTCAACGCGGCGTCCAGCCTGCCCTCGGCGAGCCATGCCAGGTCGAGTGCAGCGCTGCCGGTCATGCGCACCCGCTGTACCTCAGCGGCGAGTTGAGCGGCCAGGGCGAGTCGCAACCGATTTCTGGCCTCGGCGTCCATGCCTACCGCGTAGTCGCCAACGGCGACGATGGCTTCACTCATGCGCATGGTGCTACTTGCCCTGATCCTTTGGCCGTTCGCGTAGGCGCCATCGGCCTTGGCGGCGGTGAATCGAGATCCGAGGAAGGGCAGCTCGATGATGCCGAGGACGGCCTCCCTCTCGTGCACGAGAGCGAGCGAGACGGCGCACAGGGGCAAACCGCGTACGAAGTTTGCCGTGCCGTCGATCGGATCAAGGACCCACTGCATCTCGGCCGAGCCGACCCGTCCCTCTTCCTCGCCGAGGAACCCGATCTCAGGTGTCTCCGTGACCAGAAACGCCCGGAGTTCGCGTTCGATCGCGTAGTCCAGTTCCGAGGCGACGTCGCGGTCGCCCTTCACGGTGAGCGTGCCTGGTGGCCGCCGTCGCATCGTCTCGGACGCGCGCCTCGCCGCTTCCTCTGCGACCGGCAGCAGGTCACGGTAGGCGCTCACAGCACCCGCCGTCGCTGCCACTGCGACTCGAAGACCTGCTCAAACAGCGGATACAGACCGGTTCCCGCCTGATCCCGGGCCATTACGAAGGCGGGGGAGTCGATGCCGCGGCTGTCTGCAAGGTAGGGCTGCGCCACACACAGATCGTCCACCAAGACGATGTTGAAGCGAAGCGTCTCGTCGTAGGTCGCGAGGTTCATGCTGTCTCGCAGTTCGGCAGGAAGACGGTCACGCACCCGTAGCAACGTTTCCATGTTGAGCTTCGTCAGTGCCGAGAGCTGACCAGTGGGGAACCCCTCCTCCATCTCACGAGCCCGGATCGCAGAGCCGGATGGATCGAGGAAGAGGCATCGGACTCGGGCGCTGTTCGCGAGTAGTGCCTGCCAGTGGCGGTCGGCGTAGCCCTGGCAGAGCATGTTGAGCGACAGGCCGACCGCGCGAATGTCCTGGGCGCCGTCGAGAAGCTGGTCCGGCGGTAGGTGCGCCGAGAGCTGCGACCGGCTCGGGTAGACGGCCGTCAAACCGGCAAGCGCAGCGGACGGCTGTGGCGCAGCTTGTCGCTCCAGCATGTTGAGAGCCAGCAGGACGTCCGCTGGCGGGGTCTCGCTGCTCTCCCAGCGCAGTACCGCCTCGCTGTTCGGACGCCAGCCGAGGGCAGCAGCCAGCCGTTCGGCGAATTCGGCGGCGCTCAGGGCGGCAGCGGCACGGGCGGCGGCCACCCGCTGACGCGCAACCGTGCCGAGATCTGACTGGGCAGCACCAGCGACGGGGCGCGGCTCGTTTGCGTGGAGCACTACCCTGAACCGGTCGCGGACATCCTCACCCGCCTTGCTCAGCGCCGTATCGAGGGCGGCCTGCATCTCAGGTCGCGGGCAAACCGCCTCCTGCCCGGCTTCCCATTTCGACACTGTCCGTTCAGCAACGCCGAGGTGCGCCGAGAAGTCCCGGATGCTCATCCGTAGGGCTTGGCGCAGCGCTCGCGTTTCCAGGCCGGTCCATCGGTGCACGGTCGTCATCGTGCCGCCTTAGGTCACGTTGAGATCGGTTCTTGGGCAGCCTAGCTCCATGCCGTGCGGCGCAGTTTCCGCTGAGGTGCAGTGCGTAGTCATGTTGCGCGTCCGAGCGGCTGAGCAGGGTGGACGCATGGCCCGGGGCGGGTGCTGGGCTCCAGCCGCGTCGTTCCCCCGTACGGCGGCGGCCGTCCCCGCCCGCCCCGGTGCCACTCCACGCACCCCACTGCCGGAGGCGCCCACCGATGTCCGCCGTACTCGCCGACTTTCCCGTGCTCACCCCGGTCACCGACGAGAACCTGGCCCTCGCTGCCCACGCGGTCCGGGTCCACGCCCCCGAGCTCTGGCCGCAGGGCCAGCTGTGCCGCAGCGAACGCGTCCCGTACCCGTGTTGCCTGGCCCGCTGGGCCGACGCCACGATCCACGCCGCCGGCCTGACGGAGGAGCAGCTCGGGGAGCCGGCGTGACGGGACCGGAGGCACCCGAGGTGGTCGCCCGCTGGCTCAGTCTGGTCGCGGCGGACGCGGAGCTGTCCCCGTACCTGATCGGGGTAGACCGGGACCGGCTGGCGGAACAGGTGGCCAGAGCGCTGGCCTCCGGCGCCGACCTGCCGTACCTGGGTTGGTCGGAGGCCCAGCACCGCCGCGCGGAGAGCTACCTGCGGCGGCGCTCGTTCTGGGAGCAGGTTGAGGACCGCCGCCCGGGTCTGCTGCCCGAGCGGGACGCCCCGTTGATCGAGGCCGCCCTGCGCCGGCTTACCGACCGGCCGGACCGCCCCGAGAGGCTGGCGCTGCTGAGCGTCCTGGGCCGCGCGTACCGCCGCTTCGGCCTGCGACCAGAGCACCAGGCGGTCATCGACGACGCGCTACGGACCACCGTGCCCTGGCAGCAAGTCGAGCGGGCAGCCATAAGAGCAGGGGACGGCCCCGCCTGGTGGCCGGTGGAGGTGCTCGACCATGACCTGGCCTGCGGCGGGGTCGCTGTCATCACGGCACGGCCGTGGCGGCGGCTGCCCTACCGGCCCGGCCAGGCGGTTCCGGTCTGCACACCGCGCCGACCCGGCCGGTGGCGCTGGCTGTGCCCGGCGAACGCGCCGCGGCCGGACGGCACCGTCGAGCTGCACGTCCGCGCGGTCCGCGGCGGCGCCGTCTCCACCAGCCTCGTTCATCAGGTACGCCCGAAAGAGCTGGTGCACCTCGGCCCGCCGGCGGACACCGGGCTGAGCCTGCACGACGGAGACCTGCTGCTGATCGCCGGCGGCACCGGGTTGGCACCGCTGCGCGCGATCGTCGAGCAGGCCGCCGCCGCCCCGGACGGTCGGCGCGTGACGCTGATCGCCGGAAGCCGTGATGTGGCGGTCCTGTACGACGCGATCACCCTCGACAAGCTTCAGCAGGCCCACGACTGGTTGACCGTCGTGCCGGCGTTCTCCCATGATCCGCTCGCTGAGCCGGGGGAGCGGGGCGACGCGCTGACCGTCGCCCTCGACCACCTGCGCGGTGAGCAGGAGGTCTATGTGTGCGGGCCGCCGGCGATGCTGGCGGGCTCGAGGTTGCGGCTGCTCGCCGCCGGGGTGCCGGGCGAGCGGATCCACCTGCCGGATCGGATTCCGTGGCGGTGACCGTCTACCGCAGCCGGCACGCGCTGCGCGGCCCGCTCACCCCGGATCGGATCGCCGCACTGGCGTTGCCGTTGACCCGGCGAGGGCGGCGCGGCTACCAGGTCGAGGAAGTCGATGCGCTGCTGCACCGCCTTGCCTTCGAGCTGCAGCGGCGTATTCGCGAGCGGGACGAGATGCGGGCGGAGAACCAGCGGATCAAGGGTGCGCTACGGGCGTGGCAGTCGGAGCAGCGGACATATCAAGCTCCGTGATCTCACGGGTGGCTCGCCGTTTGGTCGCAGGTGCCCGCCCGGCTTCCGGCCCTACCGCATCCGTCGGCGCGGAATAGGCGGTGTGAGCAGCCCGGTCATCCGGGCTGCTCACACCGTCAAGGCCATCAGGATGCTCGCCCGTGCGGGCCGGGCGCGGTGCGGGTGGGGAACTCTTGGTCGTGGCGGGTGTCGGTGTAGGGCAGGTCGATGAGGCGGCGACGGCCGGCGCCGAGACCGATCGGGTGCCACACCTGCTCGGCGGGGCTCGCGCCGGTGGCGGCGCGTAGGTCGGCGGCGGTGGTGGCGATGAACGCCCGTGGCGTGGTGCCGGTGACGCGGTGGTGCAGGTTCGCCTCACGTCGCGCCGACGGTAGGTGGAACAGGACCGGCCATGCCCAGGTGCTCATCGCGTACAAGCGTTCGTACTTGGCGATCTTCTCGGTGAGGATGTCGAGGCGTTCACGGCCGGTGTCGTATTCGAGGAAGAACGGCACCGAACGGTCCTGCTCGGTCCACACCCCGGCACCGTCCGGGCGGGGGAAGCCGCTCGGACCGTGGACCATGATCTGCGGGTCCCCGCCTCTGCGGTAGAACGCGCCCGGGTCGTGGAAGGCGGACGCGGGCTGCCAGCGGTCCAGACGGCTGTTGGGGTGGGTGCGGGCGTGGGCAGCCAGGTCGATGAAGACCTGATTGCCGCCAAGCAGATGGGGTAGGTCCGGGCGCGACGTGAGGGACTGTTTGCGGCGGCGGGCCTGGTCCCGGCGTGGCGGGCCGAGTCCGCGTTGGGCGCGGACGTGGCTGTAGCCGAGCTGGTCCAGGACGTAGTGGTACGGGTAGGAGCCACCGTCGAGTTTGTTGGGTCGGAACCGGTCCACCGCGCGAAGAACGGTGAGGCGGCGTAGCCGGCGCTGAGCGAAATCGAGGGACGGGAACAGGGCAGCGGCGATCTGGTCGGTGGTCAGCAGCCCGTGGTCGTAGAGCCAGCCGAGGAGTCGGTCGTCGCGGGCGGTGATGCTGGCCTGCAGGCGCAGCAGCGGATCCGGTGCCGGTAGCGGTTTACGCATGGGCGGCCCCTGGGGGGACACCCCACACATGAGGGTGTGTCTGGAACCGACCGGCGCCGCTGAGAGCAGGCCTGACCTGGGCTGTCAGCGAGTACGGGGGGTCGGCTTGGGGATCAGTATCAAGGCCGACGGTAAAACGGGCATCGACACCGACACCGGCACGGCCGGTCACACCGCTGTGACCGTGGTGTGAGCGGGCGTGTGATGCGGGTCGGTGACAGCGCTGGTGGCGCGGGTGGGGGCCGTTGACCTGGGTCAGCATGCTCGTCGCTCCTTCTGAGGATCGGGACGCGGGTGAAGGGGCCGTAGGTGCCCTGGCTGCTGTGCCGTGCCGGGCGGGGCGGTGTTCGCTCTGACAGGTCGGGTCAGCGCCTGTCAGGAAGCGGGCTTCCTGACAGGCGCTGGTCTGACAGGGGCGGCCTGATCTGACAAAAGTCGCCGGTAGTGGTTCCCTCACGCGGCCTCCTGACGTGACAGGTCCGGCGAGGCCGGGGCCGGTGCGACCCTGTCTGTCAGGGTGAGTTGAGGCCAGCGGCTCATAGCAAGTCCGCCGGGCAGGGCGAGTT
>NZ_JBHSBP010000073.1:0-5327 GCF_042650725.1 Micromonospora sp. GCM10011541
CCGCTCTCCACCTCACCCATTTCGAATACCGATACCTACCGGATTCTTGTTGAGATCACGTCACTACATCGACTACGCGACGCCGGGACTGATCCTGCTGGCCGTCTGTTACGGGCTGGGGGCCACCGCGACGTCGGTGAACTCCGACATGACGAAGGGCATTATCAACCGGTTCAAGGTGATGGACGTCTCCCGTGGTGCGGTGCTGACCGGTCACGTCATCGCAAGTGTGTTGACCAACGTGGTCGCCATCGCGGCGCTCATCGGGGTGGCCTTCCTGCTGGGATTCAGCCCGTCGGCGAGTCTCCTCGACTGGCTCGGCGTGGCCGGCATGATCGTGCTGCTCGGATTCGCGGCCGGCTGGCTCACGGTCGCCTTGGGACTGGCGGCAAAGTCTCCAGAGACGGCGGGTCTGGCCGCCGTGCCGCTGGTCATGCTGCCGTTCTTCAGCAGCGCGATCGTCCCGGCGGAGAAGATGGGGCCGGGCCTCAGGCAGTTCGCGGAGTACCAGCCCTTCACGCCGATCATCGAAACCATGCGCGGGTTGCTCAACGGCGCACCGGACACCAGCGACGCGATCATCGCCGTCGCCTGGTGCGTCGGGATTGCTCTCGTCGGATACCTGTGGGCGCGTTCCACGTTCAAGAAGCGAGCGTGACCTCGACCAGCTGACTCCAGCTCGTCTCCGTGCCCTCCTGAGCCGCCTCGGCGAACCCCGTGTCGCCGAGGCGGCTTCGTGCTGCCCGCTCGATCCGGGCCATGTCCGGGAGCGAACGATCCGGCAGTCCGCGCACGGCGTTGCTCGCCGCTAGCAGCCGCGCGGCCTGCTCGGGCTGGTCGCGGCGCAGTGCCAGGTCCGCTACCCCGACGAGGACCTGCGCGATCATGGGCGCGTGCCCCGCCTCGGCCGCCGCGCGGTAGGCCGCGGCATGGTATTCACCGGCCTTGTCTAGATCGTCGGCGAGGTAGCCCAGCAGGTCGTGCGTCACCGCGCGGAGCTTCTCCGCTCTGTCCCCCAGCATGGTCGTTGCGACATCGAGTTGCCGGTGAGCCTCCTCGGCGTCGCCGCGCCAACGAGCGAGTTCCGCCTTCGACAGGGCCAGCTCCGCCAGCGCCTCCGGCCAGGTGACCCTCTCGGCATACCGTTCCGCCTCGGCTACTGCGGCCTCGCTGGCATCCTCATCACCGAGCAGCCAGTACAGCTGAGCCTGTCGCGACCGCATCCGGATGACGTCCTCGATGGCACCGACCTCGGTCACAACCTCGACCGCCTGTTCGTAGTACTCGCACGCACCGGCGAACTCGCCCCGCGTGGCGATGCGGTCCGCCAGCTCGGTCAGGGCGAACGAGATCCCGAACCGTTCGCCGAGTGTCCGAAACTCGGTGAGCGCCATCTCAAGGTACGCGTCCGCGTCCCGCCCGGCGTGGCCCAGCATGACCCGCGACTTGCCGAGGTGCAGCCGGGCAAGCGCGCATACCCAGGGGTCCTCGTTGTCCAGCAATGATTCCCACGCGGGCAGGAACGCGTCCGGTGCCTGCAACATGCGTTCCAGCGGGACGACCAAGGCCAGCACGGGGTTGCGGGACTGGCTGCGCTGGGCGAACCGGTACGCCTTGTGGATCCACTCCGCCACCTGGTCTTCGTCGGCGGCCCGCCCGGAGCTGGCGAACGTCACGGCGAGCCCGTAGACGGTGGCCCGGGTCTCGTCGCCCACCTCGCCGGGGATGTTGGTGGCCGCGGTGATCAGCTCCATGCCTTCGGCCCTGTGCCCGCTGAGCCACCAGTACCAGCCGGTACCCGCCGCGAGCCGCATCGCCGCCTGCGCCTCGCCGGCCGCGAGCGCACCACGCATCGCGGAACTGATGTTGTCGTGCTCGGCGTCGAGCGTGGCGAGCCAGGTCAACTGCTCAGCGCGGCGAAGGTGCGGGTCCGCGGTCTCGGTGAGTTCGGTGAAGTAGGCCAGATGCGCGTGGCGCGCCAGGTCCGACTCCCCCACCTCGGCGAGACGCTGCGCGGCGTACTCCTTGATCGTGCCAAGCATCCGGTAGCGCGGTGCGCTGTCACCCGCGGCGACCAGCAGCGATTTCTCAGTCAGCGCCGTGAGCAACTCGAGCACCTCTTCCGACTCGACCGCGTCGCCGGCGCAGACCCGCTCGGCCGCTTCCAGGCTCGCCCCGCCCGAGAACACCGAGAGCCTGCGCAGGACCACCCGTTCGGCGTCGGTCAGCAGCTCCCAGCTCCAATCGACCATCGCACGCAGCGTTCGGTGCCGTGGCAAGGCGGTACGGCTGCCGCCGGTCAGCAGCCGGAACCGGTCGTCGAGCCGGTTCGCGAGCTGATCGATCGACATGGTGCGCAACCTGGCCGCGGCCAGTTCGATCGCCAGCGGCATCCCGTCCAGCGCCCGGCAGACGCGCGCCATGGTCGCCAACGTGTGGGCGTCGACCACGAGATCCTTGCGCACCGCGCGCGCCCGGTCTAGAAGCAACCGGACGGCCGGCGCGGACTCGATCTCGCCGGGGGTGGCGTTCCCGTCCGGCAGGGCCAGCGGCGCGACAGACCACAGCGCCTCACCGGTGATGCCGAGTGGTTCCCTGCTGGTCGCCAGGATCCGCAGCCGCCGGCACTCCCCGAGCATGCGATGGGCGAGCTCGGCCGCCGACTCGATCACGTGCTCGCAGTTGTCCAGGATCAGCAGCATCTCCCGCTCGCGGATCGCGGCGATGAGCCGGTCCCTCGGCTCCAGGTTCGACGCCTCACCGAGCAGTGCGTCGCGGAGGCCGAGCGCGGCGAGCGTGGCCTGCGCCACGTCGCCGTCGGCGCCGATGGCCGCGAACTCCACCATCCAGGCCCCGTCGGGCAGGTCGCCGAGCAGATTGCGCCCGGTTTCCGTGGCCAGCCTCGTCTTCCCCGACCCGCCCGGCCCGATCAGGGTGGTGAGCCGGTGCTCGGCGACGAGTTCGGCGACCGCGGCCACATCGGCGTCCTTGCCGATGTAGCTGGTCAGCTCGGCCCGCAGGTTGGTGTTCCGGTTCTCCTCCCGCCGTCCCGACTCGCCGCGCAGCAGCGCGACATGCAATGCGGACAGCTCCGGTGAGGGGTCGACGCCCAGCGCGTCGGCCAAGGCCTCTCTCGTACGCTGGTACACCAGCAGGGCCTCGGTGTCGCGACCGGCCGCCACGAGGGCCCGCATGAGCGCGCCGACAAGCCGTTCTCGCACCGGGTGCGCGGCCACGAGGTCGGTCAGCTCCGTGACCAGCTCCGCACCATGGCCAAGGCTGATCTCCGCGTCGAACCGCTCCTCCATGGCCGTAAGGTGCAGCCTCTCGAGCCGGGTGACCGCAGCGTCGAAAGCCGCACTGTCGGGCAGACCGACGTCCTGCATGGCCGCACCGCGCCACAACGCGAGGGCCTCCCGCAGCCGCCGCACCCGCTGCGGGCCCTCGTCGTCGCGCGCCCGGCCCACGAGGCGTTCGAAGCGCACCGCGTCGACGGCGTCGGGTTCCACCGTCAACCGGTAGCCGTCCGTCTGCCCCTCGATCAGCCCTTCCGGCAGCGCCTTTCGCAGCCGGGAAACCAAGCGGTGCAGGGCATTCGTCGCGTCGGCGGGCGGATGTTCACCCCAGATCCAGTCGAGTAGCGTCGCCTTCGGGACCACACGACCCGGTTCGAGCGCAAGGGCGATCAACAGCCCACGCAGCCGCGCGCCCGGCACGTCGGCGACGCTGCTGTCGTCCGTGCGAACCTCGAACGGTCCGAGCATCCCGATCTGCACCCAACAGATCTTGCCATGCACGAAGATCAGGCCTCCAATCGCCGACGCGGCGTCAAGACCCGGTCACGGCTTGGCCCGGGCCGCGGCCACGCAGCCGGTGCGGACCGAACCCGGGATGGGCCAGGCTCAAGGATTTTAAGATCAACATCTCGTGACATCGAGAGTCGTGCGGCGTCCTGGCCTGGCGCGACCAATTGGATCACCGTGTCAGTGGTCGTGTCAGGGCGGTGGCGGGGCGGTGTCAGGCCTGGCGCCGATGGTGGACGCATGACAGAAGACAGCGCTTCCTCAACTCAGCTCACGCCTCCGCCCGGAGGGTCCCAGGAGATCGACGGCCGCCGCATTTTCGTGCATCGGTCGGGCAGCGGCGGACCGGCCGTGGTGCTGTTGCCGGACGCCAGCGCGGTCGCCTACCCCGGGCACCAGTAAGACCGACATTCCCCATCCGTCCGTTAAGCGAGATCCGTACCAGATTTAGGGAGTGCATAACCATGTCCATCACCCTTTCCGACCAGGACAAGACCACGCTGCGGATTGCCGCGTACGGCGCTGTCACGCTGTTGTCCGCCGCTGGTGCCGCCGGCGGCTCACCCCACAAGATCGCCACCAATGGCAGCATCGCGCTGGGCTCGGCCACCGGCCTGGTCGGGCACGTGCTCGCCGAGTATCCCAAGGGCAAGGAATTGAACGGCAAGTCCGTGGCCGAGATCGCCGACCGCGTGCTGCCGGCCTTGACGGCGGTCATGAGCCTGCTCAAGGAGCAGGCTCCGGAAGAGGCCGACAACTTCCGGAGTACCGTCATCACCGCAATCGGATCCGCCACCCACCACGGCCAGCCCAGCCCCATCATGGCCGACATGATCCACAAGATCACCAAGGCCCTCGACGCCGCCTGACGGGATGTCAACCTACGCCGCTGTGCCACGGGTCCTTTCCGGATCCGGTGGCACGCCCGTCGTGGCGGTCAGGGGGCGCGTTCCACGTTCAAGAAGCGAGCGTCACCTCGATTAGCTGACTCCAGCTCGTCTGGGTGCCTTCCAGTGCCGCCTCGGCGAACCCCGTGTCGCCGAGGCGGCTTCGTGCTGCCCGCTCGATCCGGGCCACATCCGGGTGGGAACGATCCGGCAATCCGCGCACGCCGGCGCTCGCCCCGAGCAGCCGTGCTTCCCGGTCGGGCTGGTCGCGGCGCAGCGCCAGGTCCGCGACCCCGACGAGCACCTGGGCGATCAGGGGCTCGCCCCGTCTCGGTCGCCGTCCGGAAGGCCGCGATGCGGTGTTCGCGAGCCTCGTCGAGATCCTCGGCAAGGTAGCCGAGCAGGTCATGTGCCACCGCGCGGACGTATGCCCGTACAACTGGGCCTGCCGCGACCGCATCGACACGACATCCTCGTTGGCACCGACCTCGGTGACGACCGCTATCGCCTGTTCGTAGTACTCGCAGGCACCGGCGAACTCGCCGCGCATCGCGATTCGATTCGCCAGGTCGGTCTAGATCGTTGACCGGAATTTCGCTCCTGGTCAGCAGGGGCTAGTGATCGTAGGCGATCAATG
>NZ_JBHSBP010000074.1:0-53550 GCF_042650725.1 Micromonospora sp. GCM10011541
CGTCAACCCGGCACCGCCACGGCGGGCAACACCGGGACCGTCCCACCGCAAGGTAGGACATCCAATCATGAGCACACCCATGCATCATGAGAGGAAACGGATCACTGCGTCCGGTGCGGCGCGGCGGGGGGGCTGCCCCGGAGCGGGACGCTGCTCGGGGTGACTCTCGTGGCGATACTGCTCGTCTTGGCCGCCGCCGTATTGCGGACGCCGTCCGGCTGCCCACCCGGGGTGGGCCCGGCCGCGCCCGGCCCGGGTCACGCGGGGCGGACTGCCGCTTCCCATGGCGCGGTGGGGTATCGATCCGGTTGGCCCTGCCGGCCGCCCTCGCGGTGCTCCGCCCGGGCGCCCGGGTGGACCTGCTGGTCGTACCGGCCGGCGGGGCCGTCCTCCTCGCCGCCCGGGCGCTGGTGATCGACCTGGTGGGCGCGGAGGCGGCCGACGGTTCGTCCGCGCTCTACCTGGCCCTCCGGCCCGAGCAGGCCCAGCGCGCCGTTGGCCTGCCCGAAGGGAGCCGGTTCGCCGTGGTCGTCCGGGGCTGAACCCGGGACGGGTCGATCAGTGCCGGTGCGGATCAGTCCCAGTGCGGCGGGCGCTCGGCGAGCAGCCAGTCGTCGTTGCCGCCGGACCGCTCGCCCCAGCCACGGTCGGTGTCGTCCGCGGTCTGCTCGGGCAGGACCACGAAGTCGTCGCTGAGATCGACCGTACGGTCGTCGTCGCCGCGCGCGCCCGGCACGCCGGGGTCCTCGGTGCTCACGAGCGGCAAGGATACCGCCGTCCGGCGGACGACATGCGGCGTCCGAGCGGCGGAGGGGGTGGCCGGCAGCGGCACATCACCGCCGACCACGTCACCGTCGGCCACCAGGGCCGCCGCGTCGGTCGCGAGCGGGTGTCGGACGGCCACCCCGCCGGCCCGGAGATCGCCGGCCGCGTCGGGTAGCGGACCGGTATGTGCCCGCCGGGAGGACCGCCCCGCCGCGTCGGGCGGCCGGCCTGCCGGGTCGTTGGTAGCGTCGGACGGCGTGACGACGCCGAGCGGAGCCAGCCCCCGGGACGAGTTCTGGCGGCGCCCGCCGGACCAGCCCCCGACCGACGGGACCAGCCAGCCGACCGCGGACGTGGGTGCCGGTGGACCCACGGCCGGCCCGGGCGGCGGGCCGGGTGGGTACGCCGGCCCGCCACCGACCGTGCCGCCGCCGCCCGGCTGGCGACCGCCGGTGCACGTGCAGGTACCCCCGCCGCGACAACTCCCGCCGCAGGACATGGCCGGCATCGACGGCGCGGAGCAGCAGGCCCAGCGGCTCACCTACGGCATCGGCGCGGTGGCCGCCGTGGTGGTGGTCCTCCTGGTCTGCCTGCTCTGCTCCCGGGTGATCTTCTGAGCGTGCGGGCCCGGGTCAGACGATGTTGCTCCACACCATCTTGGCGCCGCTGTCCCCGGTGAGATAGACGTACACCAGCGCGAACACCGCGAGGACGGCGACCACCCCGGTGAGCACCCAGGCGAGCCACGAGGGCAACCCGCGCACCCGTTCGAGTCCGCTGGTCAGGAGCAGCAGCACCAGGGCCGCCACGGCCAGGCCGACGGTGAGCCAGAGCAGAGTGTCGCCGTACTCGGAATGCTCGCGGATCTTCTGCAGGCCCTCCGGCGGGTAGCCCCGGCCCCTGAGCACCTCCTCCAGCTCCTCGCCGGACTGGGTGGCCACGAAGGTGACGATCGGGGTCAGCACCGCGAGTACGGCCACCGCCCAGCCGAAGCGGGACCGCCAGCCGGGCAGCACCCCGTACGCGACGGAGAGCAACGCCAGCAGCGGCACCAGCGCCACGACGGCGTGGATGACCAGGACGTGACCTGGCAGACCATTGACTTCCCTGAACACCGACACCTCCGGCAAGTGGACGGGCACCGCGGGCGATCAGCCTACGACGCTGTGACGGTCGTCGCTGTTCGTCACTCCGGTACACGCAGGGGTCGGGGTCGAGGTTCACCGAAACCACTCCACCGGTCGCTGTGTCCCGGGCCACCCAGGTCCCGGCTCCCTTGTCGCCCCGGTGAGCCCGTGCTGTCATTACGTCATGTCCAGTGGTGAGGAGCTGCTCCGGTCGAGGGGCCTGCGGGTGACCCGACCCCGCCTCGCCGTGCTGGACGTGCTCGCCGCCGGCGGCCACCTGGAGGTCGACGAGATCACCCGCCGGGTCCGCGAGCGGCTGGACTCGGTCTCCACCCAGGCGGTCTACGACGTGCTCGGCGCGCTCTCCCGGGCCGGGCTGTCCCGCCGGATCGAGCCGGCCGGCAGTCCCGCCCGGTACGAGGCCCGGGTCGGGGACAACCACCACCACGTGGTGTGCCGGGGCTGCGGCGAGATCGCCGACGTCGACTGCGCGACCGGCAGCGCACCGTGCCTCGACCCGATCACCGCCCACGGCTTCGAGGTGGACGAGGCGGAAGTGACCTTCTGGGGGCTCTGCCCCACCTGCCAGGCCCGCCGCTCCGCCGACGACTGACTCGTCCGGCCCGCCGGCCGGGTGCAGGCCCGGACAGGGCGGGCCGGTACGTGGCACTCTTGGTCGGTGGACTCCGATGATCTCGGCCTCTTCGGTCCCGGATCGGTCACGTGGAAGGTGCACGAGGAGCCGATCCTGATCGTCGCCGGCCTGCGTTCGCTCTACCTGCAGGCGCTGCACCCGCGGGCGATGGCGGGGGTGGCGCAGAACAGCAGCTACCAGACCGACGCCTGGGGTCGCCTGGTCCGCACCGCCGGCTACGTGGCGACCACCATCTACGGCACCACCGCCGAAGCGGAGGCGGCCGGCCGACGGCTGCGTACGCTGCACGCCCGGCTGCGGGCCCGCGACCCGTTCACCGGCGAGGAGTTCCGGATCGACGACCCGGAACTGCTGCGCTGGGTGCACGTCACCGAGGTCGAGTCCTTCGTCAGCACGGCCCGCCGGGCCGGCCTGGCCCTGACCGACGACGAGGTCGACGGCTACTACACCGAGCAGCGCCGCGCGGCGGCCCTGGTCGGGCTGGACCCGGCGGACGTGCCCAGCACCGCCGCCGAGGTGGACGACTACTACCGGCGGATCCGCAGGGACCTGCGAATGACGCGGGAGGCGGCCGAGACGGCCCTGTTCCTGACCGTCCCGCCGATCCCCTGGAAGCTCAACCTGCCCGTCAAGCTCGGCCTGCACCTCGGTCCGCCCAGGTGGGCGTACCTAGGGATCGCCGGCACGGCGCTGGGGCTGCTCCCGGCCTGGGCGCGCCGGCTGTACGGCGGTCTGGGGCTGCCCACCACCGCGCTCTCGGCGGACCTGAGCGTCCGGGCGCTCCGGCTCGCACTGGCGGCGCTCCCGCGGCGCTACCGGGAGGGGCCGTTGCAGCAGGCCGCCAAGGAACGCGCCGCCCGCCTGACCCCCGCCGCCTGACGCCGGGCGCCCAGGGTGCGACGCGAGTTGCCGCAACTGGGCCCGTCCGGCCGCCTGGAGAACCTGGTTGCCGCATCCCACGTCCACCGGTCGCCGGAGTGGGCGACGTCAGTCCTGGTCGGGGGCCCGCTCCACGGCCGCCCATGGGTCCTTGCCCGGCGTCTGGGCCCCGGTCGGGCAGGTGCGGCGGTAGTCGCACCAGCCGCAGCGCGGCCCGGGGGTGGTGGGGAAGGCCTCGTCCGGGTCGGCGCCCTCGGCGACCGCCCGCTCGGCGGCCAAGATGTCCCGGGCCGTCTCTTCGGCCCGGGTGACCTGGCGGGCCAGCGACTCGGCAGTGTGGTCGTGCGCGGCGACCGTGCCGGTGGGCAGGTGGTGCAGCTCGACCCGGCGGCAGGGCCGGCGGAACACCCGCTCGGCCGCGTACGCGTAGAGGGCGAGGGCCTGCGAGCCGCGGGCGTCGTCGGCGTCCAGGCCGGTGCGGCCGGTCTTGTAGTCGACGATGACCAGCTCCGGGCCGTCCGCGCCGGGTCGGGAGTCGATCCGGTCGGCGCGGCCGTTGAAGGCCAGCACCCCGGTCTTGACCGCCACCACCCGCTCCACGCCGATCGGCTCGTCCCCGGGATCCAGGCCGGCGACGTACGACTCCAGCCAGGCCAGCGCCCGGCGGTAGGCGTCCCGCTCCTGCTCGTCGTCGCGGTAGCCCTCCCGCACCCAGGTGCCGCGGAGCAGGGTGGCCAGGGCCTCCGGCCGGCGCCGCTCCGGGGCGAGCGCGTACCAGTTCTTCAGGGCGGTGTGCACGCTGGCGCCGAGCGAGTTGTGCGCCCACGGCGGACCCTTCGGCGGCGCCGGACGGTCGACATAGGAGTAGCGGTAGCGGCGCGGGCAGTCGGCGTACGCCCCGAGCTTGCTGGGGGTGCAGACGAAGAGCCGCTCCGGCATGCCCTCGAAGCCGAGCTGCTCGGCCTGTTCGGCGCGGGGTCGGGGGGCCCGGCCGCCGGTGCCCGGTCGTCCGGTCGGTGAGGGTCGTCGCACGCCTGAGATCCTGCCACCCCGGTACGACACCCGGGCGGGCGGCGGGCCCGGCGGTCAGCTCATGGTGAGGTAGTGGGTCACGAAGGCGGCGATCGCGTCGGCGATGAGCTGCACCGCGATGGCGGCCAGCAGCAGGCCGGCGATCCGGGTCAGCACCTCGATCCCGCCGGGCCGGAGGATCTTGACGATCACGCCGGAGAAGCGCAGCACGACCCAGACCGCCACCATGACCGCGACGATCGCGGCGGCGATCGCGGTGTAGTCGCCCAGGGCGCCGGCGCGCTGGACGAAGAGCATGGTGGCGACGATGGCACCCGGCCCCGCCAGCAGCGGGGTGCCCAGCGGCACCAGGGCGATGTTGGAGGTCACCTGCTGGCTCGGGTCGTCCGCCTTGCCGGTGAGCAGCTCCAGGGCGACCAGGATCAGCAGCAGCCCGCCGGCGGCCTGCAACGCCGGCAGGTCGACGTGCAGGTAGGCCAGGAGCGTCTGCCCGGCCACCGCGAAGATCACGATCACCCCGAGCGCCAGCGCCACGGCCTGCCAGGCCGCGCGGTTCCGGTCCCGGGCGGGCAGCGGCCCGGTCAGCGCGAGGAAGATCGGCATCATGCCCGGCGGGTCGACGATCACCAACAGGGTCACGAAGACCTCGCCGAAGAGCTTGAGATCCACCCGGACACGGTAGCCGCGGCGTCCAGGCGGTTCAGCCTGAAGCGACCGGGGTCACCCCGCTGGCCGTGGCGACGATCCGCTCGTACGCCCCGGGGTCGGTGGTGTGCGCGCCGAGCCGGACCGTCTTGTGTGTGCCGTGGAAGTCCGACGACCCGGTGATCAGCAGCCCCAGCTCGGCGGCGAGCCCCCGGACGTGGGCGCGCTCGGCCGGCGAGTGGTCCTCGTGGTCGGCCTCCAAGCCGGCCAGCCCGGCCGCCGCCAGCGCCACGATCAGCTCGTCCGGCACGATCCGCCCGCGGCGGGTGGCCCGGGGGTGGGCGAAGACCGGTACCCCGCCGGCCGCCCGGACCAGCGCCACCGCCCGGAAGACGTCGATGTCCTCCTTGGGCAGTCGGTACCGCTCCCCCAGCCAGTCCGGCCCGAACGCCTCGGAGGTGGTCGCCACCAGCCCGGCCCGGATCAGCGCCTGGGCGATGTGCGGCCGGCCGACCGTCCCACCGGCCGCGCCGGCCAGGATCTCCCGCCAGCTCACCTCGATGCCGTCGGCCTGCAGCAGCCGTACGATCCGCTCACCGCGCAGCTCCCGGGCCAGCCGCACCCGGGCCAGCTCGGCGACGAGCTCCGGCTCGGTCGGATCGAAGAGGTACGCGAGCAGGTGCAGCGGGATCGCCGGCTCGACGCCGAACCAGCGGCAGGAGAGTTCCGCGCCGCGGATCAGGGTGAGCCCCGGCGGCAGCGCGCGTACCGCGGCCTCCCAGCCGGCGGTGGTGTCGTGGTCGGTGAGGGCCACGACGTCGAGCCCGGCGTCGGCGGCGGCCCGGACCAGCTCGGCGGGGCTGAGCGTGCCGTCGCTGGCGGTGGAGTGGGTGTGCAGGTCGATCCTGGGCGCCGCGGTCATCCGCCGACGCTACCGGTCCCGGCCGGCCCCCGCCGGGCGCCCCGGAGGGTCAGGAGGTGGTGTCGCTGACCAGGACGGGCCGTTCGCCGGGGGTGACGCCGCCGACCGACGCCGCGCCGGGGCGCTCGCCGGCCAGCACCCGCTCGACCCGTACCCGGACGAGCCCGCCGGCGCCGTCGACGTGCAGCGCGGTCCCGGTCGGCGTCCAGGCCACCACGTCGGTCACCGCCGGCCCGGCGGACCGGGCCGACACCGTCGAGCCGAGCGTGTCCAGGTCGACCAGGAGCGCATCCTTCCCGGCCCCGTTCACCAGCAGCCACCGCCCGTCGGCCGACACCCCGCCCCGGCCGTCGGTGCCCAGCTCCGGACCGCAGCCGGTGCGTACCGGAGCCAGGCCGCGGGCCGGATCGAGCAGGGCCAGGCAGGGCCGTCGGGGCGTACCGGCGGAGACCTGGCCGACCACCCGGCCGTCGGGCAGCACGCCGTAGACGTTCAGCAAGCTCCGCTCGGCGGCGGCCGGCAGCGCGCCGGCCAACCGGCGCCAGACGGTGAAACCGCCCTGCCCGGGCTGCCGGACCAGGACCGCGTCACCGACGAAGCCGACCGGCACCGCGCCGTCCGGGGCCGGCGTGCCGGTGGTCGCGAAGAGTTGGCCGCCGACCAGGGCGGCGGCGAGCAGTTCCCGGCCGTCGCGCCAGGCGAGCTGCCGTCCGTCCGGGGCCAGCGCGATCGCGTCCGCGCCGGCCAGCAGCACCTGCGGCGCGCTGCCGTTGGGCGGCACCCACCAGAGGGTACGACCGGCGGCGGTGGCCACCGAGGTGACCAGCCAGCCGCCGTGGTCGGCGACCCGCTGCGCCCGGTCTACCGGGCCCACATCGGTCAGCTCACGCCGCTCGCCACCGCTGCCCTCGAGCCAGGACCCGATGATCAGGTCCAGCTCGGCCCGGACCGGCCCCTTCGGCGACGGCGTGGACGGTGACGCGGTCGGCAGCGGCGCCGGGGTGCGCGGATCGCCGAGCACCACGATCGGGCTGCCCTGGTGGCCGGGCCGGTCGCCGAACTGGGCCGTGCCGGTGGTGACCAGCACCGTGGCCGCCCCGGCCAGGGCGAGACCGGCCAGCGCGCGTCGGCGTACCGTCCGGTTCGCCCGGCGGATGGCCAGCGCGGCCGGGTCGGCGGCGAGCGGGCCCGGCGCGGCGACCCGACGGGCGAACGTCTCCCGCAGCGCCCGCTCCAGCTCGTCCTGCGTCACGGCGAATGGACGCTCCGGACCCTCGGTCTGGTTGTCGCAGGGGTTCGGTGTCCGCCTCATCGGGTCTCCACCGGGACGGTGGCGGGCCGCACGGCGGCCGGACGGCCGGCCAGGGCGGCCGGCCGGACCGCGGGCGGGAGCGGGCCCGCCGCGCGGGCCGGGGCCGTCGTGGGGGCCGGGGCCGCCGTGGGGGGCGGGGCCGTCGCCGGTCGCGGGCGCTCGGGGGTACGCGGCACCGGCCGGGCGGGCGGCGTGGCGTCCTCCGCCGGCAGGCCGAGAGCGGCCTGGGAGCCGAGCCGGCGGCGCAGGGTGGACAGCGCCCGCGAGGTCTGGCTCTTGACGGTGCCCGGCGAGATCTCCAGCAGGGCGGCGGTCTGCGCCTCGGACATGTCCTCGTAGAAGCGGAGCACCAGCACGGCCCGCTGCCGGGCGGGCAGCGCGCTCAGGTGCCGCCACAGCGCGTCCCGGTCGAGCTGCTGCTCGATCTCGTCGACGCCGGCCCGCTCGGGCAGCACGTCGGTGGGGCGTTCACCGTGCCAGCGCCGCCGCCACCAGCTCGTGGAGGTGTTGACCAGGACCCGCCGGGCGTACGGCTCGATGGCCTCGATCCCGCCGAGCCGCTTCCAGGCCAGGTAGGTCTTGGTCAGCGCGGTCTGGAGCAGGTCCTCGGCGGTCGCCCAGTCCCCGGCGAGCAGGTATGCGGTGCGCAGCAGGGCACCGGAGCGGGCCGCGACGAACTCGCGGAACTCCTCCTCCAGCGGGTCCCTGCTCGCCACCGCTCACCTCCGCGCCCCGTCTTTCATGGCAGGCTGCCACGGCCGGCAGGGTCGGGTCGACGGCAAATGGTGCGCAGTTCCTCCGATGTTCGGACGAAAAGTTTCACGCCCCGTCGTCGGCCTTGGCCTCGTCCGCCTCCTTGCCCAACCGCGCCTCGACCGCCTGCGGCTCGTACATCTCCTCGACCACACGCAGGTAGAGCTCGTTCGGGTTGGGCAGATTCTTGATCTCGCGGAGGGCCTGCTCCTGACCGGCGGACTCCAGCACGAAGGTGCCGTAGTTGAGCGCCCGGCCGGTCGGCGTCTGCTCGTACTTCATGTCGGTGACCCGGACCAGGGGCATCATCGCGACCCGCCGGGTGATGATGCCGTTGACCACCATCACCCGCTTGTTGGTGAGGATGAAGCGGTCGTACCACCAGTCGGCGACCCGCCAGGCGACCCAGCCCATCACCGCGAACCAGAGCAGCACCGCGACGGTGGTCAACGCGCCGACGTCCCGCCCGGCGAGGAAGCCGGAGAGGTAGCCGAGCACGAACGTGGCCGCGATGCCGACGATGATCGGTGTGGAGAGGTGGATCCAGTGCCGCTTCCACTCGCCCCGGTAGCGCTCGGTGGGGAAGAGGTAGCGGGCCACCAGCGAACTGGGCTCGTCCTCCAGGGGCAGCACCCGGCGGGGGGCCGTGCCGGCCGCGTCCGCGCGCAGCCCGGCCAGCTCGTCCTCGGAGATCTGCGGCGGCTGGTAACCGGCCTCCGGGTCCCGGATCCAGGCCCGGCCGGAGCGGCCCTCGCCGGCGTAGCCCGGCCCGGCGCCGTAGCCGACGTCGTCCGAAAGGGAGGGACCGTCGCCGAGGCCCGGACCGGCGCCGTAGCCGGGGCCGTCGTCGGGATCGATCCGGGGGATCGGCTCGGTGTCGCGCTCCCGGCGCTCCCGGTCGGGATCGTCGGGGTCGAAGGGCGGACCGGAGGGGCTTCCCATCGGCGGCTAGGCGACGAGGCTGGTGAAGAAGTCGCCGAAGCCCTGAGCGATGTCCATGATGCCGCCGCCGAGGGACTTGAAGACGTCGGCGGCGGAGTTCGGCCGGTAGGCAACGAAGAAGATCAAGAATGCGATGCCGGCCCAGGTGAGGACCTTCTTGACCATAGCGGGCCATCCTCTCGCGCGGAGCCGGGTCCGTTTACCGCAGCGGCACCCAGAGTATCAGTATGGTGTCGTACAGTGAATATCTGCGTCCGTACTCCGACTCACCCGGACCGGCCGGTCAGGCCGCTCCGTGCAGGTACGGAGTTGGTGCGCCGTACACGAGTTCGGGCGGAGTCCACTCGGCGAGGTCGTGCAGCACGACTTGTTCGGCGAGGAGGTGACCCGCACTCGCCGGCCAGGCTATCGCATGCAGCCACATTCCCCGAGCCTCGCCGGCGTACGCGCTTCGGTCGGTCGGCGAATTGACCAGCCACAGTGGAGTGGGATGGCCACCCACCCGGATCTTGGCGTGCGGTACGCGTTCGGCGTGACCAGGGCCGGGGTCGGTGAGCGCCGCCGCCAGTTCGGGACCCGGGTCCGGCCCCGGCACGCCGGCGAACCGGGTGCCCAGGCCGACGCCCGGTTCCTCGGCCACGAAGAGCAGGTCGGCCGGTCCACCGTCGAGCGGGGCCGGACCGGCGCAGGCCACCGCCGTGGCCCGTACGCCGTTCCGCTCGTCCCCGGCCCAGGCCACCCCGGTGAGCGTCCATCCGGGTGGGAGCGGCCAGGGGCACCAGAGCGGTACGCCCGGCCGGTCGGGCGGGTCGGCGGCCGACGTCACCTGCTCGACCACACTCGCCATGATCTCGGCGCCGATGTGCTCGGGCACGTGCAGCGGGGACACCGGCCCGCACCGCAGGCAGCGTGACTCACCGTGCATCAGGTCCGGCTCCCGGATCGGGCCCGCACATCTCGGACAACTCACCGCGACACTCACACCCCCACCGTCACCCCGCGCGGGCGGCCCGTCAAGCGGAGCGGACGGACGGCCGGGGGATTCAGTCCGACGGCGGAGCGGGCGGGCCGGCCGGGGGATCCGGCGCGGTGGGCCGGGGTCAGTCCGGCGGCGGTCCGGCGTGCGACCGGATCCAGGCGTGCATGGCGATGCCGCTGGCCACCCCGGCGTTGATCGAGCGGGTCGAGCCGTACTGGGCGATGGAGAAGAGCTGGTCGCAGGCGGACCGGGCGGCGTCCGAGAGGCCCGGGCCCTCCTGGCCGAAGAGGAGGACGCAGCGGCGCGGCAGGGTGGTGGTCTCCAGCGGCTTCGAGCCCGGCAGGTTGTCGATGCCGACCACCGGCAGCCGCTCGGCCGCCGCCCAGGCGACGAACTCCTCGATCGTCGGGTGGTGCCGGACGTGCTGGTAGCGGTCGGTCACCATGGCGCCCCGCCGGTTCCACCGCCGCCGGCCGACGATGTGCACCTCGGCGGCGAGGAAGGCGTTGGCGTTGCGCACCACCGTGCCGATGTTGAAGTCGTGCTGCCAGTTCTCGATGGCCACGTGGAAGTCGTGCCGACGCCGGTCCAGGTCGGCCACCACGGCCTCCCGCCGCCAGTACCGGTAGCGGTCCACCACGTTGCGCCGGTCGCCCTCGGCGAGCAGCTCGGGGTCGTACCGCGGGTCGTCCGGCAGGTCGCCGGGCCACGGCCCCACACCCACGTCCAGCTGGTCACCGGTCACGGTTTCCAGAGGGTACGGCCCCTGCCGGCCGGCGCCGGCACGAGGGTTCCGGGTCGGCCGGGACGCGCCCGTGGCGTACCGGCCCGCCGGTGGTCCGGTGTCCGGCACCGAATGGGGCGTCCGGGCGGCCGGTGGGCGCATAGGCTCCGACGACGGACGGAGGTGCGGGATGAGCGCACGGGTACGACGGGGCGCCATGGCGGTCCTGCTCGCGGGCCTGGCGACGGCGGGCTGCGGCCCGGCCACCGGCGCGGCCGGGCCGGCTGGTGGAACGACGACCGCGACAGTCGACCCGTCGCCGGAAGTGGCCGCCCCCGACGCCGGCGTGAGTTCCGGCCCGTGGCCGAATCCCAGCGCCCGGCCGGTCGACCGGGTGCTGCGCACCGGCATCCGGATCGGCGCCGACGAGCTGATGCTCAGCCCCTCCACCGATCACATCGTCGACATCGCCTGGTTCGACACCGGCACCGGCCGCCACCACCGACTGCCCGAGGACGAGAACTTCCGTTCGGCCCTCGGCAACGGGGACACCCTGCCGTTCTTCGAGGTGCGCGAGCGGCCCGCCCCGGACGGTCGGCTGATCACCTACGGGTTCGCCTCGGCCCCGGTGGCGCGGGCGACCATCGCGCAGCCGGGCTACCCGACCACCACGCTCAGCGTGGCGCCCTGGGGCGGCGATGCCACTGCGGCCCTGTTCTGGGCCGCCCGGGAGGGCCGGTCCCTGGCCGCGGACGTGCCCGCCGGGCAGCGCGCGATCTGCGCCCTGTACGACAGGGCGGGCAGGGAGCTCGCCCGGCTGGTGCTCGCCGAGGCGCGGGGCGTGCAGAAGGGCGGCTGACCGACCGGGAACGGCCGTGGCCGTCGCGGCCTCAGCGCAACCCCAGGGCACCGCCGAGCCGGTCGAGGAACCGCCGGTCGGCCGGGCTCGACTCGCCGGCGGCGGCCCGGCAGACCCGCGCCGCGACCGATTCCACCCACTGCCGGTACGCCGCCGAGTCGGCCGGGTCGGCGCGGCGGTCGAGCACGCGTACCGCGGCCCGGCAGGCGGCCAGCAGGTCGACCACGTCGGTGAGCCGCTCGCCGGCGGTGGAGGTTTCGTCGTGGCGGGCGTAGATCGCGGCCACCACGGCCCGGACCAGATCGCTGTCGAAGGCCCGGCCGGCGGCCACGGCGTCCAGACCGGCGAGCCCGGCGGTGACCCCCCGGGGCGGACGCCCGGCGCCCGGCGAGGCGGCGGCGACGAGGACCCGGCCCGGCAGGCCGGTCAACAGGTCCCACTCCGCCGCGGAGTAGACGGCGGTGGTCAGCGGTGCGGCACGACGTCCGGCAGAGGGCGGCTCTCCGGCGAGGGAGTGGCTCATGGGGACCTCCGGCGTCAGCATATGCCCCGGACAGACCGAGGGACTCCTTGCCCACCGGAACACGGTGGGCAAGGGGCCCCTGGGGTCGTACGGGGGTCAGCGCGGCTCGGGGAAGCTCGGCCGTTCCGGGTCGACGCCCTCCGGCACGGCGGCGGCCGCGTACTCCTTCTTGGGGACCATGACCTTGCGGCGGAAGACGCAGACCAGGGTGCCGTCCTGGTTGTAGCCGCGGGTCTCCACCGCGACCACGCCCCGGTCGGGCTTGGAGGAGGACTCCCGCTTGTCCAGCACGGTCGTCTCGCCGTAGATGGTGTCCCCGTGGAAGGTGGGGGCGACGTGCCGCAGCGACTCGATCTCCAGGTTGGCGATCGCCTTGCCGCTGACGTCCGGCACGGACATGCCGAGGAGCAGCGAGTAGATGTAGTTGCCGACCACCACGTTGCGCTTGAACTGGCTCGCCGTCTCGGCGTAGTGCGCGTCCATGTGCAGCGGATGGTGGTTCATGGTGAGCAGGCAGAAGAGGTGGTCGTCGTACTCGGTGACCGTCTTGCCCGGCCAGTGCCGGTAGACCGCGCCGACCTCGAACTCCTCGTAGTAGCGGCCGAACTGCATCCTTGTCCCCTTCGACGGGCGGCGATGGAGTTCGGCACAGCATGCCTTACCGCTTGTTAAGGCGAAGACGGGGGCGCGGGTGGCGAGGAAATGTCACACCGGCCACATCCGGGGGGAGACGCAATGAGCGGCGGGGCCCTCCCCGGCACCCGCCGCCCACGCTCTGATGCGACAGATTCTGCCGTACGGCGATGCCGGTCGGACAGAGACGGACGTCACATTTATCCTTTTGTGACACTACTCTGGGTTACCGACGCCGTTCGTGGGAGCGATCTCCGCACACCGAATCGCTCCATGTCAAGCCCCAAGTTACCGATTCGTAGCGCTCAATCCAGTGGATCTCCTTGGAAGCGCTCCCATTACGGCTCGTCACGCAAATGCTCGGTGCACTTGCGTTCCGCACAGCGGCGCAGACAGATGGCATTCGATAGTTCCCTCCGTCACCGATCCACTGCTGAGAGTTTCGCCACGCCCTGGCCGGGAATTCAACGGCACCCGCCCTGGTTCCAGTGGACGTAGTAATCCGCGCTGATCGGAGAGTGCAATGGCAACGGTTGAGCTGACCACGGCCAACTTCGACGAGGTGACCGAGAGCGACGGCACCGTGCTGCTCGACTTCTGGGCCGACTGGTGCGGCCCGTGCAAGCGGTTCGCCCCCGTCTACGAGCGCTCCTCGGAGAAGCACCCGGACATCACCTTCGGCAAGGTCGACACCGAGGCGCAGCAGGAACTGGCCGCCAAGTTCAACATCCGCTCGATCCCGACGATCATGGCGATCAAGGACGGCGTGATCGTCTTCAACCAGCCGGGCGCCCTGCCGGAGTCCGCGCTGGAGAACCTGATCGAGCAGGTTGAGCAGCTCGACATGGACGAGGTCCGCAAGCAGATGGCCGAGCACAAGCACTGATCCACCACTACTCCGGCGCCGGCCGGGTCCCGCTCGGGGCCCGGCCGGCGCCGTTTCCGCAGCCTGCGCTGCCGCTCTCCGGCCTCTCCGAAACGGCGACACGGTCAGCGATGAGTGGACGACGGAAGGACATCTTCCGGGTGCCCCGATCCCGTATCGTCCCCAACCGATGGAGACCTTGACCTCCCGCGGGCGCGCGGTCCGGCTGGGCGTGACCGCGCTCGGGCTGGCGCTGCTCCTCGTCGGCACCGTCCGGGGCACCGACGACGACTTCCCGTTCGGGCCGTTCCGGATGTACTCCACCTCGGACCCGCCGGACGCCCCCGCCCCGGACACCCGGGTGGAGGGTGTCGACCGCACCGGCGCGGTGGTCGAGCTGGGACAGGACGCCACCGGCATCCGCCGCGCCGAGATCGAGGGACAACAGGGCCGGTACGCCGCCGACCCGACCCTGCTGCGTCAGGTCGCCGACGCGTACACCGAACGCCACCCCGACGCGCCCGCGCTCGTCGAGGTGCGGATCGTGATCCGCTGGTACGGCATCCGGGACGGCCGCCCGACCGGCCGGTGGACCGACGAGACCGCCGTCCGCTGGCAGGCCGACCGATGAGCGGCTGGCTGACCGAGGCGGTCCCCCGCGGCCGGGTGGCCGCCTTCCGCACCCTGGTCTACCTCTTCGTCGCCGCGGACCTGGTCGTCTTCACCCCCTGGGTACGCACCCGGGTCGACGTGCCCGGCGAGCTGTACCACCCGCTGCTGATCGGCCGGCTGCTCCCGCTGCCCACCCCCACCCCGGCGCTGGTCGGCGCGATCTTCTGGGCGCTGCTGGTGCTGGCCCTGCTCGCCGCGACCGGGCGGGCGCCCCGGCTGCTCGGCTGGACGGTCTTCGCGCTCTACTTCGAGTGGATGATCGTCGCGATGAGCTACGGCAAGGTCGACCACGACCGGGTCGGGCTGCTCGTCGCGCTGGCCGCGTTGCCCACCGCCGGCCGGGCCCGGCACGGCGACCCCACCCGCACCGAGGCCGGCGGCTGGGCGCTGCGGGTCACCCAGATCGCGGTGACCTGCACGTACTTCCTGGCGGCCTGGTCCAAGTTCCGCTTCGGCGGGCTGGACTGGGCGACCGGCTCGGTGCTGGCGCGCGCGATCATCCGGCGCGGCACCGACCTGGCGGACCTGATCGCCCAGGTGCCGCACCTGCTGATCGTGGCCCAGTTCGGCATCCTCGCCTTCGAACTGCTCAGCCCGGTGGTGTTCCTGCTGCCCGAACGGTGGCGGCTGGCGACGGTGGGCTTCTTCTACTCGTTCCACCTGGCGACCGTCGCGACCATCACCATCTCGTTCGCCCCGCACCTGGTGGCGATGACCAGCTTCCTGCCGCTGGAGAAGGTCCGCCCGGTGGTGTGGGCGCGCCGTGTCCTCGCCCGGCGGGGCGAGCCGGCGACCCCGGCCGACGATGCCTCCCCGCCGAGCGCCCTGACCGGCCCGGAGCCGGCGGTCGGACCGGCCACGCCATAGCGCCGCCCGTCGGTCAGGAGCCGGCGGTGGGCCGGCCGCTCGGGCCGTAGAGGCGTTCGCGAGCCTCCTGAGGCAGCGAACAGGCCGCGGTGCCGCCGGGCAGCCGGTGCCGGTTGCGGGCCACCCAGCGGTACGCCGGCCACGCGGCGGCCCGCACCGGCGGGAGGCGCAGGCCGGTCCCGGCGAACCGCCAGAGCGGTCCACTGTCGCCCAGCAGCTTGGCGATGGCGTCCGGGCCCGACGCGCGGGAGCCGTCGGCGCCGATCCACTGCACCGCCTCCTCGCACTCGGCCTCCGTCAGGCCGAGCGTGGCGAGGTCCGCGAACTGCCACGGCAGCACGCGGGCGCCGGTCGGGATCCGGCGCTCGATGAACTCGGCGCAGCGACTGCAGAAGGCGCAGTCGCCGTCGTAGACGAAGGTCGACGTCTCCATGCCCCCATCCTCCACCCGCCCGGCGCGCGTCGGGCACCGGTGTCCGGCGAGTCACTTGCACATCGTTCGTACGCGTGTTCGAATAGGGTCCATGCGCTGGGAGAACCTCTCCGCTCCCCCGGACGAGGGGATTCCCGACGGGGCAGCGCCAGCGGCTCCACCCCTGCCGCTGGCGCTCCCCGGCGCGATCGCCCGCACGTTCGACACCCCGGGCTTCGCCGGGATGACCTTCTACGAGGTGCGGGCAAAGTCGATCATCAACCGGGTGCCCGGGGAGTCCCGCGTCCCGTTCGAGTGGACGATCAACCCGTACCGGGGCTGCAGTCACGCGTGTGTGTACTGCTTGGCCGGCGACACCCCCGTCCTGATGGCGGACGGGCGCACGAAACCGATCAGCGAGTTGGAGCCGGGCGACCGGATCTACGGGACCGAGCGCCGGGGCGCCTACCGCCGCTACGTCGTCACCGCCGTCCTCGACAAGTGGTCGACGGTGAAGCCGGCCTACCGGGTCACCCTGGAGGACGGCACGACCCTGGTGGCGAGCGGCGACCACCGCTTCCTCTCCGACCGGGGTTGGAAGTACGTGACCGGCACCATGGCCGGCGCCGGACAGCGCCCCTACCTGACGACCAGTAACCGGCTGATCGGCACCGGCCGCTTCGCCGCCGGCCCCAAGGACTCGACCGACTACCGGCGGGGCTACCTCTGCGGCATGGTCCGGGGCGACGCTCACCTCGGCAGCTGTTCATATCCGTCCGGAAAGGTGCACCGGTTCCGGTTGGCCCTGGCCGACGACGAGGCGCTGAGCCGGACGAGGCGTTTCCTCTCCGAGGCAGGGGTCGAAACGCACCGCTTCTCCTTCATGCCGGTCAGCGCCACCAGACTTGCGATCACCGCCATCCGCACCTCGAAGCAACGCGACATCGAGGCGATCACCGAGCTGATCCGCTGGCCAGAGGAGCCGACCGACGACTGGCGACTCGGCTTCCTGGCCGGCATCTTCGACGCCGAGGGCAGTTGCAGCAGGGGCATCTTCCGGATCAGCAACGGCGCCGACGACATCCTCGGCCACACTGCGGACGCCCTTCGTCATTTCGGGTTCACCTCGGTGCTCGAGGACCCCGGACTGCCCAACCGGGTGCGCCGGATCCGGCTGACCGGTGGTCTGCCGGAAAGGCTGCGCTTCTTCCATCTGACCGATCCGGCGATCACCCGCAAACGGTCGATCGAGGGCGCGGCACTCGAGGGCCAGGCAGCCCTGCGGGTGGTGAGCATCGAGTCGCTCGGGCTGGAGCTTCCGCTGTGGGACATCACCACGGGCACCGGCGACTTCATCGCCAACGGCGTGGTCAGCCACAACTGCTTCGCCCGCAACACCCACACCTATCTGGATCTGGATGCCGGGGCGGACTTCGACCGGAAGGTGATCGTCAAGGTCAACGCCGGTGAGCTGGTCCGGCGCGAGCTGGCCGCCCCGCGCTGGCGCGGCGCGCACGTCGCGATGGGCACCAACGTGGACTGCTACCAGCGGGCCGAGGGGCGTTACCGGCTGATGCCGCCGATCATCGAGGCGCTGCGCGACTTCGCCAACCCGTTCTCGATCCTGACCAAGGGCACGCTGATCCTGCGGGATCTGCCGCTGCTGCGTCAGGCCGCCGAGGTCACCCGGGTCGGCCTCTCCTTCTCGGTGGGCTTCGTCGACGAGGAGCTGTGGCGCGCGGTCGAGCCGGGCACCCCGAGCCCACGGCGAAGGCTGGACGCCGTCCGCCAGCTCACCGACGCCGGGTTCGAGGTGGGGGTGCTGATGGCACCGATCCTGCCCGGGCTCAGCGACGACGACGAGTCGATCGAGGCGACCGTGTCGGCGGTCGCCACCGCCGGGGCGACCAGCGTGACGCCGCTCGCCCTGCACCTGCGCCCCGGCGCCCGCGAGTGGTACGCGCACTGGCTGGCCCGCCAGTTCCCGCACCTGGTCCCCCGCTACCGCCAGCTCTACCGGGCGGGCGCGTACGCGCCGCAGGCGTACCAGCGGGAACTGACCGCGCGGGTGCGGATCGCGGCCCGCCGGCACGGGTTGCACCGGGCCGAGGTCGGCGACAACCGACGGCTGCCCGAGCCCGCCCCGCAGACGCCGTCCGAGCAACTCACCCTGCTCTGAGGGCGGCCCGGGGCTACAGTCGCGGGGTGCGTACCGCTCAGCAGATCCTCGCCGACTCCGCCGTGATCGCCGTCGTGGGCGCGTCCCGCGACCCGGGCAAGGCCGCGCACAGCGTGCCGTTGCAGATGCAGCGGTACGGCTGGCGGATCATCCCGGTGAACCCGACGGTGGACGAGCTCTTCGGCGAGAAGGCGTACCCGTCGCTGGCCGACATCCCGCACCCCGTCGACCTGGTCGACGTGTTCCGGCCCGCCCGGGACGCGGTCGACGTGGTGCGGCAGGCGGTGGCGATCGGCGTCCCGGCGGTGTGGTTGCAGCTGGGGATCGTGTCGGCCGAGGCGCGGCGGATCGCCGAGGAGGCCGGCATCGACTACGTCGAGGACCGGTGCCTCATCGTGGAACGGGCCGCCGGCGGGCTGACCCGGCTCGGCTGAACCTGTCGGCCGGCGCCGGTCACTCTCCCGGCTCGTCGGGGCCGAAGACGAGGTCCAGTTGGGCGTCGAGGGCGGTGAGCGCCGTCTCCGGTGAATAGTGTCCGCCGAGCACGTACACCCCCAGCCCTTCCATGATCGCCAGCAGCCCGGCCGCGGCGCGTTCCGGGTCGATGCGCCGGTCGGCCGTCCCGGTCTCCTGGGCGAGGCGGATCTGCCCGGCGACGAAGGCGAGCAGGCCGGCGGTCTCCTGGTGCAGCGCGGCGGCGACGGTCGGGCGGACGGCCGTGTAGGCCAGGAACGCCAGTGCCACCCGCCCGTCCGCCCGACGGGACTCGTCGAGCGGCAGCAGCTCGACCAGCATGGTCCGCAGCAGCGTACGCGGGGAGGGGGCGTCGCCGAGCGCGCCGACCGCCCGGGTCACCCGCGCCTCGGAGCGTTCGTGGACCACCGACAGCGCGAAGGTCATCATCTCGTCCTTGGTGCGGAAGTAGTGCTGCACCATCCCGGAGGAGACGCCGGCCTCGGTCGCCACGTGCCGCAGGCTGACCGCTTCCAGCCCGTGCTCGGCGGCCACCCGCATCAGCGCGTCGGCGATCAGTTCGCGGCGCTCCCGATGGTCGACCCGTTTCGGCATGCCCTCATGCTTTCACAATACGACTGCATTGACATACTGCGGCTCGCCGGTTACGTTGCAACTGCAATGTAAAAGACCTGAAGGCGAGGTGACCGTGCGAAAGCAGAGTCTTCCCGTCGCGTTGCTGCGTCGCGCGGTCGTGTACGAGGTGGCCATGTGGCGCAGCCTCGGCCGGTGGCTGCTGCGCCGGCCCGTCGGGCTCGCGCCGGGAGCCGAGACGTTCAGCTACCTCGGAGTGGTGAAGCCGATTCTCGGTGTCTTCATCGGGCTCTCCGCGATCGAAATCCCGATCTTCGACCTGATCATCCGGCACACCGTGCCGTGGCCATCGGTGCGGCACACCGCGCTGGCGCTCGGCATCTGGGGTCTGCTCTGGATGATCGGCCTCTACGCCAGCCTGCGGATCCACCCGCACGTCGCCGACGCCGCCGGCCTGCGCGTCCGCAACGGCTTCTCGGTGGAATTTCTGGTGCCCTGGACGGCCGTCGCCCGGGTCGACGCCCGGTACCGCTCGCTGCCCTCCAGCCGGGCCATCCAGGTCGAGCACGACGACGGGGCGACGATCCTGAACATGGGCGCCGCCAGCCAGACCAGCGTCGACCTCGTGCTGCGCGAACCGCTCTCGGTCCCGCTGCCCAAGGGGCCGAGCGAGCCGGTCACCGAGATCCGGCTCTACGCCGACGAGCCGCAGGCGCTGGTCGCCCTGGCCCGCCGACACCTGACGGTCTCGCTTCCCCGCTCGGACAGCTAGGGGCGGCCGGCCACCCGCCAGGCGGCGGGTGACCGGCGCACCGGTCAGAGCTTGTACTCCTTGAGCAGCCCACGGGAGATGATCGTCTTCTGGATCTCCGAGGTGCCCTCGCCGATGAGCAGGAACGGGGCCTCCCGCATCAGCCGCTCGATCTCGTACTCCTTGGAGTAGCCGTAGCCGCCGTGGATGCGGAAGGCCTCCTGGACGACCTCGGCGCAGTACTCGGAGGCGAGCAGCTTCGCCATGCCGGCCTCGACGTCGTTGCGCTGGCCGGCGTCCTTGAGCCGGGCCGCGTTGACCATGAGCGAGTGCGCGGCCTCGATCTTGGTGCCCATCTCGGCGAGCTTGAACGCGATGGCCTGGTGCCTGGCGAGCGGCTGGCCGAAGGTCCGGCGCTGCTGGGCGTACGCGACGGCCAGCTCGAAGGCCCGGATGGAGATGCCGCAGGCGCGGGCGGCCACGTTGACCCGGCCGACCTCGATGCCGTCCATCATCTGGTAGAAACCGCGGCCGACCTTCTCCTCGCCACCGAGGACGGCGGAGGCCGGGACGATGACCCCGTCGAGCACCATCTCGGTGGTCTCGACGCCCTTGTAGCCCATCTTGTCGATCTTGCCGGGGATGGTCAGGCCGGGGGCGGTCTCGCCGAAGCCGGGCTCCTTCTCCAGCAGGAAGGTGCTCATGTTGCCGTAGACGGAGTCCGCGCCGGTGTCGGTCTTGACCAGGGTGGCCACCACCGAGGAGTACGCCCCGTTGGTCAGCCACATCTTCTGGCCGTTGAGCACGTAGTTGTCGCCCTCACGGACCGCCTTCGACTTGATCGCCGAGACGTCGGAGCCGCACTCCGGCTCTGACATCGAGAAGGCCCCGCGCACCTCGCCGGTGGCCATCCTCGGCAGCAGCCGGGCCTTCTGCTCGGCCGAGCCGTGCTGGGAGATCAGGTACGCCACGATGAAGTGGGTGTTGACGATGCCGGAGATCGACATCCAGCCCCGGGACAGCTCCTCGACCACCAGGGCGTACGTGAGCAGGGACTCGCCGAGCCCGCCGTACTCCTCGTCGATGGTGAGGCCGAAGAGCCCCATCTCGCGCATCCCGTCGAGGATGTCGGTGGGGTACTCGTCGGCGTGCTCCAGCCGCTGGGCGTGCGGAATGATCTCCTTGTCGGCGAACTCCCGGACGGTTTCCAGGATCGACCGCTGCACATCGGTCAGGCCGGGCGTCTGGGCGAGTCGGGCCATCTCAGCCTCCGGGGGATCGGCGCATTACTCGTGGGTAACTGAACGCTGGGTCAGTATCGGTCCCGCGACCGGCGAGGCCAAGGTGACCAGTCCACACAACCGCTGTGAAAAGGTTCACCGCTGCGGGTAGCGTCCGCAAGAGAGAAGGCCGTTGAGCTGCGACGGAGGGGGCGAGCGAGGGTGACCCAACCACCACCCGGGGAGCCGGACCAGCCGCCGTCGCCGTACGAGCCGCCGTCCTACGGCCAGCCGCCGCACCACGACCCGTACGGGCAGCAGCCGCAGTGGGGACAGCAGCCGCCGTACGCGCCGCAGCCGCCGTACGGCCAGTACGGCCCGCCGCCCGGCGGGGGCGGTGGCGGTGGTGGCGGTGGCACCAACGTGATGGCGGTGCTGTCGCTGGTCTTCGCCTTCGTCTTCGCCCCGGCCGGGATCGTCCTCGGCCACCTGGCCAAGCGGCAGATCCGGCAGACCGGCGAGGAGGGCGCCCAGCTCGCCACCTGGGGCCTGGTGCTGAGTTACGTGTTCACCGCGATCGGGCTGCTGGCCTGCTGCGGCTGGATCGCCATCGCCATCTGGGCGAACTCCGACAGCGGCACCTCCTACTGACCCGACGTCAGCGGAACTCCGCCTCGCGGACGCTGTTGCCGCCGTCCACCACCAGCATCTGCCCGGTGATGTACGAGGCGGCCGGCGAGCAGAGGAAGGCGATCGCCGCGGCCACCTCGTCCGGCGTGCCCGGACGGCCGACCGGGGTGCCGAGCCCCTGCTTGATCTCGGCCATGGTGGACGCCGCCGTGTAGATGGTGCCGGGAGCGACCGCGTTGACGGTCACCCCGTCGGCGATCATCTCCATCGCCAGGGCCCGGGTCAGCCCCACCACGCCCGCCTTCGCCGCCGCGTACGCGGCCTCGGTCGGCAACGCGTTGACCGCGCCGGCGGTCGCCGCCAGGTTGACGATCCGACCCCAGCCGCGCTCGGCCATCCCGCTGATGAACGCCCGGCTGCACAGGAACGCCGTGGTCAGGTTCCGGTCGATCTCGCCGCGCCACTCGTCGTAGCTGAGCTGGACCACCGGCCGCAGCACCTCCGGGCTGGCCCGGCTGGCCAGGCCGGCGTTGTTGACCAGGACCTCGACGTCGCCGAGCTGCTCGGCCACCGCGTCGGCGAGCGCGCCCACCTCCGCCTCGTCGGTCAGGTCGGCCACGAAGCCGGTCACGCCCAGCTCGCCGGCCCGCTCGTGGATCCGCCGGGTGGTGGAGACGATCGCGACCCGGGCCCCCAGGTCGGCCAGCCGGCGGGCGGTGGCGTAGCCGATGCCGTCCGGACTGCCGGCCCCGGTGACCAGGGCGACCCGGCCGTCGAGGCGCATGGTGACCGGCTCGGCGAGCGGCGCCGGCTGGTCCTGGTCGGCGGAGCCCGCCGGGGCGGTGCCGCGGCTGCGCCGGGCCAGGCCCGGACGGCTCACGTCCCGTCTCGGTCGGCCACCACGCGCGTCATGTGCCATGCCGCGATCCTGCCCGCTGTGGACCTTCCCGGCAACGCGGCACCCGGAAAGGGGGTGCACCGTTTTGCACGCGCGTGGCTACCCTGACGGCGCGCACCCGCATCCAACGGAGATGAAGCCTGATGAGCTATCCCCCGCCGTCCGGTGGTTGGCACGACCCGTCGGTCCCCGGCCAGCAGTCCACGCCACCCGCCGATCCGACCCTTGCGATGGGCGGCCAGATCCCCACCCAGCCGACCTCCGCCGACCCGTACGCCCCGACCAACCCGTACGCCGGAATGCCGGGCGGGCAGTCGACGGCCGACCCGTACGCGGCGGCCGGCTACCCGCCGCCGGGCTACCCGGGGTACGGCTACCCGGCCGCGGCGAAGACCAACACCCTGGCCATCGTGGCGCTGGTGCTCTCGCTGGTCGGCTTCGCCTCCTGCATCACCGCGCCGATCGGCGCGATCCTCGGTCACGTGGCCCGCAAGCAGATCCGCGAGACCGGCGAACAGGGCGAGGGGATGGCCAAGGCAGCCATCATCGTCGGCTGGATCCTCACCGTCCTGCTGGCGCTGCTGATCGCCTTCTACGTCGTGATCATCGTGCTGGCGATCGCCAACGGCGACACGAGCGGCAGCAGCACCTTCTGACGACGGAAGGGCCGTCCCGGTCGACCGGGACGGCCCTCCGCCGCGCCGCACGGGGGCGACCCCCGCTCACTCCGAGGGCGGAGTGAAGCTCGAGGTACGGGTCATCCCCGCCGCACGACCCTTGGCGGCGATCACCAGGGCCATCTTGCGGGACGCCTCGTCGATCATCTCGTCGCCGAGCATCACCGCGCCGAGCTTGCCGCCCGCCTCCGAGGTGTAGTGCTCGTACGCGTCGAGGATCAACTCCGCGTGGTCATAGTCGGCCTGGGCCGGGGAGTAGACCTCGTTGGCCGCGTCGATCTGGCCCGGGTGCAGCACCCACTTGCCGTCGAAGCCGAGCGCCGCCGAGCGCTTGGCCACCTCGCGGAACGCGTCGACGTCCCGGATCTGCAGGAACGGGCCGTCGATGGCCTGCTTGTCGTGCATCCGAGCGGCCATCAGGATCCGCATCAGGATGTAGTGGTACGGGTCGCCCGGGTAGTCCGGGATCAGCGCGCCGACCACCAGCGACTTCATGTTGATCGACGCCATGAAGTCGGCCGGCCCGAAGATGATGGTCTCCACCCGCGGGGAGGCCGCCGCGATGGCGTCGACGTTGACCAGGCCGGCCGCGTTCTCGATCTGCGCCTCGATGCCGATCCGGCCCACCTCCAGGCCGAGCGTCTTCTCGATCTGGGTCAGCGTCAGGTCCAGCCACTGCACCTGGGCGGCGTTCTGCACCTTGGGCAGCATGATGCAGTCCAGGTTCGCGCCGGCGCCCTCGACCACCTCGATCACGTCCCGGTAGGTCCACGGCGTGGTCAGGTCGTTCACCCGGACCACCCGGGTCTTGCCGGCCCAGTCACCCTCGTTCAGGGCGGCGACGATGTTCTTCCGGGCGTCCGGCTTGGCCAGCGGGGCGACCGCGTCCTCCAGGTCCAGGAAGACCTGGTCGGCCGGCAGGCCCTGGGCCTTGCCGAGCATCTTGACGCTGGAACCGGGTACCGCGAGGCAGGACCGGCGGGGGCGACCGACAGCGGCCATGGATGCGCTCCTTCCAGCGTCCGGCGGGCACGCCGACGCCAACTGAATGAAAGGCCGAGAACTTAACGATCCCAAAGGGCGTGGTGACGTCACGGTAACCTCGTGCCGTGACCGGGGTGAATGGACCTGTGGAAGATCTCACTGACCGTCGGACCGTGGTGGTGACGGGCGCCAGCTCCGGCATCGGGCTGGCGGCCGCCGTCGACCTGGCGCGCCGGGGCGACCGGGTGGTGCTGGTCGGCCGGGACCCGGCCCGCCTCCAGTCGGCCGGGGACCGGGTCCGCGAGTACGCCGGCGAGCGCCCGGAACTGTTCCGCGCGGACTTCGCCGTCCTCGACGACGTCCGCCGGCTCGCCGAGCGACTGCGGGAGTCGTACGACCGGATCGACGTGCTGGCCAACAACGCCGGCGCCATCGTGCTCCAGCCGGTGACCACGGTCGACGGTTTCGAACTGAGCATGCAGGCCAACCATCTGGCCCCGTTCCTGCTCAGCAACCTGCTCGCCGACCGGATCGGGCGGATGGTGGTCACCGCCTCCGGCGCGCACCGCAGCGGGGCGCTCGACCCCGACGACCTCAACGCCGCGCTGCGCCGCTACCGGCCGATGCGGGCGTACGGGACCAGCAAGCAGGCGAACATCCTGTTCACCGCCGAGGCGGCGCGGCGCTGGCCGGACGTGCCGGCGTACTCGTTCCACCCCGGGGTGGTGCGGACCAGGTTCGGCAACGAGAGCCGGCTGGTCGGGCTGGGCATGCGGCTGCTGCCGTTCCGCAGTCCGGAGAAGGGCGCGGAGACGCTGGTCTGGCTGGCCGACCAGGACCCGTCCCGGCTGATCGACGGCGGCTACTACCACGACCGGCGACCGCGCCGGCCGCTCCCCAAGGCGGCCGACCCCCGGCTCGCCGCCCGGCTCTGGACGGCCAGCGCCATGGCCGTCGGCATCGACGGCTGACGGGTTTTCCGGTGTCGCAGCGGTCCGTCCCGCTGGGACACTCCGCCGCATGACGACGGGAGACCCCACCGGCGCGCGGCGCACCGAGGCCGGCCGACCGGCGACGCCGAGACCGGAGTGCCGGCCGGAGAGCTGCGGGTGGGCGGCGCGGACGCGGAACTGTCGGCCCGGCTCGAACGGGAACTGACCGCCTACAACAACGCGGCGACCGGTGCGGACGACGAGGCCGACCTGTCGGTGCGGGTCACCGGACCGGACGGGGAGCTGGTCGGCGGGCTGACCGGCTGGACCTGGGGCGGCCGCGCGGGCGTCAACACGCTGTGGGTGCGGGCGGACCGCCGGCACCAGGGCTGGGGTGGCCGGATGCTGCGGGCCGCCGAGGAGGAGGCCCGGCGGCGGGGCTGCACCGAGGTCTCGCTGTCGTCGTTCTCCTTCCAGGCGCCGGACTTCTACCGGCGGCACGGCTACTCCGACACCGGGATCCGGGACGGCATCCCGGGCGGCCACGTCGACCACCACTTCTGGAAGTCACTGGGGCACGACCCGGCCGCCGCGGTGCGGCTGGTCGCCCTGGTGGAGTTCGGCACCGACGCGGTCGAGGCCGGCCAGCGGTACGAGGACACGGTGCTCGCCCTGCTCGGGCGGCACGACGGGCGGCTGGAGCGGCGGCTGCGCACCGGCGACGGGCGGAGCGAGGTGCACGTGATCCGATTCGCCACCCGGGCCGGCTACGGGTCGTTCCTCGCCGACCCGGAACGGGCCGCGCTGCGCGCCGTGCTCGGCGACGCCGCGCCGGTCACCCGGGTGCTGGAGGTCCGGGACGTCTGACCGACCGGGCGGCGGCCGGACGCCGAGGCGGTCGCGGAGCACTTCGCGGCGTACCTGTGAGCCTCAGTCGGAGATGTGCACCGGAACGCTGGTGACCACCACTCCCGGCAGCGCCCGCAGCGCGGACCGCAACCGTTGCTCGGCCCGGCTGTGCAGCAGCCGGTGCCAGCGGCGACGCAGCACCACCTCCGGCACGATCACGGTCAGCGTCAGCTCGGCCCGGGCGGCGTGCAGCGCCTCCAGGTAGTGCGCCAGCGGCCCGATCACCGTCCGGTACGGCGACACGATCGTCTCCAGCCGCACGTGGTCACCCCAGGCCCGCCACTGCTCACGGAACCGGTCCGCCTCGGCGTCCTCCGGGGCGATGTGCACCGCCAGCGTCGGCTGGCCCAGCGAGGCCGCGTACGCCAGCGCGCGCAGCGACGCCCGGTTCAGCCGGGCGACCGGCACGATCACCAGGTGGCGTACCTCCTGGGGCAGCTCCTCGCCCTCGGCGGGCCCGGCGCGGGCCGCGGACCCGGCGGCCGGCGGCGGGTGCAGCGCCAGCGCCCGGTGCAGCGCCGCGTAGTGCCGCTGGATCCGGTGGAAGAGCAGCACCAGCAGGGGCACGGCGATCACCACGACCCAGGCGCCCTCGGTGAACTTGGCGACCGCGGCGGTCACCAGCACCAGCCCGGAGAGCGCGGCGCCGACGGCGTTCAACGCCAGCCGGTGCCGCCAGCCCCGGCCGCGCCGGCGTCGCCAGTGCACCACCATGCCGGCCTGGGACAGGGTGAAGGCGAGGAAGACCCCGACCGCGTAGAGCGGGATCAGCGACTCGGTGTGCCCGCCGAACACCACGAAGATGACCGTCGCCGCGAGGGAGAGCGCGACCAGTCCGTTGCTGAACGCCAGCCGGTCACCCATGTGGAGGAACCGGCGGGGGGCGTGCCCCTCCCGGGCCATGAAGAAGAGCAGCCGGGGGAAGTCGTTGAACGCGGTGTTCGCCGCCAGCAGCAGGATCAGCGCGGTGGTGGCCTGGAGCAGGGGGTACCACGGGCCGGTGGGGAAGGTGACCCGGCCGAGCTGGGAGAGCAGGGTCTCGCCTGGCCGGGGCACCAGGCCGGTCAGGTGGATCAGGACGACCAGCCCGGCGAAGAGGACCACCAGCATGCCGACCATCCAGCCCAGCGCGGTGCGGGCGTTGCGCCACTCGGTCGGGCGGAACGCCGGCACCGCGTTCGACACCGCCTCGATGCCGGTCATCGACACCGCACCCGAGGCGAACGCGCGCAGCACCAGCAGCAGCCCGAGGCCCTCCGCCGCCGGCACCGCCGGCGGGGACGGTGGCGCGAACCCCCGGCCCGCCGCGCGCAGGTAACCGACCACCAGCAGCGCCGCGAGGGTGGCCACGAAGGCGTACGTGGGCAGCACGAAGATGTTGCCGGCGGTACGGACCCCGCGCAGGTTCCCGGCCAGCAGCACCGCGATCACCAGCACGCCCAGCGGCACGGTGGCCGGGGCCATCCCGGGCAGCGCCGAGGTGACCGCGTGCACGCCGGCCGCCACCGACACCGAGACGGTCAGCACGTAGTCGAGCATCAGTCCGGCCGCGGCGGCGAGCCCCGCCGTGGCGCCGAGGTTGTCACCGGCGACGATGTAGGAGCCGGCACCGTGCGGATAGGCCGGGATGGTCTGCCGGTACGACAGCCCGACGCCGATCATCAGCACGACCAGCAGGGCGGCCAGCGGCAGGGAGAGCCCGAGCGCACCGCCGCCGGCCAGCACCAGCACGGTCAGCATCGCCTCCGGTCCGTACGCGACCGAACTGAGCAGGTCCGAGGAGAGGACCGGCAGGGCGACGAGCTTCCGCATCCGCTCGTACAGCACGGCGGAGCTGCGCAGCGGCGGGCCGAAGAGCGCCTGCCGGAGCCGGGTCAACCCGCGCCCCAGCCGGGAGCCGGGCAACTGTGCCGGCTCGGTGGCGACCAGTTCGTCCGGCTTCTCGACGATGAACATCTCGATCGGCGCCAGCCGGCCGAAACGGCTCGGCGCCGGCCGGCGCCCGTGGCGGCCCAGCGTCGGGTCGACCGGCAGCTCGTCCGGCCGGCGCGGGCTGCGCCAGCGGTCGCCGATCCGGCGCAGCGCCGCCCGCTCGTCCGGCGCCAGCGGGGGAAACTCGGCCGAGGGCGTGACGACGGTGCCGCGCTCGGCCTCGTCGTCGCCCGCCCGCTCCTGCGCCATTCCCACCCCCTCCCCCCGCACTTTCACGGAAAGCCGCCCCTCCGGCTGGGGAATGGCCACTCTTGGCGGAATCCGCGGAGCCGCCTCAGGGGAGGTCGGCGGGGCTCAGTCGGCGAGGGGTGCGGGGTCGGCGGGCAGGGGCACCGGGGCGGCTCGGCGGGGGGCACGGGCGCCGGCGAGGACCACCACGACGACGCCGGCCAGCAGCAGGGCCAGGCCGGGCAGCGCCAGCGGCCGAGGCAGCTGGCCCAGCCACACCCAGCCGATCAGGGCCGCGCCCGGGGCCTCCAGCAGGATCAGCACGCTGACCGTGGTGGCGGAGATCCGGCGCAGGGCGTAGTTGAACATCGAGTGGCCGAGCAGCTGCGCGCCGGCCACCAGGGCCAGGATGGCCAGCCAGGTGCCGCCGTCGTAGCCGTGCAGGCGTACCCCGCCGACCAGGCAGACCACCAGCAGGATCAGCGAACAGACCCCGTAGCAGATGGTGGTGTAGGTGGTGGTGCTGATGGTGGCCCGGGCCCGCTCGCCGAAGGCGGTGTAGACGGCGGCGAACATCCCACCCGTCACGGCGAGCAGGTCACCGGCGAAGGCCCGGCCGGAGGCGCCGAAGTCGGCCCCGGTGGCCAGCCCCGCCCCGACCACCGCCACCGCGATGCCCGCCCACACCGCCGGTGGCAGGCGCCGCCCCTGCCAGCGGGCGATCAGCCCCTGCCACACCGGCTGCGTCGCGCCCAGCGCGGTGGCCGCGGCGACCGAGGTGAGCTGTGCGCTCGGCATCCAGGTGGCGAAGTGCGCGGCCAGCGCCACCCCGGACAGTACGCAATACAGCCCCTCCCGCCGGCCGGCGCCGACGGCCAGCGCGCGGAACTCCGCCCGCCGCCGGACCAGCGAGAACGGGCCGAGCACGGCCACCGACAGCAGGTTCCGCCAGAACGCCACCGCGAGGGCGGGGGCGGCCGCGAAGGCGATCAGCGGGGCGGAGGACGAGACGGCCGCGACGGCGACCACGACCACGCCGACGGTCAGCGGGTCCAGGGGCGGGCGGTGCGGAACGGAGGACACGGAGAGCAATCCTCACACGACACCGGACAGCACGGACCGTCAGCACTCCGTTACGATCATGCCCGTCCGCGCCGGCGACCCCCCTCGACGCCCGGAGGCGCTCCCCATGCCCAGGTTCCAGGCGGTGCTGTTCGACTTCTTCGGCACGCTCACCCGGTCGGTGCAGCGTGGCGCGGCCCACCGCTGGACCGCCGAGTTGCTCGGCTGCCCGAGCGACACCCTGGTCGAGGTCCTCGACCGCACCTACTACCAGCGGGCCAGCGGGCTGCTCGGCAGCGCCGAGGCGACCCTGCGCTGGGTCTGCGACCAGGCCGGCGTGCACCCGTCGGACCTGGCGGTACGCGCCGCCGTCGCGTCCCGCCACCGGGCCGTACGCGCCGACACCCGGCTGCGCGACGAGGCGGTGCCGGTGCTGGCCGGGCTGCGTCAGCGGGGCGTACGCACCGGGCTGATCAGCGACTGCACCCACGAGCTGCCGGCGTTCCTGCCCCAGCTGGCGATCGCCCCGTTGCTGGACGTCCGGGTCTTCTCGGTCCAGGTGGGGCGCTGCAAGCCGGACCCGGCGCTCTACCTGGCCGCGTGCCGGCGGCTCGAACTGGCCCCGGCCGACTGCCTCTACGTGGGCGACGGCGGCAGTCAGGAACTCACCGGCGCCCAGCGGGCCGGGATGACCGCCGCCCGGCTGACCGCGCCGGACCTGGCCGGACACATGGTCTTCAACGCCGAGCGGGGCTGGGCGGGGCGGGTGCTGACCTCGCTGACCGAGGTGCTCGAACTGGTCGACCCGGCCGTCGAGCCGATCGCCTGCGCCGTCCCCTGACCCGGCCGTCGGTGTCGGCGTCGGGCGCCCGGCGCCGGTGCGTCGGGTGCCGGGCGGCGCTCCGGGTCAGCGGCGGCGGACCTTGTGCAGCCGGAACGGGCTGCGCGTGGCCCGCACCACCGGGGCCGGCCGGGGCTCCTCCGCCAGCGACTCCGCGGGCAGGTCGGCGCCCGTGGCGGGCGCGCCGGCCGGCGTCAGCCGGTTCAGCGCGCAGCCCTCGGCCGCCCAGCGGTCGACCAGGCCGGCCGAGGGACCGGGCGCGTTCAGCCGCTTCGCCGCGACCAGCGGCGCGGCCGTGGTCCACTCCTCGGTGCCGGGCCGCAGCCGGGTCACCCGGGCCGGCCAGGTGACGATCCGTCCGCCGTGGTCGCCGCGCAGGGTGACCCGGGCCTCGGTGGCGTCGGCCAGGCCGGGCGCGGACTGCTCGCCGGGCCCGGTGACCACGAGGAGCGCGCCGTCGAGCGGCAGGCACCACAGCCCGTACGCCGGCCCGTCCGCGACGCTCACCCAGCAGACGGCCGCCTTCTTCACCGCCTCGTCGACCAGCGGCGTCGTCTCCCGGCCGTCCAGCTCGTCCGTCACCCGGACATCCTCTCGTACGCCGCCGGCCGGGCCGGCGGGGACCGTCAGCCGCACGCTATCGCCCACCCCGGCGTCGTGGGCGGCTCCGGTGGCCCGGTCAGCCCACGAAGGGCGGGACCGCGATCTCGCCGCGCGCCACCGGCATCACCTGGCCGGCCACCGTCGCGCCCACCGCCACCCCGCCCGCCGCGGTGACCGTGCAGGCCAGCGCGGACGGCCGGTGGATCTCGACGCCCTGGCGGACGCCGTACTCCGAGCGGCCCTCGCCGGGCAGCAGCCCGCTGGCGACCAGCCAGACGCCCAGCCCGAGGGCGGCCGAACCGGTCGCCGGGTCCTCCGGCACGCCGAGGCCCGGCACGAAGACCCGGGCGTGCGCGGTTTGCGTGTCGGCGTCCCAGGAGAAGACGCTGACGTGCTCCACGCCGTACCGCTCCGCCGCCGCCGCGTTCACCCGGGCGCGGGCCACCGCGTCGGGACGTACCGGAAGGTAGGGGAACTCCAGGCCGCAGCCGGCCACCCGCGGCGCGGGGCCGGCGTGGTCGGCGGCGGTGAGGCCGGCCATCTCCAGCAGCGGCTCCGGATCCAGCTCGGGCCCGAGGGTGGGCGAGCCGCCGGTGAGCGTCGCGCCCGTCGCGGTCACCTCGATCGGCAGCACGCCCGCGCCGCACTCCTGGGTGACCCGGCCCACCTCGAACATGCCGCGGCGGCTGGCGGTGACCGCGGCGCCGACGCTCGGATGCCCGGCGAACGGCAGCTCCTCGGCCGGGGTGAAGATCCGCGCGCGGTAGGTCGCCCCGACCTGAGTGGGCGACAGCACGAACACCGTCTCGGACAGGTTGAACTCCAGCGCGAGCGCCTGCATCTGCTCGGTGGCCAGCCCTTCGGCGCCGAACACCACGGCCAGCGGGTTGCCGGCAAAGGGGCGATCGGTGAAGACGTCCACGATCTCGTAGGCCAAGGTCGACATGTTGATAAACACTAGGCGCTTAGGCTGGTGCCCGTGAGCACGCCGAACCGGGTCTACATCGCCCGACTCGCCGGAGTCGCCGTCTTCGACCCGAACGGTGACCAGGTGGGCCGGGTGCGCGACGCGGTGGCCCGGCTCCGGCCGACCCAACGTCCGCCCGAGGTGGTGGGGCTGGTCGCCGAGATGCCGATGCGGCGGCGGATCTTCCTCTCCATCAACCGGATCACCTCCATCGACGCGGACGCCGTCGTGCTCGGCAGCGGCACCCTCAACCTGCGCCGCTTCGAGAAGCGCCCGAACGAGCTGCTGGTGCTCCAGGAGCTGCTCGACCGGCGGGTGCAGCTGGAGCCGGGCGGCCAGGCGGGCACGGTGGTCGACGTGGCGATGGAGCACAGCCGGGGCGGCGAGTGGGCACTGACCCGGGTCGCGGTCCGCGAACACACCGGCCGGCTCACCCGCCGTGGGCACCTGCACCAGGTCGAATGGGACCGGGTGCGCGGCCTGAGCGACATCGCCGCCAACCGGGGTACGGCCAACCTGCTCGCCGTGCTGGAGGACATGCGCCCCGCCGACCTGGCCAACGCCCTGCAGGACCTGCCCGACGCCCGGCGCAACGAGGTGGCGGCCGCGCTGGACGACGAGCGGCTGGCCGACGTGCTCAGCGAACTGCCCGAGCACGACCAGGTGGAGATCCTGGCCGCGCTGGACCGGGAACGCGCCGCGGATGTGCTGGAGGAGATGGACCCGGACGACGCCGCCGACCTGCTCAACGAGCTGCCCCCGCCGGAGCAGGACGTGCTGCTCGACCTGATGGAGCCGGACGAGGCCGACCCGGTCCGTCAGCTGCTGCGGTACGCCTCGGGCACGGCCGGCAGCGTGATGACGTCGGAGCCGGTGATCCTGCCGCCGGACGCCACCGTCGCGGAGGCGCTCGCCCGGATCCGGGAGGAACAGCTCTCCCCCGCCGTGGCCGCGCAGGTCTTCGTGACCCGGGCGCCGCTGACCACCCCCACCGGCCGCTACCTGGGCATGGTCCACTTCCAGCGGCTGCTCCGCGAGCCCCCGGCGGACCTGCTCGGCGGGGTGGTGGTCAACGACATCGACCCGCTCCGGCCGACCACGCCGCTGCCCGAGATCACCCGCCGGATGGCCACCTACGACCTGGTCGCCATGCCGGTGGTCGACCGCAGCATGCGGCTGGTCGGCGCGGTCACCGTGGACGACGTGCTGGACCACTCACTGCCCCGCGACTGGCGGGACCGGGACGCCGTACCGGCCCCGCCCGCCGCCCACACCGGGCCGGACGGCGCCAATGAGTGACCAGCGGCGGGCCGAGCGGCTGGACCAGCCGCGCGAGCCCCGGGGCGTCAAGCTGCCCCGGTTCGACCCGGAGGCGTTCGGCCGGTGGTCCGAGGGCATCGCCCGGGGCATGGGCACCGCGAACTTCATCGTCTACATGACCGTGGTGATCGCGGCCTGGTTCGCCTGGAACACCCTCGCCCCGCCCGACCTGCGCTTCGACCCGTACACCTTCACGTTCCTGACCCTGGTGCTGTCGTTGCAGGCCTCGTACGCGGCGCCGCTGATCCTGCTCGCGCAGAACCGGCAGGCGGACCGGGACCGGGTGGCGCTGGAGGAGGACCGGCGGCGGGCCACCGCGCAGAAGGCGGACACCGAGTACCTGGCCCGGGAGATCGCCGCGCTGCGGATCGCGATGGGCGAGGTGGCCACCCGGGACTTCCTCCGCTCCGAGCTGGCCCGGCTCGCCGAGGAGCTGGACGAGGCGGCACAGCGCCGGCACAAGCTGGAACGCCGGCAGCAGGAGCGCGCCTCCCGCGGCAGCGGGGGCGAGCCGCTCGACGAGCCCCGCGACGACCTGGACGGCGACTTCGCCGCCCGGGACGGCCGCCCGGAGGGCTGAGCCCGGTCCAACCGCCCGCCGACGGGTGCGATCGATTCGCTCACACCGGCCCCCGCCAGCGGCGGCCGCCGATGACCACCGACGTAACATTGCCCGCATGTCAGCACCCGTCAGCACCGTCTCCGACGCGATCCAGGCCGCCCTGGCCACCGTCAACGACCCGGAGATCCGTCGGCCGATCACCGAGCTGGGCATGGTCCGCTCCGCGGTGGTGGGTGACGACGGCGTCGTCCGGGTCGAGTTGCTGCTCACCGTGGCCGGCTGCCCGCTGAAGGACAAGCTGCGCACCGACATCACCGCCGCGGTGGCCGCGGTGGCAGGCGTGACGGGTGTCGAGATCGAGTTCGGCGTGATGAGCCCCGAGCAGCGCCAGGAGCTCCAGTCGAAGCTGCGCGGCGGCGGTGCCACCCAGGAGCCGGTCATCCCGTTCGCCCAGCCCGGCTCGCGCACCCGGGTGTACGCCGTGGCCAGCGGCAAGGGTGGCGTCGGCAAGTCCAGCGTCACGGTCAACCTGGCCGCCGCGCTGGCCGCCCGCGGCCTCGCCGTCGGCGTGGTCGACGCCGACATCTACGGCCACTCGGTGCCCCGGATGCTCGGCGCCGAGGGCAGCCCGACCCGGGTCGAGGACATGATCATGCCGCCGCAGGCGCACGGCGTGAAGGTCATCTCGATCGGCATGTTCACCCCGGGCAACGCGGCCGTGGTCTGGCGTGGCCCGATGCTGCACCGGGCGTTGCAGCAGTTCCTCGCCGACGTGTACTGGGGCGACCTGGACGTCCTGCTGCTGGACCTGCCCCCGGGCACCGGCGACATCGCCATCTCGGTGGCCCAGCTGCTCCCCAACGCGGAGATCCTGGTGGTCACCACCCCGCAGGCCGCGGCCGCCGAGGTCGCCGAGCGGGCCGGCGCGATCGCGCTGCAGACCCACCAGCGGGTGGTCGGGGTCATCGAGAACATGTCCTGGATGGAGCTGCCGGACGGCTCCCGGGTGGAGGTCTTCGGCGCCGGCGGCGGCGAGGCGGTCTCCGAGTCGCTGAGCCGGACCATCGGCGCGCAGGTGCCGCTGCTGGGTCAGATCCCGCTCGACACCCGGGTGCGCGAGGGCGGCGACGCCGGCATCCCGATCGTGCTGGCCGAGCCGGACGCCCCGGCCGCCAAGGCGCTCAACCAGGTCGCCGACCGCCTGGCGGTCCGGCGTGAGTCTCTCGTCGGCAAGCCGCTGGGCCTCAAGCCCGCTGGCCGCTGACCGACTGACGAAGGGGCACCCCGTGACGGGGTGCCCCTTCGTCGTGTCTGGAGCGGGGGGAAGCAGGGAGAGAAGGAACGGCCCGACGGTCAGGTGGCGTCGTCGTAGCTGGGGCGGGGGGCCGGGGCGGGCGCGGTGCCGCCGGTGGCCGTGGCCGGGCGGGTGCCGTTGCCCCGCGGGTCCGCGGCGTTCGCGACGTCCTTCAGCTCGTTGTGCACACCGGTCACGTCCGAGCGCAGGTTGTCGTACACGCTCTGCAGGGGCTTCCGGATGGCCTGCTCGTCCTCCTCGGTGAGCAGGTGCTTCCGGATGAACGCCTTCGGGTGCAGATCCTCCAGCTGGATGTCGGTGCCCAGCTCGCGGCTCAGGTCGCCGGTGGCGTTGCGGGCCATGTTGCGCAGGTTGCGGACCATCCGGAGGCCGTCGTTGATCACGGTGGGCAGCCGGTCCCCGAAGATCAGCAGCGCCAGGAGCAGCAGCGCGCCGATCTCCCACCAGTTCAGGTTGTCGAGCACTCCGGCCTCCTCGTCCGTGTCACGGCAAGACTACGCACGTCGGGGGCCGGTCCGGGAGGGGGTGACCGCTGCTCACTTCGCATCTGCGGCGAGCGTCACCGAGGCGTTCTGGCGGGCGGATCCCCGCCGGTACTCGACCGTCACGACCGAGCCGGGCGCGTACTTGCGGACCAGCGCGACCAGATCCGTCGGCTCGGTCATCGGCCGGCCGTTCAGCCGCAGGATCACGTCGCCGGCCTTCAGCCCGGCCGCCGCCGCCGGGCCGGACGGCTCCACCGCGTTGAGGCGTACGCCGGTGCCGGCCGCCGCGCCGGTGCCGCCGACCTGGGCGCCGATCACCGTACGCCGGGCCTTGCCGGTGCCGATGATGTCCTGGGTGACCCGTTTCGCCTGGTTGATCGGGATGGCGAAGGCGAGGCCGATGTTGCCGGCCTCCTGCCCGTCGGCGACCAGCGACTTGATCGTCGAGTTCACCCCGACCACCCGGCCGGCCCCGTCGACCAGCGGGCCGCCGGAGTTGCCGTGGTTGACCGCCGCGTCGGTCTGGATCGCCGCGTAGTAGCGCACCGGGCCACCCGGCTCGCCGGCCTGCATCGTCCGGTCCAGGGCGCTGACGATTCCGGCGGTGACCGTGTTGGCCAGCGAGAGCGGCGAGCCGATGGCGAGCACCGGGTCGCCGACGGCCAGCGCGTCGGAGTCGCCGAACTCCACCGGCTTGAGCCCGGTACGGGACACCTTGATCACCGCGATGTCCGACTCCGGGTCCTGCCCGACCACGGTCGCCGGGGTGGAACTGCCGTCGTCGAAGACCACCGTGGCCTTGCCGGAGCCGCCCGCCACCACGTGGTCGTTGGTGATCACGTGCCCGTCGGCGCTGACGATGAAGCCGGAACCCTCGCTGATCCCGCCGAGGCTGGCCACCCGGACGGTGACCACGCTGGGCAGGACCCTCTCGGCGACGCCGGCCAGCGACTCCGGCTTGCGCTGGGCCAGGGCCGGGGCCTCGGCGGGACCGCCGCCGAGCACGCTGGCGCCAGCCCCGCCGTGCAGGAAGGCGTAGGTCAGGGCGCTGCCGAGCGAGCCGGCCAGCAGGGCGGTGAGGAGCGAGATCAGCACGACCTGCCGCAGCTTCGGGCGGCCGGGGGCGTCCGGGTCGGTGACCGGCTCCGGCTCGCCGCCGTCGGTGGGGAGGGCCGGCACCACCACCGCGGCGGGGGCGTACGGGTCGCGCCACGGGTCGGCGAGCGCGTCGGACCACCAGGGCGACGCCTGGTCGCCCCCGTACGGCCCGGGCGGGGAACCGGACGCCGGCCGTCCCGCCGGTGCCGGAGTTCCGCCGGGCTGGCGCCAGTCCCAGCCGTCGGTCACGTCGGTGCCTCCCAGTCCGTCCCGCATCCCGCGCCGCGATCCGACGGAGCCGTCCGGCAACGCCACCCGGGATACCGTCCAGGATTGCACGGATGCCCCGGGTGGAGTCAGCGGTTGCCGCCCGTGATCGTCAAGCGACGGACTCGCGGCTGCGCCCGTCGGGTCCCGCCTCTAGGCTCATACCGCCAACCCGCCCCCCGCACCACTCCCGCCGCCCGGAGGTGTCCCATCGCCACGGTCGCCAGTTCCGGCAACTCGACGGCCCAGGCCCTGCAGTTCGCCGAGTCCTACGTCACCGAGGATCTGGTGCTGCGGACCGCCCGCAGCCTCGCCCGCGAGGTGGGCGTCGACGCGGTGACGCCGGGCGCCGGCGCCGCGCTGCGACTGCTCGCCGCCGCCGGCAACGCCCGGGCGGTGGTGGAGATCGGCACCGGCACCGGGGTCAGCGGCGTCTGGCTGCTGCGTGGCATGCGGCCCGACGGGGTGCTCACGACCATCGACGTGGAGGTGGAGCACCAGCGGATCGCCCGCCGGATCTTCGTCGAGGCGGGGTTCGCGTCCGGGCGTACCCGGATCATCACCGGCCGGGCCCTCGACGTGCTGCCGCGGCTCGCGGACGGCGTCTACGACCTGGTCTTCGTCGACGCCGAGGCGACCGGCTTCACCGCCTGCGTGGACGCCGCGCTGCGGCTGCTGCGACCCGGCGGGGTGCTCGCCCTCAACGGCACCCTGGCCGGCGGGCGGATCGGCGACCCGGCCGCCCGCGACGTCGAGACGGTCACCGTCCGGGAGACGATCAAGGCGATCCGGGAGTCGGAGCACTGGATCCCCGCGCTGCTCCCGGTCGGGCACGGCCTGCTCGCCGCCGTGAAGTGCTGAGCCGACCCCGCGCGCGGCGGGCCGCCGGGCGCGGGCGCCGTCAGCCCAGCGTGGCCAGCCAGCGCAGCAGCCCGCGTACGCCCCAGCCGGTGGCGCCCCGGGTCAGTTCGGCGTCGTCGTCCTCCGCCCAGGAGGGGGCGGACATGTCGACGTGCACCCAGCGGTCCCGCAGGTCGCCGGTGAACTCGCGGAGGAAGAGCGCGGCGGTCACCGAGCCGGCGCCCTGGGCCGGGGAGCTGTGCAGGTCGGCGAGGTCGCTGCCCAGGTACTCCACGTAGTCGGCCGGCAGCGGCATCCGCCAGGCGGCCTCACCGGCGGCGTCGATCGCGGCCAGCAGGTCCCCGGCGAGCTGGTCGTTCTCGCTGTAGAGGGCGCCGTGCCGCTTGCCGAGGGCCACCGCGTTCGCGCCGGTCAGGGTGGCCAGGTCGACCAGCAGGTCGGGTTCGAGCTCCTGCACCGCGTACGCCAGCGCGTCGGCGAGCACCAGCCGCCCCTCGGCGTCGGAGTTGGTGGTCTCGCTGGTCAGGCCGCCGTAGTGGCGGATGACGTCGCCGGGCCGGAACGCGGACCCGCTGACCATGTTCTCGGCCAGCGGCGCCAGCGTGGTGATCCGCACCGGCAGCCGGAGCGCGGCGGCGCCCAGGGTCGCGGCGAGCACGGCGGCGGCGCCGGCCATGTCCTTGCGCATCAGCTTCATCGCCGGCACCGGCTTGATCGAGATGCCGCCGCTGTCGAAGGTGATCCCCTTGCCGACCAGTACGACATGGGTGGCCGCGTCCGCCGGGCGCCAGTCCAGCTCGATCAGGCGGGGGCCGCTGGCCGAGCCCCGGCCGACGGCGAGGATCCCGCCGAACCCCTCGGCCGCCAGCTCCTCCGGCTGACGTACCCGCAGGGTCAGGTCGGCCTGACCGGCCACGGCCGCCTCGACCTGCTCGACGAACCACTGCGGGTTCTTCAGCGAGGAGGGGGTGTTGGTCAGGTCCCGGGCCAGCCGGGTCATCTCGGCGGTGGTCCGGGCCGCCGCCAGGGTCGGGGCGAGCGCGTCCGGGTCGCCCACCACGACGTCCACCTCGGCCAGCGCGGGCGCCCCGCCGGCCTCGGTCATCCGGAACCGGTACGACCCCAGCAGCAGCCCCTCGGCGAGGCCGCGCAGCGCCGCGGCGTCGGCCGGCAGCATCACTGTGACGTGTGTCTCATCCTTGGCGGCCCGGGCGAGCGCAGCTCCGGCGATCCGCCAGCCCCGCTCGTCGCCCTCGCCGACACCGAGCAGCATCAGCCGCTGCGGTGTCCCGCCGGGTCGCAGGTGTTCGTGCAGTTCGCCGGCGCGCCCGGCCAGCCGCGTGGCGGGCAGCAGGGCGTCGGCCTCGGCGAGTACGTCGCCGGGAGCCGGCGGCGCGGTCGGGACCGGCGCGGCCGGGACGTCCGGTCCCTCGGCCGGCCCGACGGGACGAATGGGCAGGACGAGGGTGTCGAGCCGCTCGGGCCCGTTCACCAGACGAATGGCCAGCACGCTGGACCGTACCTCCAGAAAGTTCGCGAAGCGGGACAGACCGCCGCTTCCCGGCTTGTGAAGGCCCTGAGCCACCGGCTGGGCCGGTGGCTCAGGGCAAGACGAACCGTCCGCACGGCGCACGCCGTGCGGACCGCTCCTCGATCAGCCGGCGGCTGCCTTCAGCGCGTCACCGAGCGCGTTGGCCTCGTCGGGAGTCATCTCGACGACGAGCCGGCCACCACCCTCCAGCGGGACCCGCATCACGATGCCCCGGCCCTCCTTGGTGACTTCCAGCGGACCGTCGCCCGTCCGCGGCTTCATCGCCGCCATGTTGTCTCCCCTCAGACCTACACCAGGGTCGGTGGGTTGCCCCACAGCCATTTCGCCATCACCGCCGCAGCCTTCGCGGGGTGTCGACAACGATTTTCCCTGATGAACACCGCCGGACCCAAACCGAAGCAGCATTGATGTAACAGCATCTAGCTTATCTTGGATAGGCCTGTCACAATGTGCGGTCATGCAGGCACGGTCGGCACTCTTCGACCTGTACGGCGACCACCTTCGGGCGAGGGGTGGCCGCGCACCCGTCGCCGCCCTGGTCAAGCTGCTGGCGCCGCTCGGGATCGCACCACCGGCCGTGCGCACCGCGGTCTCCCGGATGGTCCGCCAGGGCTGGCTCGACCCGCTCCGGCTGGCCTCCGGACCGGGATATTCGATCACGCCGAAGGCGGCCCGCCGGCTCGACGAAGCGGCCGCCCGGATCTACCGGACCGGACGGGTCAGCTGGGACGGACGGTTCGATCTGCTGGTCCTGGAGGCCCCCGCCTCCCGACGGGACCGCCAGCGGCTCGCCGCCAACCTGACCTTCCTCGGCTACGGCACGCTCGACGACTGCACCTGGGTGGCCACCCGCCCCGGCGAGGACGTGGACGTCCTCCTCGCCGAGGCCGGCGTGCGCTACGAGCGGTTCACCGCCGCGCACGCCGCCGGCACCCCCGGGGCGATGGGCGTGGTCCGCCGCGCCTGGGACCTCACCGAGATCGGCCGGGCGTACGAACGGTTCGTCGCCGAGCAGAAGCCGCTGCTGACGGGCGTGACCGTACGCAGCAGCGACGAGGAGGCGTACGCCGCCCGATTCCGGCTCGTGCACGCGTGGCGTACCTTCCTCTTCCGGGACCCGCAGCTCCCCCCGGCGCTGCTCCCCGAGCGCTGGCCGGGCACCAGCGCGGCCAGTTTCTTCGACCGACACGCGGCCCGGCTCCGGCCGGCCGCCGACCGGTACGTCGAGCAGTGCCTCGACGCCAACAACCGCCTCGCCCGACAGAAGGGTCGTTGAGAACGTGACCGAGCCGCTGCTCGTCGATCGCACCGACGCCGTCGTCACCCTGATGCTGAACCGCCCGACCGCGATGAACTCGCTCGACGTGGCGCTCAAGGAGGCGCTCCGGGACACCCTCGCCGAGCTGGAGAGCGACCGCTCCTGCCGGGCGGTCGTGCTGGCCGGAGCGGGCGGGTCGTTCAGCGCCGGGCAGGACCTCCGCGAGCACGTGCAGACCCTGGAGGCGGCCGACGCCGACCCGCTGGCCACCGTGCGGGCCCACTACAACCCGATCGCCGCCCGGCTGGCCAACCTGCCCAAGCCGGTGGTCGCCGCGGTCCGTGGCATGGCGGCCGGGGCCGGCGCCTCGCTGGCCTTCCTCGCCGACTTCCGGATCGGCGGCCCGAAGACCCGATTCCTGATGGCCTTCGCCGGGGTGGGACTCGCCGCCGACACCGGCGCCTCCTGGACCCTGCCCCGGCTGGTCGGCCACGCCAAGGCCGTCGAACTGCTGATGCTCGCCGAGCCGGTGGGCGCCGAGGAGGCCTGCCGGCTGGGCCTGCTGAACAAGCTGGTGGACGACGACGAGCAGGTGCTGCCCACCGCGCAGGAGCTGGCCGCCCGGCTCGCCGCCGGCCCGACCGTGGCGTACGGGGCGATCAAGCGGCAGCTCTCCATCGCCGATGCCGGCACCCTCGCCGACGCCCTCGCCGCCGAGGCGCAGGCCCAGTCGATCTGCGGCGCCACCAGCGACCACAAGGCCGCCACCATGGCCTTCGTGAACAAGCAGAAACCGGTCTTCGAGGGACACTGACCCGCGCGGCGCCGCCCGCGCACCGGTGGCGGTCAGCGGGCCACGTAACCGCCGTCGACCGGGACGGTGTGGCCGGTGATCCAGGCGGCCTCGTCCGAGGCGAGGAAGGCGACCACCCCGGCCACGTCGTCCGGCGTGGGGATGCCCGGCTTCGGGTTGAACGACTCCATCTGCCGGCGCATCTGCCCCGGGTCCGGCGCGCTGTCGATGAAGTGCTCCACCAGCGGGGTCAGCAGCACCGTGGGAGCCACCGCGTTGACCCGGATGCCGCGGGCCGCGTACTCGATCGCCGCCGAGCGGGTCAGGCCGACGATCCCGGCCTTGGTGAAGGTGTACGGGGAGATGTTCTCCTGAGCGGCCAGCGCCGTGGTGGAGGAGGTGTTCACGATCGCCCCACCGCCGCCGCGCAGCATCGCCTCGATGCCGTACCGGAGGACGAAGAAGACACCGTCGCCGTTGACCCGGCGCACCCGCTCCCAGTTCGCCACGTCCATCTCGTGCAACGGCTGCTGCTGCCCGTCGATGCCGGCGTTGTTGAAGATGACGTCGATCCGGCCGTACCGCTGCGCGGCGTCGGCGATGCCCTGCTCCACCGAGGCGGCCTCCCCGGTGTCCATGGTCACCGCGTACCCGTCGGGAAGCCCGGCCGCGACCCGCTCGGCGCCCTCGGCGTCGATGTCGGCGACCACCACCTTCGCGCCCTCGGCGGCGAACCGTCGCGCGGCCGCCTCGCCGAGCCCGGACGCCCCGCCGGTGACGAGCGCGACCCTGTCCTGGAACCGCATCGCACCCCCTCGGGGGACCGGCCGGCGCCGGCCCTCCCCGGCACCGTAACCGGGCGCCGGCCGGTCAGTCGTCCTCTTCGGGATCCTGGTTGGCCTCCTGCCCGAGCACGAACGCCTGCATGGCCAACTCGTCGCCGGAGGGCGAGACGAACGCCGGCAGCTCGCGCGGCCCCAGCTCCTGCACGTACGCCCAGAACAGCTGGACCGCCTCGGCGGGCGAGGCCGCCTCGATCGGCAGGTCCAGGCTGACCAGCCAGGAGCGACGCGCCGGCGGCGGGCCGAGCCGGTCGGCCAGCTCCCGCCAGGTGGCCGCGTCCAGCCCGGTCACCGGCCCGTCGAGGGCCAGGCCGTCCGCCGGCACCGGCTCGTCGAAGACCCGCCGGGTGTACGTCACCACGAGCGCGCCCGGACCGGCCTCGGACTGCGGGTCGTCGGGATCCTCCCGGGTCTCGGCGGTGGCCGCGGCGACCCGACCGAGCGCCACCAGCCGGGGCGGCGCGTCGACCAGCACCGCGACCGGGTCACCGGGCCGGGGCCGGGCGGACCCGTCCAGCCCGGTCAGCTCCAGGGTGTCGTGGTGCACGAGCCGCTCGGCCTCGTACCGCTCGGCGGGCAGCAGCACCGCCCAGGCGCCGGGCCCGCTGCCGTCGATCGTCCCGCTCGAGCGGACCTCGGTGTCGGTCATGGTCCAATCCCATCACGCCGGGTCGGGGCCGGCGTCGTCACGTCGGCCGGACGCCGTCGCCGTCACGCCCGGCCGGTGGCCCCGGCTTCCCCGATGGTCACGTGACAGCCGGCGAGGTGGTCGTCGACCATCCCGGTGGCCTGCATCAGCGCGTATGCCGTGGTCGGGCCCACGAAGCGGAAGCCGCGCTTCTTGAGCGCCTTGGCCAGCGCGGTGGACTCGGGGGTGAGGGCCGGCACCGAGGCGAAGGACCGGGGTCGGGCGGCCCGGGGCGCCGGCGCGTACGACCAGAGCAGCGCGGAGAGCCCGTCGGGCAGGTCCAGCGCGGCCCGGGCGTTGGCGATCGCCGCCTCGACCTTGGCGCGGTTGCGCACGATGCCGACGTCGGCGAGCAGGCGGGCGACGTCCGCCTCGCCGTAGCCGGCGACCTTGTCGATGCGGAACTCGTCGAAGGCGAGCCGGAACGCCGGTCGCTTCCGCAGGATGGTCAGCCAGGACAGGCCCGACTGGAACGCCTCCAGGGTCAGCCGCTCGTAGAGCGCGTCGTCGCCGCGTAGCGGCCGGCCCCACTCGGTGTCGTGGTAGACGGCGTAGTCGGGGGTGCTCGCGCCCCAGGCGCAGCGGGGCAGCCCGTCCGGGCCGGTCACCAGGTCAGTCACGACGTACACGGTAGGCCAGCCCACCGACAACGGGCGCCGGTCAGGGCAGTCGGCCCTGCTCCACCAGCCGGGCGAACTTCTTCAGCGCCTGGGTCAGGCCGAACTTCGAGCCGGGCCAGAGCACCGGCCAGGCGACCCGGCCGGCGGTCCCGCCGGGCAGGTGGAACCACTCGTGCCAGACCACCTGAGTCCGGTCCCGCTCCACCGGGGTGCAGCGCAGCACGCCCGGCCCGCGCAGCAGCCGCCCGCAGTGCACCACCCCGACCTCGTACGGCGCGTCGACCCGGACCACCCGCATCTCGTCGCGGAGCACCGCCGGACCGAGCGCGGTGACCGCCTCGACCAGGGTGCCCTCGCCACCGTCCCCCTCGACCACCCGGACGGTGGTGAAGGGGATCCAGTCGGACTGCCGTTCCCAGGCGGTCAGCGCCGCGAAGACCCGCTCGGCCGGGGCGTCGACGATCACCGTGGCGGTCACCTCGCCGGCGCCGGGTTGGGCGGCCTCGGCCAGCCCGTCGGTGCCTTCCGGCCCGGTCACGCCGACTCCGACCGGACCACCGCGCCACGCTCTCGCTCATCGTCGTCGTCGCCGGCCGGGCCCTGCGCGGTCCGGCCGACCGTGCCGGCGGGGTCGGTGGCCGGGGCGCTGGCGGCAGGGGAGGCGGTGGGGTCGGCCGGCGGCCGGAGCGGCACCTGGCGGTCGGCCGGCTCCTGGTCGACCGGCGCCGCGACCGGGACGACCTCCCCGGCGGGCGTCGCCGGGGCGGGCGTGGGAAGCACCGCCTCGTCCTCGACGGCAGCCGCGGCGGGCGCGGCCGCCACCCCGGCCTCGGCGTCCGACGCGTCAGCCCGGGTGTCGCCGGCCGGGCTCACCGCGTCGCTCGGGGCGACGCCGGCGGGGCTCGGGCCGGCGGACTCCTCCCGGGCGCGGCGCAGCGCGTCGGCGTCCGCGGTGCGGCCCTCGCGGAGCGCGAGGACCTCCGCCTCCAGCACGCCGATCAACTCGGACTTGTAGCCGATGTCGTAGGCCGCCCGGCGCATCGCCTGGTCGACCTGGGCCATCCGGTAGCCGCGCAGGGCGGTGTCGAAGCGCACCTCGGCGATGTCCGACTCGTGCAACGGGCGGGCGCCCGGCAGGGGCACGGCCCGCCCGTCCGGCTCGGCCGGCGCGAGGCCCGGGTCACGCCCGGAGACCAGCACCGTCACCCCGAACACCACCGCCGCGACGGTCAGCGCGACGACCAAGAGGAGCAGAACCTCACCCATGGAGAGATCGTGGCATGCGGGCCGGTCCCGGGCGAGCCCTCCACCCGCTCCGATCATGAATCACAACCCCGGGACGTACCGGACGGAGCGGGCGACGGCGGACCGGATAGCGTCGGGGGCGGCCGGCGGTACGGCCGACGGTGCGGGGAGACCAGGAGGCGGAATGGCCGGGACGCTGCGGCTCGGTGGGCGCACGTTCGCCCCCGGCGAACTGGTGGTGATGGCGATCGTCAACCGCACCCCGGACTCGTTCTTCGACCGAGGCGCCACCTTCGCGTCCGACAGCGCGCTGCGCGCGGTGGAGCGCGCGGTCACCGAGGGCGCGGAGATCATCGACATCGGCGGGGTGAAGGCCGGGCCGGGCGACGAGGTCGACGTCGCCGAGGAGATCCGCCGGACGGTGGACACCATCGCCGCGGTCCGCACCGCCTTCCCCGACGTGGTCATCTCGATCGACACCTGGCGCGCCGAGGTGGCGGTGGAGGCGGTGGCGGCCGGCGCCGACCTGCTGAACGACACCTGGTCCGGGGCGGACCCCGCGCTGGCCCGGGTCGCCGCGGCGACCGGCGCCGGGCTGGTCTGCTCGCACGCCGGCGGGCTCGCTCCGCGGACCCGGCCGCACCGGGCCGCCTTCGACGACGTGGTGGCCGACGTGGTCGCGACGGTGACCGGGCTCGCCGAGCGGGCGGTCGCCCTCGGCGTACGTCCTGACGGCATCCTGATCGACCCGGCGCACGACTTCGGCAAGAACACCCGGCACTCGCTGGAGATCACCCGACGGCTCGCGGAGCTCACCGACACCGGCTGGCCGCTGCTGGTGGCCCTGTCGAACAAGGACTTCATCGGCGAGACGCTGGACCTGCCGGTGCCGGACCGGTTGGAGGGCACGCTGGCCGCGACCGCGGTCTCGGCGTGGCTGGGGGCCCGGGTGTTCCGCGCCCACCAGGTGCGCCAGACCCGTCGGGTGCTGGACATGGTCGCCTCGATCCGGGGCGACCGGCCGCCCACCCTGACCCGGCGCGGCCTGGCCTGACCGGCGGTCGGCCGGGGCCGGCGGGGATCAGGTCCAGCGCAGGATGTTCTTCCGCCAGGCGTAGAGGATGCCGAGCGCGACCACGGCGACGAAGACCCCCATCTCGACCACGGTGGTGACACCGAACCCGGGCCGGTCGAAGACCAGCGCCCACGGGAAGAGGAAGACCGCCTCGACCGCGAAGAGCACGTAGAGGTACGCGTAGACGTAGTAGCGGATCTGCATCTGCGCCCAGTCGCCGCCGACCGGGTCGAGCCCGCATTCGTAGCTGGTCCGCTTGCCCCAGGGATCGGCCGGACGGCCAGGACGTAACACCCGATTGGCCGAGAACGCCGTAACGAAGAAGAGGACGCTGGCAAGCAGCAGGAGACCGAGCGTGGCGTACGAGCCGAGGTAACCGGTCACGGGGGACGAGCCTACCGTGCCGGTCGCCGAGGCGTATCGAACACGTTACGTATTTGTTTCCTCCCGGGACTAGTGCTCCACGGCAACCATTACCGAATATGAAAACTCGCTGAGTGTCACGGAGGACAGATGGCCGACCTGCCCGTACGCCCCGATCGGCGGGCTGGCCGGCGACGTACCTCCGCACTGCTGGCGGCGTCGCTCGCGGCCGGCCTGGCGGCGGCCGCGGTCGCTCCCGCCTGGGCGACCCCGTCCCGGGCGGCGACGGGCGTGGTCACCGCGGCCACCGATCCGGTGGACGAGCCCGGCGCGGAGCCGACGGACAGCACTCCCCCGGTCGACCCGACCGCGACGGAGCCGCTGCCGACCACGGCGCCGCCGACCGAGAGCGCGCCTCCGGAGACCACCCCGCCGGTCCCGACGACCGAGCCCGTGCCGGACACCACCGCCCCGGAGAACCCGGCGCCGACCACCACGGCGCCCACCACCACCGCCCCGGCCCCGCCGCCCCCACCGGTCGTGCCTCCCGCGCAGCCCCCGGCCCAGCCCGGCGCCCCCGGCCCGCCGCCCGCCGGCCAGCTCGGGGTGCGGGTGACCACCGAGGACCTCTCGCTCACCCCGGCCTACTGGAACGCCGACAGCACGGTGACCACGCTGCGCGTGACCGTCACGAACACCGGCAGGGTGCCGGAGCTGATCCGGCTCGGTTACACGCTGCCGGCCGGGCTCACCGACGCGGGGAGCACCGGGTGCGCGCCCGCCGGCGGTGGGCGCTACCGCTGCGGCGGGTGGACCACCGCGCCCGGCGCCCGGTTCAGCAGTTCGATCCGGGTCCGGGTCGACGGGACGGCCTGGCGTTCCATGCCGCTGAGCGGGTCGGTCGGGGTGACCGCCACCGCCCCGGGCGTGGCCGGCGCGGCGGCCGACGACGAGGGCTTCGCGGTGCTCTTCCCGCCCGGCCCGCCGGTGCCCGGCATCTCGCTCCGCGCCGACGAGGTGCTCTTCGACATCAGCGGTGCCCCGAGCGTGGTGACCGTCCGGCTCGGCAACACCGGCCGGGTCGACGCCGCCGGCCGGGTCGAGGTGATCCTGCCCGACGGGGTGACCGCGTCCGGCCCGCCCGCCGGCTGCGTGCCGGTCTCGCCGACCCGGACGCGGTGCGGCCTCGGCACGGTGCCGGCCGGGCGCACCGCCACCCTCCGGCTGCCGGTGACCGCCACGCCGGCGGCACAGCGCCAGGCGCCCCTGGCCGGCGCGGTCGTCGGCCGGCTCGACCCGCGCCACGGCCGGAGCCGGCAGGTGCAGATGAGCTTCCGGATCAACGCGGCGGCCGCCCTGTCCACCCCGCCGGTCGCCACCCCCGCGCCGACCGGCTCCCAGGGCGTGCTCGCCGCCGGCGGACAGGCCTCCGGCGGGCGCGGCCTCAGCTCGGTGCAGCGGACGGCGGTCACCCTCATCACGGTCTCCGGGCTGCTGGTGGTGCTGGCCCTGGTCCTGGCCACCGCCTCGCTGCGCCGGCGGATGGCCGCGGGACCGACCGACCCGACCACCGCGCCGACCGCCGCCGAGTGAGCGCCGGCTCGGGGCGCATCCTCGGGCCGGCGCGACGCGCGTGCGGTGATCTGGATTACGGATGCCGGTACTAAACGCCGCAAAGCCGGGCATACAGCGGCCCGACCGGGTCCCATACGTCGGACCGCCACCAAGGTCGCCCTAAGGGACCGACGTAGGCTCTGACGTGAAGAACGTACCGGGCCGGACAGCTTCGGACGGTCGGCGGCAGCAGCACGTCAAGGAGGTCACGTGGCCGGGCAAGGCGGGGTCACCAACATGTTCAGCCGCCCGTGCGACGGCGCTGGGCGAAGCGAGGTGCGGGCGTGACCAAGCAGATCCGTCAACTCGACCGGGTGGTCATCCGGTTCGCCGGCGACTCCGGCGACGGCATGCAGCTCACCGGTGACCGGTTCACCTCCGAGACGGCGCAGCTCGGCAACGACATCTCCACATTGCCGAACTTCCCGGCCGAGATCCGGGCACCCGCCGGCACCCTCCCGGGCGTGTCGAGCTTCCAGGTGCACTTCGCCGACTACGACATCCTGACCCCGGGCGACGCCCCGAACGTCCTGGTCGCGATGAACCCGGCGGCGCTGAAGGCCAACCTGGCCGACCTGCCGCGCGGCGCGGACATCATCGTCAACACCGACGAGTTCAACAAGCGCAACCTCGCCAAGGTGGGCTACCAGGTCAGCCCGCTGGACGACGACTCGCTCGCCGGCTACGTGGTGCACCCGGTGGCGCTGACCTCGATGACGGTCGGCGCGCTGGCCGCGCACGAGGTGTCCAAGAAGGACGCCGAGCGGGCCAAGAACATGTTCGCCCTGGGCCTGCTGAGCTGGATGTACTCCCGGCCGTACGAGTCGACGCTGCGCTTCCTGGAGCGCAAGTTCGCGGCCCGGCCCGAGCTGGTCGCGGCGAACGTGGCCGCCTTCCGGGCGGGCTGGAACTTCGGCGAGACCACCGAGGACTTCTCGGTCCGGTACGAGGTGAAGCCGGCGAAGATGCTGCCGGGCACCTACCGGAACATCACCGGCAACGCGGCGCTCTCGCTCGGCCTGGTGGCCGCCGGGGTGCGCTCCGGGCTGCCGGTCTTCCTCGGGGCGTACCCGATCACCCCGGCCTCGGACATCCTGCACGAGCTGAGCAAGCACAAGAAGTTCGGCGTGATCACCATGCAGGCCGAGGACGAGATCGCGGCGGTGGGGGCCGCGCTCGGCGCGTCGTACGGCGGCTCGCTGGGCGTCACCACCACCAGCGGCCCCGGCGTGGCCCTGAAGAGCGAGACGATCTCCCTCGCGGTGGCGCTGGAACTGCCGCTGGTCATCGTCGACGTGCAGCGGGCCGGGCCGTCCACCGGCATGCCGACCAAGACCGAGCAGGCCGACCTCAACCTGGCGCTGTACGGCCGGCACGGCGAGGCGCCGGTCGCGGTGATCGCCCCGAAGTCGCCCGCCGACTGCTTCCACGCCGCCCTGGAGGCGGCGCGGATCGCGCTGACCTACCGCACCCCGGTGATCCTGCTGTCGGACAACTACGTCGCCAACGGCTCCGAGCCGTGGCTGCTGCCCGACGTGGAGTCCCTGCCCGACCTGCGGGTGGAGTTCGCCACCGCGCCCAACGGCGAGGACGGCACCACCTTCCTGCCGTACCTGCGCGACCCGGAGACCCTGGCCCGGCCGTGGGCCATCCCGGGCACGCCGGGCCTGGAGCACCGGATCGGCGGTCTGGAGAAGGCCGACAAGACCGGTGACATCTCGTACGACCCGGCGAACCACGACTTCATGGTGCGGACCCGGGCGGCCCGGATCGAGACGATCCCGGTGCCGGACATCGACGTGGAGGACCCGGACGGCGACGCCCGGGTGCTGGTGCTCGGCTGGGGCTCGACGTACGGGCCGATCGGGGCGGCGTGCCGGGGCCTGCGGCAGCGCGGCCTCTCCATCGCCCAGGCGCACCTGCGCCACCTGGCCCCGATGCCGGCCAACCTCGGCGAGGTGCTGCGCGCCTACGACCGGGTCGTCATCCCCGAGATGAACCTCGGCCAGCTCGCCCACGTGATCCGGGCGAAGTACCTGGTCGACGCGATCGGCTACAACCAGGTCCGCGGCCTGCCGTTCACGGCCGCCGAGCTGGAGACGATGCTGGAAGAGGTCCTGAAGAATGTCTGAGCCCATCGCCCTCAAGCTCACCGCCAAGGACTTCAAGTCCGACCAGGAGGTGCGCTGGTGCCCCGGCTGCGGCGACTACGCGATCCTGGCCGCCGTCCAGCAGTTCATGCCGGAGCTGAACATCCCCCGGGAGAACATCGTCTTCGTCTCCGGGATCGGCTGCTCGTCGCGCTTCCCGTACTACATGAACACGTACGGGATGCACTCGATCCACGGCCGCGCCCCGGCGATCGCCACCGGCCTGTCGGTGTCCCGCCCGGACCTGTCGGTCTGGGTGGTCACCGGTGACGGCGACGCGCTCTCCATCGGCGGCAACCACCTGATCCACTCGCTGCGCCGCAACGTCAACCTGAAGATCCTGCTGTTCAACAACCGGATCTACGGCCTGACCAAGGGGCAGTACTCACCGACCTCCGAGGTCGGCAAGATCACCAAGTCGACCCCGGTCGGCTCGGCGGACGCACCGTTCAACCCGCTGTCGCTGGCGCTCGGCGCGGAGGCCACCTTCGTCGGCCGCACCATCGACTCCGACCGCAAGCACCTCCAGTCGGTGCTCCGGGCCGCCGCGGAGCACGAGGGCTCGGCCTTCGTGGAGATCTACCAGAACTGCAACATCTTCAACGACGGCGCGTTCGACCAGCTCAAGGAGCCGGGCACCCGGGACGACTACCTGATCCGGCTGGAGCACGGGCAGCCCGTCACGTTCGGCAGGGACGGGCAGTTCTGCGTCGTCCACCCGCCGGGCGGCTTCGGCCTGGAGGTGCGGGAGACCGCCTCGGTACGCCCCGAGGAGATCGTCGTGCACGACGCGACGGTCAGCGACCCGGCGTACGCCTTCGCACTGTCCCGGCTGCCCGGGCTGGACCTGCGGAACACCCCGATCGGCGTGTTCCGCTCGGTCGGCCGCCCGTCCTACGACAGCGCGGTGCAGGAGCAGGTCGCCTCGGCGAAGGACAAGGTCACCGAGACCCCGGAGCAGCAGCTCGCCGGCCTGCTCGCCAGCGGCGACACCTGGACGATCCTCTGACCCGCTGACGGCACCACGTAAGAAGGAGGCCGCTCCCCGCCCGGGGACCGGCCTCCTTTGTTCGTTGGTCAGTGGGCGGAGGTGGCGGCCTGGGGGCGGTCGTCGCGGACGTGGACCAGCATGTCGCCGGTCTCGATCACCGCGCCGGCCTTGTCCATGAGGGTGACCACCTTGCCGCGCCGGACCAGGGCGATGACCAGGGACTCCAGCTCACGCGGCGACCGGCCCACCTCGTCGCGCTCGGCCGAGCGCATGGCCAGCGCCATGCCCTGCCCCGGGGTCAGCAGGTCCTCCACCACGTCGATCAGCGGCGGGGCGGAGGTGGAGAGGCCGAGCAGCCGGCCGGCCGTGGCCGAGGAGACGATCACGTGGTGCGCGCCGCTCTGCTTGAGCAGCGGCGCGTTCTCGGCCTCGCGGACCGCCGCGATGATCCGGACCTGGCCGGCGGTGAGCTGCCGGACGGTCAGCGCCACCAGCACCGAGGCGTCGTCGCTGTCCGTCGCGATGATCACCGACTTGGCGCTCCGGATGTGCGCCTCCTCCAGCACGGACGAGCGGGTGGCCGAGCCCTCGATGGCGACCAGCCCGGCCGAGGTGGCCTGGCGCAGGGCCGGGCCGCTGCGTTCCACCACCACGATCCGGGACCGGTCCAGCCCGTTCTCCAGCAGGGCGGAGACGGCGCTGCGGCCCTTGGTGCCGTAGCCGCAGATGATGACGTGGTCCTTCACGGTCCTCCTCCACCGCGACAGGCGACGGCCGGTCCGGTACTGCTCGGTCAGGACTTCCAGGGTGGTGCCGACCAGGATGATCAGGAAGAGCACCCGGGCCGGGGTGACGAACAGGACGTTGACCAGGCGCGCCGAGGGCGCCGCCGGGGTGATGTCGCCGTACCCGGTGGTCGAGAGCGAGACCACCGCGTAGTAGAAGCAGTCGAGGAGGGTGAGCCCGTCCTCGTTGACGTCGCGGTAGCCGTCCCGGTCCAGGTAGACCACGGTGACCACCGCGAAGACCAGGCCCAGGGCGGCGAGCAGGCGCAGGCTGAGCGCGCTCAGCGGCCCCCGCCGTTGCGCGGGAAAATGGATCACCGTCGGTCCTGCCCCGCCACAGTCGCTCGCACGTGCACAACATAGCGGGTACGACCTCGGCGGGCCTGTCGGGTGGCCGGCATCGATGTCCGGGCGGGCCGGAAGGGAAGCCGGACCGGCCGGGCCGTCGCCGACGCCGACCAGCGGGCATGATGGGGGAGTCCCGGGATGACGACCGCGAGGAGGCCCGCATGTCGTTGCTGCGACGGGTGATCGGCGGGGTGCTGCGCCGGGTGCGGCTGCGGCAGGGCCGCACGTTGCGCGAGGTCGCCCTGGCGGCCGGGGTGTCGCTGCCCTACCTCTCCGAGGTGGAACGCGGCCGCAAGGAGGCCTCCTCGGAGGTGCTGGCGGCGATCTGCCGGGCGCTCGGGATCAACCTCTCCGACCTGCTCGAGGAGGCCCGGGACGAGCTGCGCCGGGTCGAGCGCCGGGTCCCGGCCACGTCCGGGACGGGCCTGGCCCGACTCGACCGGGTGCCGGTGGCCCGCCACGACGCCGGCCCCCGGCTGCGGATCGGCTTCCACCCCGACGGCGGGGTGCCACACCTGGACGGGGCGTCCGTCGATCGGGCGCCGAGGTCGGGCGGGCGCGTCCCACACGTCGGCGGCGCGACGTTCGGCGGCCACCTGGCGCGGATCGGCGGCGCGGACGGGCCGCTGCTGCGGGTCGGCGGCGGGCTGCTCGCGGGCGGGTCGATCGGGCACGTCGGGTCGACGGTCGGCGGAGCGGGCCTGCGGGTCCGGTTGATCGCCTCCGTGCCGGCCGGGCGCCCCCGGCCGCGTACCTCGGGAGTGCTGGCCCGCAGGCGGGCCCGGGCGGGCCGGCGGCGGCTGACCGCCGGTTAGGCCGGCCCGGTTCTGCCCACGGCCGATCTGCCCCGGGCAGAATCGCTGGGCCCCGGCGTCGGGCCGCCGGAGGCTGGAGATCGCCGGTTCCCCGGGCGATCCGTCGCCCGCCGGCGGCGCGGAGGGCGGTCAGATCATGGGGTACGGCGTGTGGATGCTGGACGGCGGACAGCCGTCCTTCGGTGACCATGTCTTCGAGCGGCTGCTCAGGGAACGGATCATCTTCGTCGGCACCGAGGTCACCGACGAGTCGGCGAACCAGATCTGCGGGCAGATCCTGCTGCTGGCCGCCGAGGACCCGAAGCGGGACATCTTCCTCTACATCAACTCGCCGGGCGGCTCGGTGAGCGCCGGGATGGCCGTCTACGACACCATGCGCTACGTGAAGAACGACGTGGCCACTCTGGCGCTCGGGCTCGCCGGCTCGATGGGGCAGTTCCTGCTCTGCGCGGGGGCGGCCGGGAAGCGGTTCGCGCTCCCCCACTCGCGGATCATGATGCACCAGCCCTCGGGCGGGATGGGCGGCACCGCCGCGGACATCACCATCCAGGCGGAGAACATGCTGCACGTCAAGCACACCATGCAGCAGCTGATCGCCGAGCACAGCGGGCGGACGCTGGACGAGATCCAGCGGGACTGGGACCGGGACCGCTGGTTCACCGCCGATCAGGCCCGCGAGTACGGCCTGATCGACCGGGTGCTCAGCCGCGCGGAGCAGCTGCCCGGCTGACGGCGACCCGCCGGCCGGCACGGGGCGGCCGGCGGGATGGTCCCGCCGGCCGCCGGTGGCGCGTGCGGGTCAGGGCAGGTCGACGAACTCGTCGAGGAAGCCCCGGGCGCTCGGGGTGTCCAGCCGGTACGACACGTTCGTCGCGTAGCAGGGGCCGTCCCCGGTGATGGTGGTAGCGGCGAGCACCAGCTCCCCGCCGACGGTGACGAAGTTCGGCCCGCCGGAGTCGCCGTAGCAGGCGCCGCCGTAGCCCCGGCTCTCGTTCATCGCCAGCCGCACCCAGGCCTGCGTTCCGCAGCTTCGCGTCGATATAGTCGGCGCGCTGGGCTGAAGGTGCAGGTCGGCGA
>NZ_JBHSBP010000075.1:0-533 GCF_042650725.1 Micromonospora sp. GCM10011541
CGGGATGCCTGTTCGCCGAACTCGGCTACCGGCAGGTGTGGTCGAAACTCACCAGCGGCCTGCCCGGCCTGCCGATCGCCTCGCCCAGCGGCAGCGCGTTACGTCAGGCCCGGCAACGCCTCGGCCCGCGACCGGTGCGCGCGTTGTTCGACCTGCTACGCGGCCCTGCCGCTACGAGCGCCACGCAGGTGCGCTGGCAAGGTCTGCTGCTGACCGTGATCGACGGCACCACCCTGGTCGTCGCGGACACGCCGGCGAACACCGGCCGATACACCAAGCATCGCTGCAGCAACGGTAGTTCCGGGTACCCCCAGCTGCGGTTGAGCGCCTTGCTGACCTGCGGCACCCGGTCGCTGATCGATGCCGTGTTCGACCCGGTCAGCGTCGGTGAACTCGACCAGGCCCGGACGCTGACCCGTAGCCTGCAACAAGGAATGCTGCTGCTGGCCGACCGCAACTACGCCGCCGCCGACCTGCTGACCACCATCGCCGCGACCGGCGCGCATCTGCTGATCCGCAGCAAAGCCAACCGC
>NZ_JBHSBP010000076.1:0-533 GCF_042650725.1 Micromonospora sp. GCM10011541
CGGGATGCCTGTTCGCCGAACTCGGCTACCGGCAGGTGTGGTCGAAACTCACCAGCGGCCTGCGCGGCCTGCCGATCGCCTCGCCCAGCGGCAGCGCGTTACGTCAGGCCCGGCAACGCCTCGGCCCGCGACCGGTGCGGGCGTTGTTCGACCTGCTACGCGGCCCTGCCGCTACGAGCGCCAGGCAGGTGCGCTGGCAGGGTCTGCTGCTGACCGTGATCGACGGCACCACCCTGGTCGTCGCGGACACGCCGGCGAACACCGCCAGATACACCAAGCATCGCTGCATCAACGGTAGTTCCGGGTACCCCCAGCTGCGGTTGAGCGCCTTGCTGACCTGCGGCACCCGGTCGCTGATCGATGCCGTGTTCGACCCGGTCAGCGTCGGTGAACTCGACCAGGCTCGGGCGCTGACCCGTAGCCTGCAACCAGGAATGCTGCTGCTGGCCGACCGCAACTACGCCGCCGCGGACCTGCTGACCACCATCGCCGCGACCGGCGCGCATCTGCTGATCCGCAGCAAAGCCAACCGC
>NZ_JBHSBP010000077.1:0-155869 GCF_042650725.1 Micromonospora sp. GCM10011541
TCCAAAAGATCAACCAACCGCCTCAACAACCTTGATCAACAGTTAGCGAAAGACCGAGGTTAGTGGACCTGCCAGAGTCGCCGGCACGGTCGCATCGCGCGACTCTGCTGGCCAACCTGCGGCAATCGGTTTAGGGAACCCTTGCTCTATCCCCCGAGCTACGAGGGCGCGAGCATCTGCTGCCGACTGCCGGCAGGCGGTTCGCGCGCTTGTCGATGAGGACGACGATCAGCGAGCCGTCGAGCGGTTCGCGTAGCCAGATGAGGATGTCGGCGATCTGGACGGTGGCGCGGTAGCGGCAGGCGAGCTTGTCGTATCTGGTGGCCACGGCGCGGAACTGCTTGCGCCGGTTCATCAGCCGTTCGATGGTGTTGCGCTGCCGGTAGCGGTGCGGGCGGAACGAGGGCGGACGACCACCGCGTGACCCTTTCCGGGTCCGGTGGGCTTTCTGGTCGTCTTCTTCTGGGATGTCGTGGGGGATGCGCCGGGCCCGCAGCGATCGGCGGTTGCCGCGCGAGCTGTAGGCCTTGTCCGCGCAGAGGGAATCGAGGCGTTTGCGGGGGCGGCCTACCTGGACCAGCCGGTGCAACGGGCCTGACGCCAAGGGTGAGTGCCGCACCGGCCCGCACGGCGAACGCATCCAGATCATGGACTTCGGTCCCGACTCCGCCGGGGTCTGGGGCCGCACCGTTACGGTCTACAGTGGACAAACCACGATCCTGGCCGGGGCGCACAACGCACCCGAGTCCGACAACAGCCGGCCCACGATGACGGAACCACCGCTGACCGTGGAGCAGCTCATTGCCCTGGCCTGCGACCCTGCGCTCGTTCTCTTCCCATAGCCCGGACTGCTTGCGTTCGCCACCGGTCGCCTGTGTTCCGGCCATCCGCACCCGGTTGCCGCACTCGCCACGCCCACGCCCTAGCCGCCGACCGCGCGCCGAGACGCGGGCAACGAGCATCCGATCCACTGGCCGCATCGAGTATGCGCGCGGAATTGCCGTCGTCATGCCGACGGGACCTGCACTTTGGCCTCCAAGATCAGGCGCGCTCATCTCGGCTAGATCCGGTCGTGCCGTCGGACCCGCCCGACTTGCGGCATGTGCGTGCACCTGATCGAGGAGCAGGGGCGACGCCGCGCTGTGCCTGCCGAAAACCTCGTCCGCCCTGGTGAGAGCAGGTCCGCCGCTCGGTACCCCTTCCGCGTCGGCGGGTCACCCGGCCTACTACAGGTGGCCGCTTGGGCGGCATGATGACCGGTCGTGCTGATGCGATTGGCCTATCTGACGGTGTCGAACGAACGTGTTCGCCGTGCTGCGGCTTCTTCCGGTCGGTGACCGGGACAAGGACGCGGAGATCCTTGCCTCACGGCACCAACTCGGCGTCCTTCAGCGGCAACTTGGCGGCCGACGTATCTGGTTCAGCCCGGCCGAGCGGGCGTTGCTGGCGGCGCTGCTGCAACCGATGCCGCGGCAGGCGTTGCGCGGGTTGCGGCTGCTGGTACGCCCAGACACGATCCTGCGCTGGCACCGGGACCTGCTCGCTCGACAGCACGCCGCACGATCGCGGTCGAAACGTCCGGGGCGGCCACCGACCCTACGGTCGATCCGTGCCCTGGTCCTGCGGCTGGTCACCGAGAATCCCGGATGGGGATACCGCCGCGTGCACGGGGAACTGCTGGTCCTGGGCATCAAGGTCGCCCCGTCGACCGTGTGGGAGATCCTCAAACAGGCCGGCATCGACCCCGCACGACCGAGCCTCCAGCACCTGGGCGCAGTTCCTACGCTCGCAGGCCGACGCCCTGCTGGCCTGCGACTTCTTCTAGACCACCACACTGTTCGGTACCCACATGTACGTGCTCGCGGTCATCGAGCACACCACCCGCCGGGTACGCATCCTCGGCGCCACCGCCCACCCGACCGCCGTCTGGGTCACCCAGGCCGCCAGAAACCTGGCCATGGGCCTACAGGACGCCGGCGTACGGGCCCGGTACCTGATCCGTGACCGGGACGGCAAGTTCCCCGACCTGTTCGACGCGATCCTGTCCGATACGGGAATCGAGGTGATCCTCACCGGCGTCCGCATGCCCCGTATGAACGCGATCATGGAACGGTGGGTACGTACCTGCCGCCGGGAACTGCTCGACCGCACCCTCATCTTCAACCAGCGCCACCTGCTGCGGGCACTCGGTGAGTTCGAGCGGCACTACAACGAGCACCGACCACATCAAGGCATTGCCAACGCCCGACCGCTGGCTACACTCCCCCAACCGCTGACCGACGCGGCCGCGATCAGCCAGTTGCGCATCGAGCGAAGTGATCGACTGGGCGGCATCCTCCACGAGTACCGATGTGCCGCTTGAGCAGCACGGACGAGGTTTTCGGCAGGCACACGGTCGGCCGCGGGTGGTGCGCCACGCTCTCGAGCGCGGCGGCCCCGTTTGGCGCAGCCTTCTGTCGATGTTGTCCTTCTGGAACGCGGCGAGGTTCGCGTGGAACGCGGTGTTCGCGACAATCATGTGGGTTGGCCCGCTGCAGTTGGTACTCGTTGAACGGGCCATCCAAAGACGTCGGTGTCGCTTCCTCCGGCGGCGGCTCGATCCCCAGAACCTGACTCAGACCCATCTGTAGGGTGCGTCGCGTGACAGGGGCGTTGTCCGTTCGCTCGACCACAACGAAGTCCAGTGGGGCGCTGTTGACCGCGAACAACGCCTGCCGTGCGATGGCTTGGAAGGTACCGGGTTCGGGCTGCTGAATGGCAATGTCAAACGTTTCTCGGCCGAAGCGGACCTGCTCTCGGATGGTCCAGGCGAAGAAGAAGATGCGGCATGGGAGTACGAGGTCGCCCGCCTCATACGCCTTCGATCCGATCTCAAGCCAACGCTGCCAAGGTCGCTCGTAGATCGCGGTGGCGCTGCCCCCGTTCTGGTGGATCGCCGCCACGATCTGTTCGGCCGGTTCTACGGCGCCGCCGATCCTCGCGAAGCGTGTGACGGCGTCCCAGAAAACAGCGTCGCTAGCGCGCCCAACGATGCGCGTCCAGTCCTTCATCAATGAACTGGCCTCAGCCAACTGCTGCGGACCGATTTCAGGGAGCGGAGGCGGTGTCCAGCCCCTTGGGGTCGGCGGTTTCTGCTGAGACTTTTTTGAGAACAAGCCCATGGCGTTCCGTCCTTGTGCGTAAGAGACATGGGTTCTGCCGTCGGCTGCCGGCAAGGTGTTGCGAACTCAGCGCCGCTGTGACCCGGCCTGGGGTAAGCCGGATCACTGCTTCTTGCTGCGCTCTGAGCAACAGACGGTTCCGTCGTTCCAGCGCTCAAGCGGAGCGCCGCAGCACGATGACGTGGCCATCTCGAACTCCTTGCTTCCTGTCAGCCGAGTGCCTGGTCGAGGTACTGCGCCACCTCCCGCTGAACGGGAGCGGGAAGGCCGGCGAAGAAGGCAGGTCGATAGGACCTGGCGTTCGCCACCGCCTTGGCGAGTCCGTCGCTCTTGAGCTGTGCGGCCACTGCGGCGATCTGCTTGACGAACTCGTCCCGGTCCCCGGCGAACCCTCGCATGTAGGATCGCGCGAGACTGTCATTCCTGAAGGAGTGGGGCCGTGTCAACCCTTTTTGGTCGGACTGCTGCGACCGGTTTGTGCTGATTCCCGGCTCGGTGCAGGCAAACGCCGGTAAGGGGTAGGGGTCAAGGCTCGACCGGAGGTCGACCGCGTCAGCGGCTTGGTCTTGACGCCGATCCCGTGCGGCGCAGAATCGGTGCGCCGGGAGACACACGCTCGGCTGGTGAAGTTGTGGGGGTGTGGCCGTGTTCTTCACCGTCCATAATGTGGACGGGTTGGCAAGCCGGGAGGTCCCGGTGCCGGTCATTCCTTCGCCACGCGGGTCTGCCCTGGTGGCATGAAGTGAAACGGCCGCGGTCAGGCGGGGTCAATAAAATCACTCGACCACGCCGGCGGGGGGTCAGACAGACCACGACCTCGCGCCTGGCCGCGCCGGGACTGGGGGTGTTCATGCCGGTCGGGTGGCCAGGCAGCGGATGTGTCCGTCGCGGAGGCCGTAGAAGACGAGGGTGAGTAGTTCGCGGGCGGCGGCGACCTTGGCGATGTTGTTGCCTCGCCGGGCAGCGAGCCGGGCCTTGGTGGCGGCGAGGGGCCCGTGGTGGACGCGTTGGACGGCCTCGACCGCGGCCCAGCGGACGAGGTTGTTGCCCTGCTTGGTGATGCGCCCACGGTGGACTTTCGTGTCCGACTCGCGGTGCCGGGGTGTCATGCCGGCCCAGGAGCACAGCTGCTGCGGACGGGTGAACCGGGTGACATCGCCGATCTCGGCGACGAACACCGCGCCCAGCACCGGGCCCACGCCGGGCAGTGCCTGGATCGCCCGGAACCCCGCGTGGTGCTTCAACTCGGCGCTGACCCGTTTGCCGACCTGGTCGATCTCGAAGGTGTACGCGTCGATCAGGCGGAGCAGGGACAGCACGCGGGCCTGGAACGGTGGATCGAGCCGCAGCTCGTCGAGCTGCCGCCGGCCGGCCGCGCCGAACATGTCCGAGGGCGCCAGGGTGACGCCCTGCCGGGCAAGCACGGCGTGGACCTGCGCCTTGAGCCCGGAACGCAACGCGACGAGCTTGGCCCGATGCCGCACAGACTCCCGCAACGCCCGCACCTGCGGCGGCGCGATCCACGCCTCAGGCAGGCGGCCCATGCGCAACAGGTCGGCCAAGTCAGCGGCATCACGCTCGTCGTTCTTCACCCGCCGATACGCGAAACCTTTCACCCCCAACGGGTGAGCCAGGTGCACCGTGGCGCCGGCGTCGGCGAGGACGTCCGCGGCCCAGTACCAGCCATAGGTGGCCTCCAACACCACCTCAGGGGCCTCGCCCCACGAACTGACCTGCGCAGCGAACTCGACCGGGTCGCTGGCGATACGCACCACCGGACCGATCCGCTCGCCGTCCGGCCTCATCCGCACGATCACACTGCGCCGCCGGTGCAGATCTATCCCCACATACTGCCGGCCGTCGTACTCTGCCACTGGGGCCTCCTTCGTCGTGGTACGTCGTGACAACCCCAGGGAAACCCCTGACCAGGGTGACTGTCACGAGGAGCGGAGGCCCCGCTCCTTCATCGCATCAATCAGGCTCTCAATCTCGGGACTGTTCTTCTTGCCGAGCAACGCCATGCTGCTTCTCTCCTCGGATCAGTGGCGACGCGTCGAATCTAGTACGGCAGCCGCCATTGGCGGTCTGCCGTGTCGGGATGGGGTGGAGGTGTGCGAAGTGGACGTAGCTGGCTGCCGATCATCTGTCTGTGAGGACTACAAGATCGAAGGTGGCTGCAGCTGCCAGGGTAGCGGCCAGGCGCGTGGTTGTACCGGTCGATGTGTTCCTGCAGGCGCGCCGCGAACTCGACGACAGTGCTCATGTGAGGACGCCAGCCACGGTGGCGGCCACACCTATCCCGACGTGCACGGCGAGCACGATCCACGTGCCGATCACTGGGTGGCGGGGCACGGGCCTGCCCAGCCACGGCCGGAACAGTGCCCCGATGGCGATGGCGCTGACGGCCAACGACAGCCATGGCAGCGCGATGCACTGTGTGGCGACGAACGCGAGCGTGCCGAACCCTGACGAGCCCACGAGACCGACGGCGGGCAGGACCGAGACCACCAGCGCGGTGATCACGTAGACGAGCGCGGCCCGCCGTCGGCTGGACCAGGACGGCAGGCGACGTGACCGTGCCCCTGTCGCCTCCACGACATCGATCGCACCCTCCGCTTGCCAAACCAGGTAACCCGCGTCGCTACTGCCCGCGCCATCGTCCCGCTGGGCCGGCACGGACCGCCCTAGCTTGCCCAGCCGAAGTTCTAGATCCTGCAGGTGCCGTTCCTGCGCGGCCAGCGCAGCGGTCAGCCGAGGGGCGATGAGGTCCGACGAGGACACTGCCGAGGCGGCTTCCGCCGCCTGCCGATGCAGCGCCCATGCCCAAGCGAGCGCCTCCCGAGGGTCGGCCGACGCCTCCGGCTGGCCGGGCACCGGCGGTGTGGTGGGCGCGAGCCGGTCACGAGCGGCGCTTACCAGTGCCCCGGGCACCCTCCCCGCGAGCTTGTCCGCAACGAGCTTCACGGTGGCTTCCCGCAGCACCCCGCCTGCGGACTGGTCGCCAGGCTGCGCCCACGATGACGGATGCAACCGCATGCGTCGCTGCATTCGGGCACCAGCACGCACCATCACATCCCTGCCCTCGCGGCCACGACTCGCGAAAACCGCTCCCCGGCTCTGGCTGCCAATCAGCTCCGTCACCGAGCTTCGGATCTTGGCGACGAGCAGTGGTGTCGTGGAAGCCACCGATCCACCAGGAGTCACCGGTTGACCAATGGCCCATGACACCAGGACCACGCCCAGCCAGGTAGCGTCTCGGTTCGCCCGGTCGGCGTGGATCGCGTACAGCTCGCCGATCATCTTGATCTCGATGGCGGAGTGGACGACCACCTTGATTGCCTGGACGACGGGCGGCGGCCCAGGCAGCGCCGCGGCGGCGGCCCACGCCAGTCCGGCGAGCCCGCCGGCCTCGTTGATCACATGCTGGGACTGGACCTCGGGGTCGTCACCATACAGACCGCGCAGACTGTCAGCGGTTCGGATCGGCAGCCGCCCCGCCAACTCCGACAGGATTTGCGCGCTCCGCTCAGCTAGAACGTCTCTACCTTGCTCCGCCGCGCTGGCCGCCGCAGGCAGGCGCGCCCGGGCAGCTTCGGCGAAATCCTTGACCGCCCGCGTCCGATCGGCTGCGGACGAATCCTTGGCAAAGAGCACGCCCAAGCTGCTGAACGTGCCTTTGCCGGCCGTTGGTTCACCCATGGCTGCCTCTGGCTCCGCTGGCGGCGGCCCCACGCGGACACGGACAGCGGGCACGGGCTGCGGCACATCCGCCACATTGTCGCTGATCGAGCCGGACGCCGCGTCGCCCTTCTCTCGCCGAGCCAAGGCCAGTGCAGCCTCGAACACTGGCACGCCCCTTTCGGCGGCGCGCGCAAGCTCCTGCGCGCACACCTTCGCGACAACGCCAGCCGTCGCCGCCGTGCCGGTGGCGTCCCGTGTGACGACCTCTTTCTCATCTACACGGGAGAGCGCGGTTAAGGCCAGCGCCGACAGCTCGGCTCGGATGTCGTCCGGCGCCTCCCCGAGACCTGTATCCAGCGCCTCACCCCGAACCATGGTGGGCAGAAGGTGCTCGGTCCAGACCTCGGCAAACCAGGCGATGCGGGCCACCAGTTTCCAGTCCTGGTGCCCCGTGGCTTCGGCTACCGCAAGCAGCCACTGCCATGGCTTGCGTGTGGTGTCGTCAATGCCACGGCCGTTCTTCGTCGCGCCCAGGACGACCTCCGGGCCGCCCGGGCCGCCGGCACGGGCGATGGCACCCGCCGCCTCGCACATCGCGAGATGGCTACCGCCTGCGTTCGTCTCGAACTGTGCCAGCAGCGCATCTACGCGCGCGACATCGCCCGCAGCCACACTCGACGTCATCGGTTCTCCTACCGGGTGCTCGTAGCGTTGTGGAGCGCTCCGGAACGCCTTATGACCTGAGGAAACTGGTTCGATGCGGCGTTCGCGGCAACTGGCAGTAGCACACTTCCGAGGACGACTGCCAGAACTTTCAGTGCCCAACGTCCACTCATGACGACGCCTGAACTCAGGCAATCAGGTCGGAAATTGCTACGTAGGCCTGACGCACGGACCCCAGATCCTTTGGGCCGAAAGCGAAGACGAGGTCTCCCCGCCTGCTCACGATCGTGAGTGCGGGATAGGTCCCGTTCAGACCCCCTATTGCCCCGACCATACTTTTGGCGTTCCTTCGCTCCAAGTCGCCCAGGAAACCCGGTTTCACCGCGTAACCCTCTTTGACCTCCATGATGTCGTGCCGTTCGAAACGGTCGACGATCACGCTGAGCTTTCCGTACCAGGACTGTTTGAGCCAACCGACCAGTACGGCAACTGGAGTCACGTACATAACGGCAGTAAGCCATTTGCCTTGATCGCCGCCGTTGAGCCCCGAGCTGGACCCACGAAACTGCTGGTGGGGAGAGTCTGCGGCGCCAAGGTGGCTTCCCATTGCACCAACGATGTCTACCATCGGGACGCCTTTCCAGGTTGAATTGTGGGACGAGTCAACCGCCGCCCTAGGCGCTGATAAATCGAGTGTCGACCGAGGGTAAGAATAGCGGAGGTGTGGTTGCCGGCGGGATAACCGCAGTGTCGGATAAGACATTGACAGAGGACTGGGTTTCCTGCTATAGACGAATTCCGGCCCGAAGCAGAACTGATGTGATGAAGGAGCGGGGCCTCCGCTCCTCGTGAATCTCGCTCTGGGCGTGCCGTTGGGCGTTCACTCGGAGGTGTTCACGTCCGTCACGACGTTGGAGGCCCCTGTGAACACAGACTACGACGGTCGGCAGGTGGTGGGTATCGATCTGCACCGGCGGCGCACCGTGATCGTGCAGCAGAGCGAGGTCGGTGACCGGTTGGGTGTCACGCGGATCGACAATGACCCGTTCGTTCTGGCTGAGCAGGTCGCCGGGTGGGGTGAGGCGCCGCAGGTGGTGTTGGAGGCCACCTACGGCTGGTACTGGGCCGCTGACGTGCTCGCCGAGGCCGGCGCGCAGGTGCACCTGGCCCACCCGCTGGGTGTGAAGGGGTTCGCCTACCGGCGGGTCAAGAACGACGTGCGTGATGCCTCTGATCTTGCCGATCTGCTGCGCATGGGACGGCTGCCCGAGGCGTGGATCGCGCCACCGGCCACCCGTGAGCTACGTGAGTTGGTGCGTCACCGGGCGAAGCTGGTCGCAGTGCGTTCAGGGTTGAAGGCCGGGGTGCATGCGGTGCTGGCCAAGTGCGGCGTGAGCGTGCCGATGACCGATCTGTTCGGCGTCGCCGGGCAGCAGCTGCTCACCGAGCTGCGCCTGCCGGACGTCTACGCCGGGCGGATCGCCTCACTACGTAGGTTGATCGACGCGTTCGGCTTCGAGATCGACCTGTACGCCAAGATGACCGGCGCCCGCCTGTCCACCAACCCCGGCTATGTCGCGGTGCAGGCCATCGACGGTGTCGGCCCGATCCTGGCCGGGGTGTTCGTCGCCGAAATCGGCGAGGTGCACCGCTTCACCCGACCGGAGCAGTTGTGCTCCTGGGCCGGGCTGACCCCACGCCACCGCGAGTCCGACACCAAGGTCCGGCGTGGTCGGATCACCAAACAGGGCTCCACCCTCGTGCGGTGGGCCGCGGTCGAGGCGGTGCAACGCGTACGCCGTGGCCCGATCGCCGCCACCCGGGCCCGCATAGGCGAACACCGCGGCGCGAACATCGGCAAGGTCGCCGCCGCCCGCAAACTCCTCACGCTGGTCTACTACGGCCTCCGCGACGGACACATCCGTTGCCTGGCCCGATCGGCGTGAGCACCATCTGGACGCAGCCAGGACGCGAGGCCGACGCAGGTCTGACCCCCACCGGCCGGTGGCGCGGTCGACGCATCTGATTGACCCCGCCTGGCTGCGGCCGTACCACTCCATGGCGCCCATGTCGGCGGCGAAGGGATGACCGGCAACCAGACCCCCGGTTCTGACAGTTGCCACCTCGTCCACACCGGACGTTGGAGAGACGGCCCCCACAACCGAACCGCCCTGTTCCCGGCGCCACGATCATGCGCCACCCGGAGCCGGCATCAAGGCCAAGCCCCTGACGGGGGTCGACCTGCGGTCGAGCCTTGACCCCGACCCCTCGCTGGCGTTTGTCTGCACCGAGCCGGGAAACCGGCAGAAACCGGCCACAACCACCCCGGCGGTCGCGGGTTGACACGGCCCCACTCCTTCAGGGATGACCTGCTCGTTCCTTACGTCAGATGTTGATGCTTTGTCCTTCATCAACCACTGCGAGGCGAACAGTTGTCCGCGATGGACGAGATCGTCTGCTTCGACATCTCGGTGCGACACACCTCGGGCAGGTGCGCCGCGATCTCCCCGCGCGTCAGCCCCTTGGCCGACAGCGACAGCACCAGGTCGTCCCCAGGGCCATTGCGTGTTAGGTGGATGACCGTTTGAGCTGGGGTTATACGGGATGATCGGCCTTTGTGGAGGCAGTCGGGGCGGGTGAGATCGCCTAGGTGATCATGGAGTTCTTCAGGCTGCCAGGACACCTTCGAGGACCTCACCCGCGATGTCAGCATGCCCGATCTCCGTACTGTCCGCAGTCACCACCCCCCACCGACACCCCACCCCGTCTGGTAACCGAGTGTGAACAGGAAGGGCTGCTGCACGCGTTGTCAGCGGTGCCGGACCCCCGTAGTCCGCGCGGGTTGCGCTACCCGCTTGCCGGGCTCCTTGCCGTCGCGGTGTGCGCGGTCATGGCCGGCGCGTCGTCGGTCACCGCGATCGCGGACTGGCTGCACGACCTCGACGAGGCCGCCCGCGCCCGGCTCGGGTTCGGCCGGGGTGTGCCCGCCACGACCACGATGTGGCGGCTACTGATTCGCCTGGATGCCGACCTGCTCTCCACGATTCTCGCGGGCTGGCTACAGGCCCGGACCCGGCCGGCCGTGTCGCGGCGGCGCCGCGGTACCGGCAGGTGATCGCGATCGACGGCAAGACCCTGCGGGGTGCCCGCCGCGCCGACGGCGGCCAGGTGCATCTGCTGTCCGCGCTGGACACCAGTACCGGCATCGTCCTGGCCCAGGTCACCGTCGCGGCGAAATCCAACGAAATCCCCGCCTTCGCGCCGCTGCTGGACGCGGTCGAACAGGTCCTGGGCAGCCTGCACGGCCTGATCTTCGTCGCCGACGCACTGCATACCCAGACCGGGCACGCAGGCGAAATCGCCAAGCGGGGCGCTCATCTGCTGATCCCGGTCAAGGCCAACCAGCCGACTCTGTTCGCGCAGCTCAAGACCCTGCCCTGGGCGCAGATCCCGGTCGGCCGCCAGACCCGCGACCGCGGCCACGGCCGAGCCGAGACCCGCACCGTCAAGGCCGTCACCGTCAACACCCCCGGCGGCATCAGGTTCCCCCAGCAGGCCGTCCGGATCACCCGTACCCGCACCATCACCAGCAGCGGCAAGACCAGCCGCGAAACCGCAGATCTCACCATCTCGCTGCCCCCCGCCGACGCCCACCCAGCCGACCTGCAGGAGTGGATCCGCCGCGAATGGCTCATCGAAAATCTTTGCACCACGTCCGAGATGTAACGTTCCGTGAAGATTCACATCAAGCCCGGACCGGCAACGGACCCCGCCGTCATGGCCACCCTGCGTAACACCGCGATCGGCTACCACCGCACCAGCGGGGAAACCAACATCGCCCGCGCCACCCGACGCGCCAGCCGCTGCCCACACGACCTCATCACCGCCGTCACCAGCAGCAACCCCAGAACGCAATGACCCTGAGCTCGTCCCCCGGACACGGGGTCATGCCGGCGAGTAGTTTCGTCGTGAAGTATGCACGATCCTCGTGTTGACTGATCTCTATGCAATCGGGGGAGGCGCGGCTGGCGATCGACTGTGGCCGCGCCAGCACCGTGGCGGTGGTGGAGTGGCCCGAGGGCAGGTGGGCGCCGTTGATGTTCGACGGCGAAGCCAGACTGCCCACTGGGGTGTTCGTGGCCACCGACGGAGACCTGTTGACGGGGCAGAAGGCGTGGCAGGCCGCCGTTGAGCAACCTGCCCGGTTCATTCCCGCACCTCGACGTCCGGTCCATTCGCGACGGCGTCCAGACGGCGGTGCCGTCGTCGGCCGTCGCGATCTCCTGCCACGGCCCGTACGGGTCGCCCGGCGTCTGGTTCTGCGTCCACCAGGACGCGAGCCAGACGGCTCCGCGGTGGGTCACTTCGTACTGCTCGACGTCGGCGCCGCCGTTGTAGGCCGGCGCCGCCCAGGTGACGGTGACGGCTTTTCCGTCGACCGTCGCCTCGACGGTCCGTGGGGCCTCGGGCGCCGAGGGCTTGGCCACCGTGAATGACCGCACCGCGCTGCGGGTGATGTGCTCGGCGCCGTCGCGCAGCTCGGCGTACCACTCGTACGTCGCGCCGCGCTCCACGCCGGACAGCTCCACCGACGCCGGGTGGGCGCCGACGACCGTCTGCGTCTCGCCCACCTGGGCACGGGCCCCGACCCCGACCGAGAGAGGGACTCCGCCGCCAGGGCCCGCGCCGTCGTCCCGCCGAGGTCGATCTCGGGCATGAAGTTCTCGGTCTCGGCCCCGTGGAAGCCCGGGATGGCGCCGGCCGGCACCGTGTGGTGCCAGCGGTAACCTCCTCCTCGGCAGGATGCCAAGTCAGGAGGTGTCCGGTCTCAGGGGATTCACTTCAACCTGATCCTCCCGCGCTGCTTCGTGCTTGCAGTAGCGATTGGCATTGTGCCGACTGGCGGACGTGTCTTGTTGACGACTTGTCCAACCTGACCGGCCTGCCCGCAAGTAACATCCCGGTTCTGCGGCCGCTGGAGACGCCGCAATGGATCATCGGAGTGTTCATGCCGCTGTTCGGAGGCAAGAAGCAAAAATCCCTGTTGCCGGCCGACATCGCACGACGCATGGTCATATACGGCAAGTTCGAGTTCGCGCCTCAGCAGAGCGGCCCGGATGCCGCTAGGCATTTGAACGAGCTGATCTACGGGCCGCTTTATCCGATAGCGTCGGCGAATCCCGACGGCTTCATTACGGCGTCGGCGGCAGCGGTGCTACCGAGCGGGGCATGGGCAGTCTATGGCGGGCAGCGTTGCGTCCGAGACCTGGTCACTGCGCGCACAAGCCATCCCGACTACGTCGCCATGGTCGATGCCGCGATGCAGTTCCTCAGAAGTCAAGGATACGGACTCATGTACGTCGCTCCAGTCGACTTGGAGGTATGGCGTGAACTGCATCCGGATGAGGCGTGGTAGGAGAGCGTTGCCTCGATGACGGAATTCGACGATCTCTTCGACCCCCAGTACGCCGCCGTGGACCTCTTCACCAACCGGGTGCCGGAAAACCGCGTCTTCGCGGACGCCGTACTGATGCACCTTGAGCGAGTGCTCGACGGCGTCGCCATCCTGGGAGACCCGGTCCGGCGTAACGTCGTGAGCTTCTACGGCATCGGTGGAATCGGTAAGACCATGTTGTCGCAGCGGCTGGAGGACTGGCTCCGTGGCGAGCTCACGGGGTCCACGGACTGGGGCGACCGGCCGGTCTTCGACCAGTCCGTCCACACCGCACGGATCGACTTCCACGGCAGCAAGGTCGTCAGTGCGATCGACATCCTGCTCGTCCTGCGCGCGGCCCTGGCCGGCGAGGGCCGGACTTTTCCGGCCTTCGACGTCGGGCTGGCCGCCTGGTGGGCACTGGCCCGCCCCGGCGAGCCGCTGCCCGTGATCGCGAAGGCCGGGGGACTCGACGTCCGGGCGCAGATCGCCGCTACCCTCACCGACGCCCTCGGCGGGGCCCTCGACGACACCCTGCGCGACGTCGTCAGCGATGCCGGCGGCAGGCTCGGTATCGGCCCGTTCAGCGTCCGAATGGGGGTCAGGATCGTCGACGCCGTCCGGCAGCGACGGCTGCGGGGCCGGCTGCTCCGCGAGTGCGACCCGCTCGTGGCGATCACCGAGCGGGCCCGCCGGGACCCCTCCCAGGATATCGCCTCGAGCCTGGCCGGCCTGCTCTCATGGGACTTCGAGCACCTGCTTCCGGGCGAAAGGCCGCTGGTGGTCGCGTTCGCGGACGCCGCCGAGTACATCCAGGATGCCGACCGCGTACAGGAGGCGCTGTTCAACCGCATCGTGTACCTGACCCCCGCGATCCTATGGGTGGTGACCTCGCAGCGGAGCCTCGACTGGACGAGCCCGGCGACAGACGGAGTGCTGCCCAAGACCGGCCCGGGAACGTGGCCGGGGCTGTGCAGCCCCCCTCGGGCCGAGCCGAGCCAGCACCTCGTCGGGGATCTGTCGGATGCCGACGTCATGCGTTACCTGAGCAGGGCGTCCGGCACCGGCGGCACCCCGGTGCTCAGCGACGAGGTGATGAACCGCATCCTGCGAGGAGCGCACGGGCTGCCGCTGTACCTCGATCTTTCCCTGTCGATCGCCCGGGCCCACGGTGGAAAGCGGCTGGATTCGCGGCAGTTCGGCGGCCCCCTGCCGGCGCTGGTGACCCGGGTCTTCGCCGACCTGCCCGAGGAGGAGCGGAAGCTCGCTCGTACGGCCAGCCTGCTGCCGCGGTTCGACCCTGCCCTGGTCGCGCGGGCTGCGGGGCTGCTCGAAGGCGATGCGCGGCGACTCTGCGCCCGCGCCCTGGTCCGCAGGGACGAGCATCCAAGATTTCCGTACCGGTTGCACGACGCCGTCCGCACGGCACTGGCCGACGAGGCGCCGAGCAACCGAGGCGCCTGGACTGCCCCGGATCGCCTCGCCCGGGCCCAAGACCTGCTCGACGCGCTGCGGCAGCGGCACGACGGCGTGCTGAACGACATCGACCACCGGCTCGACCTGCTTCAGCTCGCCGCCGGGCTGTGCGCGGAGCACGGCATCGAGGCGCCCTGGCTGCGCAAAGCGTTGTTCGAGCTTCCCGGGATGAGCCGGACCGCCGAACGGCTCCCGCCGCCCGACGACCGCACCTGGATGGGCCAACTGTCGCGCTTCTTCGAGGCGTGGCGCGGTCGGACGACCCGCGAGCGAATCGATTACCTGGAGGACCTGGTCACCACGCCACTGCCGCACGACGTCGCCCGCGCCGCCCGACTGTTCCTCGCGTACGCCCACCGCACGGCCGGTGACGCGGACCGCGCGCTGCCCATCCTCCAAGCGCTGCTCGCCGCCGAGCCCGACTCTTCGCTACTGCGATACCAGCTGGGACGAACGCTACACACCCTCGGGCGGTACGACGAGCTGGACGTCCTTCTGCGAGAGTCCCCGCCGGCCGACCCCACGGAAGTCGAGCGGCTGCGCAGCGACCTCGCCTTCGAGCGCGGGCAGCTAACCGTGGCGATGGCGGGCGCGGCGGCCCGGGCCGAGTATCTGCATGCGGCGGGGCGGCACCGGGTCGCGACGGAGAATCAATCGGCGGCGTTGTGGCGCGCCGCCCTCGCTGGCCGCGCCACGGTCGCGGAGTGCGACGCCATGATCGCCAAGGCGGACCGCTCCGGCGCCTGGCTGATCATGCGGACCTCCCTCGCCGCCAAGGCGATCTGCCTGGTGGGCGACGAGCCGGCGGTGTCCGCGATCCTCGCCGAGGCGGCGTCGATCATCCGGGCCCGCTCCGGCTTCCCGGGTTGGCGGGAGTGGTCGGCCGAGCTCCTCCACGCCCTGCGCCTCGATGACCGCCACCGGATCGCCGCGGTGCGTGAGCAGTGGGACGCCCGCCAGCCAACGTGTACGCCGAACTACCGGCTGGTCGACCAACTGTTCCGGCATGCCGGCTACCCGCCCAGCTACCCGCCCCTGCCGGACGACGCCGAGCCGGCGAACGTGGATGGGCGTTGGCACGCCATCATCAGCAGGATTATCGAACGAACCTAGCGGCTACTACGGCAGCCGCCAATGGCTAGTTGACCAGGGCGTATTCGCGGTTGAGTCGGGTGCGTTGGTGGAACCTGTGGGGTTTCAAAACCCTGGCGTCCGGTGCGAGCTGGGCTTTATGCAGCCCGTTCGTACTCGGTGATGAGCCCGCCGGGGACGGGCCTGCGTCTGATCCGTTCATGGGTCAGGTCAATGACGGGACGGTCGGGGCGGGGGGGTTGCAGCGCCAGGGCCCGCTGTGGCTGTCGCCCGTTGTAGTGGCGGGCGTATCCGTCGAGTGTTCGGCGTAGATGTCGTTCGCAGAGGATGAGCATGCGGTCGGTGACCTCGCCGCGGGCGGTGAGCACGAACCGTTTTCGCGAACGCGTTCGCGCGCGGGCTACGCGGTGGGATCTTGCACACGGTCACGCCGGCATCGGCCAGCACGGTGTCGAAGGCGGCGGTGGACTGCCCGGCCCGGTCCCGGATGAGGACTTTGAACTGCTCGGCGCGGTCGCCGAGGTCCATGAGCAGGTTGCGAGCCTGCTGGACCGTCCACGGCCCCGTCGGGGTTGGTGGTGACGCCGAGGGTGTGGACGTAGCGGCTGTCGACCTCGATGGCGAAGAACATGTACAGGCGCTGGAGGGTGAGCGCGCAGTCGACATGGAAGAAGTCGCAGGCGAGCATGGTCGACGCCTGCGTGTTGAGGAGTTCCGCCGGGTGGTGTGGTCGCGGCGCGCCGGCGCTGGCCGAGGCCGAGCAGTTCGCCTTGGACGCGCTGGTAGCCCCAGCCGGGATTGTCTCGCCCCATCTGCTCGACCAGGGCGGCGACGGCCGGGTCGACTGGTGGGCACCGACGCGCGGGCTGCCGTAGGTGCCGCCGGAGTCGTCGAAGACCTTGCGCACCGCGTCGGCCAGCCGGACCCGACGGTCCTGTCGGGGTGTGGGTGGCCGGTCGCGCCACTTGTAGAACCAGGACTCGGACACACCGAGGGCTCGGCAGGCCACCGCGTGGGGCACCTCGTGTTCGGTCCTCTGGGAAGCGATGAAGGCGGCCACGCTCACCGGCCCGTCGCTTCCTTGACCCACAGGACCACGGATCGCTTGAGGACTCACGCTCCATCGCCAACTCGGCGTTCTCCCGCCGCAACCGGGCCAGCTCGGCCCTCTCGTCCTCGGACAGCCCACCCGCGGCGGCCTCGCCCCGAGCTTCGCGGTCCTTCTTCACCCAGTTCGCCAGAGTCCCATCGTTGATCCCCAGGTCACGCGCGACCTGGGCGATCGGCTTCCCGGTCTCGCGCACGATCCGCACCGCGCCCGCCCCGAACTCGGATCGAACCGGCGTCTCGTCTCAACCATGAACCCCTATCCCTCAAGTCCTGGCCTCCACGCTACGAGGGGAACCGCACTCTTCATCACATCGAGCGCAAACGGCTACAACAGCTGAAGCAGTAACGGCCACCGGCCGAGGACGCGCCCCGAGGGCCGCAGACGGGCCCGCTGATACTCGGCCCACATGCACACGTTCACGGTGGCCGACCGGACCGAGATCATGCCGCTGTTATGGGACGGCAACGCGGCCGAGGGCAGCATCCACAGCGGCCGGACCAAACTGAGCCGCCTGGGCGCGGCGAACAGCTCGCGTACGCGTTCGACTTCGCTGACGACTGGGCGCGCCTCTGCACAGTTGCCGGATCCCGCATCGACGCGCTGGGGACGGTCGGCGTGATGCCTGCCGAGCCTATGCCCGCCTCCTATCTACCGAACACGCCCATCAGGGGCAAGTCGTACACCACTCCGTCGACCAACCCCGTCGATAGCAGGGGAAACAAGCCGTGTCTATGCATCATCCGACACTGTTGTCGACCCTAGAGCAACCACATCTCCCTTATTCTAGCCTTCGCTCGATACCGGATCCATCTAAGCCTCGATCCACCGATGAACCTGGGGTTGGCGGCACCCCGGACATAGAAGGTGCCCTTTGAGCTGGAAGGATAGGAGTTCTGACGCTTCTATCGTTCGGCTCGAAAGGGCACCTCGCAGGTGAGATTACGCCATGACGCGCCGGTGGGGCGCGTGACGTTTGATGATCCGAATCTGGTGTCGTGTGCCGGTCTGGTGCCGGTGATGCGCCTGGCCCAGGACGTCGGTCTGCATGATGCGGTCGCTGACCGGGTGCGGCTGCCGACGGACAAGGGCGCGAACCCGGCCGGGAAGGTCGCCACGATCGTGGCGGGGATGCTCACCGGGGCGGACAGCATCGACGATCTCGACGTGGCCCGCCACGGTGGGATGCGGTCGCTGTTCACCAGCGTGTACGCGCCGTCGACGCTGGGCTCGTTTCTGCGCACGTTCACCCACGGGCACGTGCGCCAGTTACAGGCCGCCGCCCGTGACATCCTGATCGGCCTGACCGGCCGGGCATCACTGCTGGCCGGTGCCGACACGTTGTGCTTTGTGGACATCGACTCGATGCTGCGTCGTGTCTACGGCAAGCAGAAGCAGGGCATCGGGTTCGGTCACGCCAAGGTCGGCGGCTACAACGTCTACCTCCGGGGCTACAACCCGCTGATCGCGACGTTGTCGACGCCGCTGGCGGCGTCGGTGATCGCCGCGACGCGGCTGCGTTCGGGTAACGCCGGCTCCGCCCGTGGCGCGGCGAGCATGATCACCGAGGCGATCACCACGGCCCGGTTGTGCGGCGTCACGGGTGAGATCGTGGTCCGCGCCGACTCGGCGTTCTACACCAAGACCGTGATCAGCGCGTGCCGGCGCCGGCAGGTGCGGTTCTCGGTCACCACCCGCATCGACGCGAAGATCCGCGCCGCCTGCGAGAGCATCGCCGACGACGAGTGGATCGACATCAAATACCCGCAGGCCGTGTGGGACGACGACGCCGGACGGTGGATCTCCGACGCGCAGATCGCCGAAGCCACCTATACCGCGTTCGCCGGCACCCGCCATGCGATCACCGCCCGGCTGATCGTGCGCCGGATCCGCCGCGACGACCCCACCCAAACACCCGGCCAGGAAGAACTCGTACCGGCCTACCGCTATCACGCAGTGTTCACCGACAGCCCCTACACCCTCCTGCAGGCCGAAGCCCAACACCGTCAACACGCGATCATCGAGCAGGTCAACGCCGACCTGATCGCCGGAGCACTCGCGCACCTGCCCTCCGGGCACTTCAGCGCCAACGACGCCTGGCTGACCTGCGCCGCGATCGCGCACAACCTCACCCGCGCCGCCGGACACCTCGCCGCCGGCGCCTGGTCGACCGCCCGCCCGGCCACGATCCGCACCCGGATCATCAACGTCGCCGCCCGCCTCGCCCACCACGCCCGCACCATCCACCTGCACCTACCCGAGCACTGGCCCTGGCAAGCCGCGTTCGACAACCTGCACACCGCCATCGGACCAGCACCCGGCTGACCACCGCGCACCAGCCGACACCAGGCGGCCCGACCACAGGCCACAACCCCCGCTGCCCACCCCAACGACCACCGAGAAAGCCGAAAACGCGATCGGCGGCTCCCGCGCACCCACCAAATCATCAAACACCGAAATGATCAACTGGCGTTCAGCTGCAACCGCGTCGGTGGATCGAGGCTAAGCCTAGGGCGGGTAGAGTGCCCGCACTCAGCCTGGAAGGGCTTGCCGATGGTAGACATCCCTGGCGCAATGAGGGCGCATCTTGGTGCCACCGACTCTCCTCTCCAGGAGTTTCGTGGAACCAGTTCCGGACTCAACGGCGGTGACCAAGGCAAATGGCTCAAGGCCGTGATGTACGTGACTCCCACAGCCGTGCTAGTCGGTTGGCTCAAACAGTCTTGGTACGGAAAGCTCAGCGTTAATGTCGACCGTTTCGAGAGACACGAAATCATGGAGGCCAAAGAAGGGTACGCGGAGAAACCGGGCTTCCTGGGGAACTTGGAGAGAAGAAACGAGATCGTGGCCAACTGGGTCGCGCTCAAGGGCCTCGTGGCGGTGCACACCAGCAACGTGGAGCAGCCGATCCCGGAACCTCACTACCGCCGCGTTCACGCCTTCGAAGGGGCGCCGCCGAACACGATGCGGGTCTGGATTGGGCGACGGTGGAACCTCACCGATCCGAACCGGCCTAGCAGGGCACAGCTTTTCGAGTCCCACTTCATGCCGGTGACCAACGTCTTCCCGGGGTTCCCGCTGCCGCCGGACCTGGAGAGGTACCGCAGCGAGGGCGGCGTATTCAATGCGACGGTCTTCCGGGTCGGGCACTTCTTCGCCTTGGCGCTCCAGCATGACTGGCCAGGGCTGCGGGCGCGGCCGAAGCTCGGCTCTGCCGCAGCCGACGCTCTCTTGCCGATCTGGCCGGCCGGACGCACCATCCAATGGCCACCGCCGCGGCCGGTTGAGGACCTCGGTGACCCGCACAAGGTGACCCGGTTCCTCCAGCTCGCCCCGCCGCTCGCCCCTGTCTCTGGTCCCTAGCTCACCGTGACAGCGGATACGGTAAGCGGCGGAAGTGGTGGATGGCCCGCCGGTCGCAGGAGTCAGGTCAGGCCAAGGTCCCGCTGCTCGATGACTAGAGTGACGCTTCCGTCCGCCTCGTCGATCCAGTCCACGATGATGCCGGTCGTCATCACGTCTCCGTTCAGCGACTGCTTTATCGGAGAGCCGATCGCCTGCTCCCTCGTGTACTTCTGACCGAAGCCGGGCTTCATGCTCATCTCATAGCGGAGCGGTTCTTCCGTCATCTCGCGCCCTTCCTGGAACCGGTGGTCAATGCCAGACCGTAGTCCGCTGGTACGACGGTGCTCGCTTCGGCAACCAGTGCCATGCGTTTCGTCTGTGGAGGATCTCCCCGCCGGGCAGTCGTAGACCGTCCGGCCTCCCCGAACGGGGATATGGCTCGCCCGATCGTGTGGTGACTACAAGCCTGGCTCCCAGCGACACTGCCTTGATGATCTGGTTACGAAGGCCCCTCGTCGTCGTTTCGACGGCGTTCCTGCTCTGTGGCCTTGCCGCTTGTACCTCCGACACGCAGGAGCAAACGGCCACACCGTCACCATCCGCGTCTCCAACCGGTCCTCCCGCGAGCGGCGGCACGTTCTCTAGCCCTCAGGCAATCGTCGACGAACTGCGGGAGGCGGATCTAGTTTGCGCCGGTCTCAGGGACATCGACTTTCAGCTGGCGGGTCGTTCAGCGGCAGCCAGGTGCACTACAGAGGATGGTGCGGAGGTCCTCCTAGCTACCTACAGTGATCCGGCGGTCCTGGCGGCTGAGATACGAGCGAAGGAGCAGGGGCCGGCCATCACGTTAAACGGCCAGTCGGTGAGCATGTTGAGCGGCGAGAATTGGAACCTGGTGGCACCCGACGTCTGGGCTGACCGGGCTCACCAGAGTCTCGGCGGAACGCTAACCGTTGGCAATTGACGTGAGAGCCCTCGCCGTGGCGTAAGGCGGATCTCATCGTCGGGCAAGCCGTAGACCATCCATCCTCCTCGGACGGAGACAAGGTGGAGCGCCCTACCGGACGAGTCTCAATGGCGGTTGTCAAGCGTTGGCCACGTACACCGGGGGCAAGACCCACCTGATCGCGAAGCTGACCGATGCAGCTCTGGTGTGGGCCGCAACCGCAGGCATGATGCACGGCAAGCCCAATAGCCCTGCGTGACCGGCGTCGCCCGACATCGGGCGGCGAGCCAACCCACTGGTTCGCCGCCCGCTGAGCTGTGCGCCCTACCGCCCGACCGCCGCCAGGTCGTCGACGCCGAGGAAGTCCCCGACGATTTGCCGCACCGGCTCGTGGTGCCGTCGGGTCGCGTGCACGTACACGTTCATCGTCGTGGTTACGCTCGCGTGCCCGGCCATCGTCCGCAGCGCCGCCAGGTCGACGCCCTCCGTGGCCAGCAGCGTCAGCAGCGAGTGCCGCAGCCCGTGCATCGTCATCCGGCGCGGCAGGCCCTTCTCCCGCGCCAGGTCGCGAATCTTCACCCACCGTCCCTCGTAGAAGTCCTCGTAGCGCCAGTGGTTCCCGCGCGGCGCCACGAACACGAACTGCCGGCCCGGCTCCCGGCTGGCGGCCGCACACCGCTCGGCGATCATCCGCGCCACCGCGGCGGTCAGCGGCACCTCGCGGTAGCCCTGCTTCGTCTTCGGCTTGGGCTCGACCACCCACCGCCGGTTCACCTTCCGCAGGACCTGCACGATGGACACCGTGCTGCGGGCGACGTTCACCGCCCGGGGCGGCAGCGCCGACACCTCGCCCCAGCGCAGGCCGGTCGACAGCTTGCACAGCAGCAGGTCCGCCGCCTCCGGGTCGACCGCGTACGCCGCCTCCAGGAACAGCTTCGCCTCGTCGGGGCTCTCCAGGATGTCCCGCTCGGCGCGCGGGCCCTCGGGCAGCGGCAGCCCGTCCATCGGGTTCGACGTCCGCACGGCGGGCTCGCCGTCCTCGCCCGGCCGGCACGCCGCCTTGAAGATCGGCACCACGCTCTCGCCCCGGATGTTGGCGATCGTCTTCGCCGACAGGCCGGCGTCGCGCAGGCCCTGCTGCCACTCGCGCATCTCCCGCCGGGTGATCTCGGCGATCGGCCGGTCGCCCAGCCGCGGGAAGACGTGCTTCTCCAGCCGCTCCCGGTACTTGCGCACCGTCTCCTGGTGCGGCTTCACCAGCTGGCCCAGCCACTCCTCGGCGTACGCCCGGAACGTCAGCACGCTCTCGGCGGGCTCCGGCGCCGGGGCGGCGGCCACGCCGGCGGGAAGGAGCTCGGCGAAGCCTTGCTCGACCAGCTGCTCCGGCGAGGGCCGGTGGTTGCCGTTGGCGTCCACCACCGCCTTGAAGCGCTTCGCGTCCACCTGGTAGTCGAACGTCTCGACGTTCCACTGGCCGTCGCGCCCGCCGCCGGTACGCCACTTCACCCGCCAGCGGGTGCCGCTCTTCGCGGTCCTCTTCTCGATCTGCGCCACTGTTCCTCCACGTGAACTGGCGGCCTCGACCCGTCGCGGGCTCTGCCGCCAGCCGCGCAGCCATATGCGCAACAGTGGGACCGTAACCGTCTCGACGGGTCGGGACAAGATCGCGCCTCCCGCTGACGCGAACGGCGCGACTCCGAGCCGGTGAGACCCAGGTGATCCCCAGGCGGGCAGTACCCCGAAAACACTCAAGGCCGCTGAGCTGAGTAATGCCAGCTCAACGGCCTTGTCACTGCCTGGTCTGATTGGTGTCCGAGGGGGGACTTGAACCCCCACGCCCTATACGGGCACTAGCACCTCAAGCTAGCGCGTCTGCCATTCCGCCACCCGGACCTGCTCGTCCAGCCTACCCTGTCGGCCGCGGTGACCTCGTCACCCGTCGGCCGCCCCGGTGGGCTGCACGGGGCATTACTGTACACGGCTGGGATGGATCATGCACATCGCCGCCCGCCACGCTCCGGCGACGGAGATTTCCGCAGCTCACGGCGTCGGATCGCGGACCTCACGGGCGGCCTGGTCCCAGCATGCGTCGGGGTGGGTAGCGTCCGACCGCCGATTACCGGCAGCATGACTCACGTGTCCCACCCCTCCCCCCTGACCGGCGCTCAACACCAGTCCCTCGCCCTGCGCTCGGCCGGTGACCTGGCCAACGCGCGCCGCCTGCTCACCGACGCGATCGCGGCGGCCCGACCGGCGTATGGGGAGGACCACCCCGAGGTGCTGGGCAGCGCCCACCTGCTGGCCCGGCTGCACCGCGAGGCGGACGACCCGGCCGCGGCCCGCCGGGTGCTGGAGGAGGCGTACGCGGCCGGCGAGCGCCGCCGTGGGGACGCCGATCCGCTGATGTTGGCGCTCAGCTTCGACCTGGCCGGGGTGGCGGAGGAGCTGGGCAACCGGCACGAGGCCCGCCGCAACTACACCCGCGTCGCCACCGCCGGGCCCGCGGTGCTCGGCCCCGACCACCCGGCGGTACGCGCGGCCCGCAGCTACCTCGGCGGCTCCGCCGCCGCTCCCGCCGGCCCACTCCCCGATCCGGCGGCGCTCTCCGGGCCAACGATGTCGCTGCCGGCTGTACCCGCACCACGGGCACCGCAGGCCCCGCCGCCTCCGCCGGTCCCCGGCGCGCCGCGGCCCGGTCCGCCCGCGCCGGCCGTACCCGGTTCGGAGTGGGCGCCGCAGCCCGCGCCGCCGCAGTTCGGGGTGCCGCAGTCGGCACCGCCGCAGTCCGGGGTGCCGCAGTCCGGGGTGCCGCAGCCGGCCCGGCCCGTCTCGGCGCCGGCGCACCCGTACCGGGCGTCGTCGGGGTGGGCGCTGCCACCGGCCGCCGGACCGGCGGCGTCGCTGCCGCCGCCACCCGTCATCGCCTCGCCGTCCCCGGCCGGCACGACTCCCGCTTCCGCTCCGCCCGCACCGGCCAATCCCCTGCCACCACCCCCGGTCATTCCGGCACCCGCGTCGGCCCCGCCCGCGCCGACCCCGGCGCCCGACTCCGCACCGGCACCCAGGCCAACGGGCGGCACCGCTCCGGCGGCGACCTGGGCCGCGTCCACCGCCCGGATGCCGGTCTCCGCGCCACCGGCCCACCTGCCGCCGGCCCCGGCCATCCCGGCACCGACCTCCGCGCCACGCGCGCCCGGCATGCCGACCGCAACGCCGCCCGCGCCGGTCCGGCCCACGCCGGGTGTCGTCGCCCCCGTCCCGGGGCCATCCGCGCCCCAGCCGCCCGCGCCCAGCTCGGCGCCGCCCGCGTCGGGCCTTCCCGCGCCGACCTCGGGTCCCCCCGTCTCCGCCGCGACGCCGATCTCCGCCCCGCCCACGTCGCTCGCCAGTCCCCCGGCGACCACCGGCCCCCTGTCAACGCCGCGGCCGGTCCCCGACCCGCCGTCCCCGGCGAGTCGGCCCTCCGCAACGGGGGCCGCCGCGGGCGGAAGCGAGCAGCAGCAGCCGGGCACCCCGGCGCCCGGCTGGGCCAAGCCGACGGTGCAGGTGCAGCAGATCGCGCCCCTGCTGCGGGAGGAGGCAGACCGGGCCGCCGCGGCGGCACCGACCCCGCCGCCCGGCACGCCGCCAGCCCCGCCGATCGTCACTCCGCCGGCCCCGCCGGTCGCCGCCGGGCCGCTCAACGCCCCACCAGTCAGCGCTCCACCGGTAGCCACGCAGCCTGCCAGCGCACCGCCGTTCAGCCCGCCCGTCAGCGCGGCGCCCGTCGGCACGCCGCCCCTGAGCACTCCGCCCGTCGCCGGCGTACCCACGAGTGCCCCGCCGGCACCGACCCAACCGATCAGCGGCCCGCCGGCCTCCCTTCCGCCGGTGAGCGCGCCGCCGACAGCCGCGTACCCGGTGAGCGGGCCATCCGGTGCCGGCCCGGCGAACCCGCACCCCGCCGGGCCCGGTGGCTCGAGCCACCCGGTCAGCGCGCCACCCACGCCCGCCTACCCGGTCAGCGGCCCGCCGGGCCACCCGGCGTACCCGGTGAGCGGACCACCCGGCGTGGACCCGGTAAACCCGTACCCCGGCGGGACGGGTCACCCGGTGGGCCCGCCGCCGGTGAGCGGGCCGCCGGCCGTGGCCCCGGTCAGCGCGTCGCCCGTACCGCCGTGGGGGTTGACCGCGCCGCCGTGGAGCAGCGCCGCGCCGCCACAGCCGCTCGACCCGCCGGCCGACGTGGCACCAGGCCCGTCGACGGAGGACGCCGACGAACCGGACCCGCATCCGCTGCCCGGGCCCGCGCCGGCGGCCGAATCCGCCGCCCCGGCACCGCTGCCGGTCTACGACGACCTGCTGGAGTTCCCCGAGCCCCGGCAGGCCGACCCGGCGGCCGGGACGGAGGCGCACCCGGCGCAGGGCGGGTGGCCGGCGGTGCCGGCGCCGTTCCACCAGCCGCCCGCGTACCCGCAGGTGGAGGAGCCCGAGCCGGGCGGCCGCAACCCCGCGGTGATCGCCGTGGCGGCGGGCGTCGCGGTGGTGGCCGTGGCCGCCGTGGTCGGCGTGGGCGCGGTGCTGCTCAACCGCGACGCGGCGCCGGCGCCCGCACCCGGGCCGACCCGGGCGAAGCCGGTGGCGACCGGCGCGCCCCCGGGTGACCTGCGGCTGCGCGACGACACCACCACGATCACCATCACCTGGACGGACCCGACCGGCGGCGGCGTGCCGTTCATGGTGGCCGGCGGCCGGGCCGGGCAGAAGCTCGGGGTGATGGCCACGGTGGACCCGGGGCAGACCAGCTACACGGTCAACGGGCTGAACGGGCGGCTGGACTACTGCTTCACGGTGCTCGCGGTCTACTCGACGGACACGTTCGCCACCTCGGGTCAGGTCTGCACCGACCGGGAGGCCGCCACCCCGCCGGGCTGACCGACGGTCCACCTGCAACACGCTGGGTGTCCACAGCGGGACGGTGCGGGTTCCCCCGCGTCGGAGCGGCCCATATGATGTCTCCCGGCTCTGGGGAGGGTCGTCGCCGCACGGCACGCCTCCCCGCACCGACACGGGAGGCAGCCGGCAGTGGCCACCATCGAGGACGTCGCGAGCACCGGGGCGGACACGCCCCGACCCCGGTCCCGGATGCGGGGCGGGCTGGTCACCGTCGGCACCGTGGCGGCGTTGCTGGTCGCCATGGGGCTGACCGTCCTCGGGCTGGGCGCCGCCGACAACGCGGTCGCCAACTACGACGCGAGTTCCTGGCTGTGGAGCACCGCCCGCAGCGAGCTGGCGCGGGTCAACGGGGTCACCGCGCGGGTCGACACCCGGGTCGAGGTCCCCGGCGCCCGGCGACACCAGGTGCAGGTCACCCAGACCGACCGGCTGCTGATCCTGCGCGACCTGAACACCGGCCAGGTCAGCTCGCTGGACCTGGCCACGCTCCAGATCACGGCGACCACTCCCACCACCCCCGGCTTCGGCGTGAACGTCGCGCTGCACGAGGACGCGGCGTTCGTGGTGGACGCGGTGCAGGGCATCGTGCGGCAGCTCGACCCGCGCTCGCTGACCCCGGTGGGCGAGCCGGTGCGCTACCCGCCGGGCATCACCGGCGGGTCGTTCGACGGCAAGGGTCGACTGTGGATCGCGGTGCCCAGCGAGGGCACGGTCTCGGCGATCACCGCGGCGGAGCTGCCCGCCACGCCGGGGGCCGCGCCGCCGGCGGGCCTCAGCCCCAAGCTGGTCCAGACGTACGACGTGGCCGAGCCCAGCCACGAGCTGGCGGTCTCCACCCTGGACGAGGGGGTCGCGGTGCTCGACCGGACCTCCGCCTCGCTGATCACGGTCCGGGGCGGCCGCACCCAGCGGGCCGACCTGGCGATGACCTCCCCGGGCGCCCTGCCCGCGCGGACCAGCGGTCCCCAGGTGCCCGTCACCGTGGCCGGCGAGCGGCGGGTGCACGTGGTCCGCGACGGCGGCGAGGTGCGGCAGTTCACCGTCCCGGGCGCTGGTGACCGGCTCAGCCCGGCGGTGGCCTGGGCGAACCGCTTCTACTGCGCCGACGAGGCGACGGGCACGGTGTACTCGTTCGACGCCGACGGCAAGCTGGTCGACACCATCAAGGGCTCCGGGGCTTCGGGTCCGTTGGAGCTGGAGGTGCGGGAGAACCACCTCTTCATCAACGCGCCGAACTCGGCGACCGCCCGGGTGGTGGACGACAGGAACCAGGTGCGCGAGGTCAACAAGTACGCCAACGACGTGCTCGGCGGCGACCCGCCGCCGGCGCCCCCGCCGAAGAAGCCCCGGGTGGGCAAGCCGAGCGCGCCGCGCGCCGTCACCGCCGCGGCCGGCAACGCCTCGGCCCGGGTGAGCTGGCGGCCGGCCGCCGCGAACGGCGCCGAGATCACCAGGTACGTGGTGGAGGGCGCCGACCAGCGCCACGAGGTGGGCGCCAACCAGCGCGCGGTGGAGATCACCGGGCTGACCAACGGCGAGACGTACACGTTCTCGGTGCACGCGGTCAACGCGAAGGGCGACGGGCCGGCCCGGAAGAGCAACCCGGTCACCCCGACCGCCGCGGTGCCCGACCCGCCGGCCGGCGTGACCGCCGAGGCCCGCCCGGACGGCACCGTGCTGGTGAAGTGGCCCCCGGCCAACGGCCAGGGCAACACCATCGCCCGGTACGCGGTCACCACCGCCTCGGCCGGCGCCACCGCCCCGGCCGGCGAGTCGACGAAGACGGAGCTGGTGATCCCCGCCGGTGAGCTGGAGTACGGCACCCAGTACGCGTTCACCGTGGTGTCGGTGAACGACAAGGGCGCCGGGTCGGCGGCCTCCCCGGTCAGCAACACCGTGGTGCCGTTCACCGCTCCGGCCGCGCCGGCCGACCTGCGGGCCACCACGGTGGCCGACCAGCCCGGCACGATCGCGGTGCAGTGGTCGCCGGCGGTGGAGAACGGCCGCCCGGTCACGAAGTACCTGGTCGACGCCGGCGGGAAGACCAGTGAGGTGACCGACGTCCGGACCACGGTCAGGGGGCTGGGCGACGGGCAGAACGTCACGGTGAAGGTGAAGGCCGTCAACGAGGCCGGGCCCGGTGCGGAGGCGTCGACGACGGCCCGGACGGTGGCCGCGCCCCGGATCACCGTGACCGGCTCGTCGGCCGACGCGACCTCGGTGACCGTGTCGTTCACCGTGGACGCGGGCGGCGGCAACGCCACCTGCTCGGCCGCCACCGGCGGGCGGACCGCGAGCGGAAGCTGCTCCAGCCTGCGGGTGACCGGGCTGATGCCGGGCACGGCGTACACGGTGACGGTGACCGCGAGCAACGCGGCCGGCAAGGGCACCGCGACCCGCGCGCAGCCCACCGACCCGCTGTACGGCGTTGCCACCTGCAACAACGGCGCGTCCGGCCCGGAGGCGACGTACTGCAACGCGGACGTGGACGGCCGCAACGGCAACGAGGTCTTCTCGGTGCCCCAGCAGGTCAACGCCAAGCAGGTCGGCTGGGCCAAGCCGGGCACGCGGCTCAAGGCGTACTGCAAGAAGCAGGGCGAAGAGGTCTACGCCTACATCTACAACGACAACAAGCGCAGCACCTGGTGGGTGCAGGTCGACTACTCGGGACGGAACTACATCCCGTGGGCCTGGCTCAACCTGGAGGGCGGCGACAACATCAACGTCCTGCCCACCTGCTGACCGCGCCATCCAGCCGAGGAGCACCGCGCACGTGAACACCCCCGAGCCGCTCAACCAGACGGAGGTGCAGGGCTTCGCCGCCCTCGCCGCCCGGCTGGCCGAGAACGTCAACGCGGTCGTGCTGGGCAAGCCACAGGTGGTCCGGCTGGCGCTGACCGCGCTCTTCGCCCAGGGGCACGTGCTGCTGGAGGACGTGCCCGGGGTGGGCAAGACCACGCTGGCCCGGGCGATCGCGGCCACGGTCAAGGGTCAGTGGCGGCGCATCCAGTTCACCCCGGACCTGCTGCCCTCGGACGTCTCCGGGGTGACCATCTTCAACCAGGCCACCCGCGGGTTCGAGTTCCACCCGGGTCCGGTCTTCGCCAACATCGTCATCGCCGACGAGATCAACCGGGCGTCGCCGAAGACCCAGTCGGCGCTGCTGGAGGTGATGGAGGAGCGCACCGTCACCGTGGACGGTGTCCGGCACCCGGTGCCGCAGCCGTTCCTGGTGGTGGCCACCCAGAACCCGGTGGAGATGGACGGCACCTACCGCCTCCCGGAGGCGCAGCTCGACCGGTTCCTGGTGAAGCTGTCGGTGGGCTACCCGGACGAGGCGGTCGAGGTGGAGGTGCTGCGCGGCGCCACGGTCCGCTCCCCCGACTCGCTGAGCCCGGTCACCGACACCGCCACCGTCGGGGAGATGGTGCGGATGGCCCTTCGGGTGCACATCGCCGAGCCGCTCTACGCGTACGCGGTCCGGCTGGCCGCGGCCACCCGCGGCCACCCGCAGGTGCGGGTCGGGGTCAGCCCCCGGGGCGTCATCGCGCTGACCCGGGCGGCGTGCGCGTACGCGCTGATCGACGGGCGGGGCTGGATCATGCCGGAGGACCTGAAGGCGCTGGTCGAACCGGTGTTCGCGCACCGGCTGCTGCTCACCCCGGACGCGCAGGTGCGCGGGGTGACCGCCGCCGAGGTGCTGCGCCAGGCGGTCGCCTCGGTGCCGGTGCCGCTGCCGTCCGGCCAGCCCGCCCCGGTGCACGGCTGAGCCGTGGGGATCACCGCCCGTGGTGTCGGGCTGCTCGTCGCCGCCGTCGTGCTGCTCGGCGTCGGCTTCCGGTACGCGTACCCGGAGCTGACCGTGCTCGGCGCGGCGGCCGCCGTCGCGGTCGGGCATGCGCTGGTCACCGCCGCGTGGCGGCCCCGGCTGGCGGTGGAGCGCAGCGCCGACCCGGACCGGGTGGCCCGCGGCGAGCCGGCCAGCATGACGCTGACCGTACGCAACACGGGGCGGCTGCGGGCGGCCACCCTGGTCGCCGAGGACCGTTGCGGGGCGGCGCTGGTGCCGGTGCCGCTGCTGCGGCTGCGTCCCGGCCGGGACACCACGGTCCGCTACGACGTGCCGACCCGCCGCCGGGGGGTGGTGCCGGTCGGTCCGCTGCGGGTGACCCGGCGTGACCCGCTCGGGCTCGTCGCGTTGGCCCGCCCCTACGGGGGCACGCTGCCGGTCAGGGTGCACCCGCGCATCCACCCGCTGCGCGCGGTGCCGACCGGGGCGGGGCGCAGCCTCGACGGCCGCACCGACAGCGTGCCGCACGGCTCGATCACCTTCGACTCGCTGCGCGAGTACGTGGTCGGCGACGAGCTGCGCCGGGTGCACTGGCGCACCAGCGCCCGGGTCGGCGAGCTGATGGTCCGGGAGAACGTGGACACGAGCCTGCCCCGGATCGTGGTGGTGCTGGACAACCGGGCGGCCGCGCACCCCGAACGGGTCGACGGGGTGGCGGAGTCCTTCGAGTCCGGTTGCGAGGCGGCGGCGTCGGTGGTCGCCGCCGCGGTCCGGGAGGACCTGCCGGTGAGCCTGTTGCTGGTCGTACCCGCCGACGGGGATCCGGCCGGCGCCGGCGGGCCGCTGGACCGGCTCGCCGCGGTGGAGCTGGCCGACGGCGGGGACGACGTGCTGCGGACGGCGATGAGCCGGTTGCGGCAGGACCGGCTCGGCGACACGCTGGTCTTCCTCACCGGGCCGGGTGGCCGCGGGGATCTGGGGCACGTCGGCGCGCTGCGCGGGGCGTACCCGTCGGTGCTGGTGGGGGTCCTCGGGGTGGCGGAGCCGACGCCGGCCGGCGCGGCCGGCCTGCTGGTGGTGGACGCGGCGGACGGCGCGGAGTTCGCGGCCGAGTGGGACGGGGTCCGCCGGTGGTGAGCCTGGCGCCGCCGCGCGACGCGGACGCGCCGGGCGGACCGCCACCGAGGCAGGGGTGGCGCGGTGGGGCCGTGACGCGCCTGCTCGGCGCCGTGCCGGTGCCGCTGGCGCTGATCACCATGATCGTCCTGGCCGGCGTGGTCCTCGACCGGGTGTACGCGGGGTCGCTGCTGACCCGCCTGCTGATCGGCGCCGCGGTCGGGTCGGTGCTGGTCAGCGTGGCCGCCCGGCGGTTGGCGTCCTGGCTGGTCGCGCCGCTGTCGGTGCTCGCCCTGGCCGGCTGGACGGCGCTGGCGCTGCGGCTGGCCGCCGCGCACGCCGAGCTGCCGGAGAGCCTCGGCGCGGTGACCGCGGACGCCGCCCGCAACGCCATCCCCCGGCTGCTGACCGCGATGATCCCGGTCGAACCGGCGCCGGACACGGTGCTGCTGCCGCTGGTCGCCGCCTGGCTCGCGGGCCTGGCCGGCGCGGAGGTGGCGCTGCGGGCCGGCCGGGTGCTGCTCGGCTACCTGCCGCCGGCCCTGCTCTACGCGGGCGCGCTCTACGTGGTCGGCCCGAACGCGCAGCCGGCGATCTGGCCGACGGTGGCGTTCGCGGCGGTCGCCGCGGTGGGCCTGGCGGCACCGTCGCGACGGGACGGACCGGAGACCGGCGATCCGTCGGCCGGCCTCCGCCCGGCGGTACGCGCCGCGGTCCGGGTCCGGCTGCTCGCCGCCGGCGCGGCGGGGGTGGCCGCGGTGGTCGGGCTGGCCGCCCTGCTCGCCCCGGTGGTGGCCGGTCAGGTGGACGACCGCCCGGCGGACCCACGCCGGTACGTCGAACCACCGCAGGTCGAGTCGCTGGACGAGAACCCGCTGATCCGGGTCTCCGGCTGGGCGTTGAACCCGGACCAGCAGCTGCTGGAGGTCCGCACCGAGGCGGGCGGGTCGGGGCGGGAGCCGGCCCGGATCCGGCTCGCCGTGCTCAGCGACTACGACGGGGTGACCTGGCGGGTCGGGGCCACCTACCGCAACGCGGGCCGGATCCTGCCGGCGGTGGAGCCGGCCCCGGGCGGGGTCACCGATCCGGTCCGCCAGGAGATCACGGTGGCCGACCTGACCGGGCGGCTGCTGCCGGCGGTCGCCACGCCCCGGGAGATCACCGGCGCCCGGGTGGCGTACGACCCGGCGACCGGGACGCTGATCCGGCCGGAGGGGCTGGCTCCCGGGCTGCGCTACACGGTCACCTCGCTCCGGGAGCGCCCCGACGGGAACCTGCTGGCCACGGCGAACGTGCCGGCCGGGGACTCGGTGTCCCGGGTGCTGCGGGTGGCCGACGGGGCGCCGGAGGAGTTGCGCCGGCTCGCCGCCCAGCTCGCCGAGTCCAACGGCGCCCCGTACGCCCGGGCCGCCGCGATCGAGCAGTTCCTGGCCGAGCACTACCGGGTCACCGCGGACGCGCCGAGCGGGCACGCGTACCCGAACCTGGCGTTCTTCCTTTTCGGCCCGCGTAACGGCGGCGGGCAGCGGGGCACCTCGGAGCAGTTCGCCGCGGCGTTCGCGGTGCTGGGCCGGCTGGCCGGGCTGCCCACCCGGGTGGTGGTGGGCTTCGAGCCCCGCCGGGACGGTCCGGTCCGCGCGGCCGACGCGTTCGCCTGGCCGGAGGTCCTCTTCGAGGGCGTCGGCTGGGTGCCGTTCGACCCGATGCCGCAGCCGGACTCCGCGCCGCGCCCGGTGGAGGAGGACTTCCGGCCCACCCCGGAGGACCCGCCCCCGTCGGAGGTGCCCGCGCCGACCGTGGAGCCGACGGCGACGCCCCCGGCGGAGGCCGCGTCCGGCCCGCCGGACAGCCGGTCGGGGCTCGCCACTCCGGTCCTGATGGGCGGCGGCGCGGGCGGCCTGGTGCTGCTGGTCGGGCTGGTGCTGCTGACCCTGGCGGCGCTGCGCCGGAACCTGACCCGGGCCCGGCTGGGGCGGGGTGACCCCGGTGGGCGCATCGCCGGCGCCTGGCGGGAGGTGACCGACGGGCTGCGGCTGGCCGGCCAGCCGGTCGGCGACGACCTGGCGGCCGCCGAGGTGGCCTGGGCGGCGCGGCGGGCCCTCACCGAGGCCCGGGCGGCGACGTCCACCGAGGTGGGCGCGCCGGCGGTGGCGGTGGACGAGTTGGCCGGGCTGCTCAACCGGGTCGCCTTCGCCCCGGGCACGGCGACCCCGGAGCAGGCGGAGCGGGCGGCGGCGGTCGCCCACGGGTACGTGTCGGCGCTGCGGGACGCCCGGCCGTGGTGGCGGCGGCTGCTCTGGTCGGTGCACCCGGGCCCGCTGCGCTGGCGCCGGTGACGTTCGCCGCCGGGCCTTACCGTCGGGGCATGTCCGGACCCGGCTGGGTGGTCATCGCCCTCCTCACCGGCGCCCCGCTGGTCATGGCCGGCTGGACGTGGCGCGCCCGTCGCCGTCGCACCCTCACCCGCGAGCAGAAGCTGTCGGCGGCCAGGAAGGCGGCGCGGGGGCTGCGCCGCAGCGCCCGCCGCGCCGGCCCCGGTCTCTCCGACACGGAGAGCGCCCGCCCCACCGACAACTGGTCCAGTTTCATGGGCGGCCCGCCCAGCGACGTCGGCGGTGGTACCGGGTGGATCTGACCGACGGGCGTAGTCAGGCGCGCAGCTTGCGGACCAGCTTGCGCAGGCCGGCCTGCCAGCCGTCCGGGTCCTCGGCGCGCCGCCGGGCGTAGCCGGCGACCTCCGGGTGGGGCAGGATCAGGAACCGCTCCTCGGCCAGCCCGGCGATGGTCGCGTCGGCGACCTGGTCGGGGGTGAGCACCGCCCCGGAGGCGGCGATGACCCGGGCGCCGAGGTGGCCGGCGGCGAGGCCGTCGGCGAGCATCGGGGTGTCCACGCCCTGCGGGCAGAGCGCGCTGACCCGGATGCCGGCGTCCCGGTAGGTGATCGCAAGCCAGTCGGCGAAGCCGACCGCCGCGTGTTTGGTGGCGGTGTACGGGGCGTCCCCGACCGCGGTGAGCAGGCCCGCCGCCGAGCAGGTGAACAGCAGGTACCCCGAGCCGCGCCGCAGCATCGCCGGGAGCACGGCCCGGGCGGTGTAGACGTGGGCGAGGACGTTCACCCGCCAGGCCCGGTCCCAGTCGGCGTCCGGGGCCTCCACTCCCCCGCCGGTGGCCACGCCGGCGTTGGCGCAGAACAGGTCGATCCGCCCGTACCGCCGCTCGGTCTCGTCCACCAGCGCGTGGACCTGCGCCTCGTCGGTGACGTCCAGGCCGACGGCGTGCGCGACCGGGCCGATCTGCTCGGCGACCGCCCGGGTGGCGTCGGCGTCCAGGTCGGCGAGGACCACGGCGGCGGCGCCCTCGGCGACGAAGCGGCGGGCCAGCGCGGACCCGATCCCGCCGGCCCCGCCGGTGATCACGGCCACCCGGTCGGTGAGGTTCATCTGTCAGCTCCGGTCCGCGTCGGCGACGCCCAGTCGGGCGATCAGGGTGGCCAGGGCCGCCGCGCCGCCGGCGGCCAGCTCCGGGGTGTGCAGCAACGCCATCACCGGTACGTCCACCCCGGCCTCGGCGTAGCGGCGGACCTGCGCCACGCACTGCTCGGGCGAGCCGTGCAGCACCAGCGCGTCGACCACCTCGTCGGGCACTGCCGCGGCGGCGCCGCGCCGGTCCCCGGCCGCCCACGCCGCCCACATCGGACCGAGCGTCGCCTCCCGGCCGAGCCAGCGGTGGAAGGCGGCGTACGCGGGGACGGTGAGGTAGCCGGTGATCAGCCGGCGGCCCAGCGCGCGGGCGTGCGCGGCGTCCTCGGTGGGGCAGACGAAGATCCGGGCGACGACCTCGAAACCCGGCCGCCGGTCGCCGAGTTCGGCGAGGGCCCGGGGCACGTCGTCGGCGGCCAGCCAGTTGAGGATCACCCCGTCGGCCTCGGCGGCGGCGAGGCGGAGCATGCCGGGGCGCAGCGCGGCCAGCAGCACCGGCGGCGGGACGGCCGGGGGGCGTTCCAGGGTGAACCGGCGGACGGTGAACGTGTCGTAGACCTCGTCGACGGTCTCCCCGCGCAGCGCGGCGCGGAGGAACCGCAGCACGTCCCGGGTCCGCCGGAACGGCTCGTCGAAGCGGACGGCGTTCCAGTCCCGCACCAGCACCGGCGACGAGGCGCCGATGCCGAGGGCGAACCGGCCGGGCGCCGCCTCGGCGAGGGCGGCAGCGCTCATCGCCAGCAGCCCGGGCCCCCGGGTGAAGACCGGCGTGATCGCGGTGCCGAGCCGCAGCCTCGGCTGCCACGCCGCGGCGAGCGCCAGCGGGGTGAACGCATCGGCGCCGGCCACCTCCGACGACCAGACGTCGGTGAAACCGGCCTGATCGAGCGCCGCGTAGACCGCGGCGTGGTCGGCGAGCGGGATCCCGCTCAACGGCACCGTCATGCCCCATCGGTTCGTCACCGGTCGATCGTGCCCGCTCGCCGTCGCCCCGAGCAAGATCCCGGTCGGTCGCACCGCCCCGATCCGGGCGATACCCCCCGTTCCGCCCGGAAAGAGTGTTACGACCGCCAGGTGGGCAGGAGCCAGGGCCGGAAGCACCGACCATGAAGGACGGCGACGAGAACGGCCTGCTGCGGGCCCGCGGCCGCCCGTGGGAGCCGGCCACCTCCCCCTTCTGACGGCGCCGGCCCCGTCGCGCCAGGGCGCCGGCCGGGACGTACCGGCGCTACCATCCGCGGGTGACCTTCTCGATCGTCGCCCGGTCCGCCGACGGCCGCCTGCATGGCGTCGCCGTGGCCAGCAAATTCCTCGCCGCCGGCGCGCTGGTGCCGGCGGCCGAGGCCGAGGTGGGCGCCGTCGCCACCCAGGCGCACGTCAACCTCGCGTACCGGCCGCAGGGGTTGGCCCTGCTGCGCACCGGCGTGGCCGCCCCCGACGTGGTGGCCGGCCTGGTGGCGGCGGACCCCGGCCGGGACGACCGGCAGCTCGGCGTGGTCGGGGCGACCGGCGACGGCGCCACCTGGACCGGGCCGCGCTGCCACCCGTGGGCCGGCGGGCAGGCCGGCGACGGCTGGGCCGCCCAGGGCAACATCCTCGCCGGACCGCACGTCATCGACGCGGTCCGGGACGCCTGGCTGGGCGGCGCCGGCCTGCCGTTCCCGCAGCGGCTGCTCGCCGCGCTGCACGCCGGCGACCGCGCGGGGGGCGACCGGCGGGGCCGGCAGAGCGCCGGGCTGCTGGTGGTCGAGCGGCACGGCGGGTACGCCGGCACCGGCGACACCGTCGTCGACCTGCGGGTGGACGACCACCCCGACCCGGTGACCGAGCTGGGGCGGCTGCTCGACACGCACACCCTGCTCTTCGGCAAGCCCGATCCGGCCACCCTGCGGGACCTGGCCGGCCCGCTCGCCGACGATGTCGCCGCGCTGCTGGCCGCCGTCGGTCACCCGGTGGGTCCGGCCGGGCTGGACGACGCGCTGGCGTCCTGGGCCGGCGTGGAGAACCTCGAGGAGCGGCTGGTGCCCGGCCGGATCGACCCGATCGTGCTGGACCACCTGCGCGGCACCGCGCCGCACGTCCCGGCCGCCCGCACCGGCGACTGACCCCGCACCACGTAGGACCGCGCGAGGTCGGCGACCGCGGTCGACAATGGAGGCCCGGACCGGGTCAGCCGCCGAAGGAAAGCCAGCGGAAGCCCGCCTCCTCGACCAGGGTCCGCTCCCGGTCGGTCAGGCCGGACCGGCCGGTGGCCTTGCGGATCACCGTCAGCGGGTCCCAGTCGAGCCCGGCCGGGACGGGGCGGCCGCCGGTCAGCAGGTCGGCCACCACTGCGGCGGCCGTCGGGGTCAGCCACGGCCGCCGGTCCAGCGCGTCGGCAAGGTCCAGGCCGTGCACGCCGACCTCCACCACCCGGGTCCGCAGGAACTCGGTCAGGGTCATCGCGTCACCGTGTCGGGTGTGGACCAGCCGGCCCGGCGGCTGCGCGGCCACGGCCTCGTCGGTGGCCTGCCAGGCTCGCGCGAAGTCCGCCGCCACCTCCGGTACGCCGGGCCGCTCGCGCGCCTCCCGCCGGGCACTGTCGATCCTGGCGCCGTCCACCTCCGGGGTGAACTTGGCGGCGCCGAAGTAGCCGGCGGCATCCACCTCCGCCCGGTCCGGGGCGGGCGCGGCGAGCATGTCGACGAGGCGGCGGGCGCCGGTGCGGACGTGCGCCACGAGGTCCCGGACGTTCCACGGCGGGCAGGGGGTGGGTCGGTCGAGGTCCGCCTCGTCGAGCCCTCGCAGGAGCTCCGCCAGCCGGGCGCACTCGTCCCGGAACGCCGTCCGCACCTCGTCCATCCGTCCTCCCCGATCATCCGGTTCGCCGGGCGTACCTTCCCACGCGGCCGTTTCGGCACCCCCTGGCCGGGTACGCGCCGGTGGACGAAAGGGGGCGTCGAATGGCCGGCATCATGCTGCGCAGCACCGCGTTCAACGATCACGACCTGCTACCGGGGCGCTTCTCCCGGGAAGGCGGAAACGTCTCGCCGCCGCTGCAGTGGTCCCAGGTCCCCGACGCGGCCGAGGAGCTGATCCTGATCGTCGAGGACCCGGACGCCGGGAAGGCTCCCTTCCTGCACTGGCTGGTGACCGGGATCTCGCCGGGATCCGGCGGGGTCGCCGAGGGCGCGGTGCCGGACGGCGGCCGCGAGTGGCCCAACGGCTTCGGTACGACCGGGTGGGGCGGCCCGCATCCGCCACTGCACGAGGATCCGCACCGGTACTTCTTCCGCCTCTACGCGCTGGAGCGCCCGCTGGACCTGCCGGAGGCGCCCCAGGCCACCGACGTGCACCGCGCGCTCACCGACAAGGAGATCGCCAGCGGCACGATGGTCGGCACCTACTACCGCAGTTAGCCGTTACCTTTCAGTGAGTAAACGTGACTCACGATTGGCAGCCGTCCGTTGCCGGACGGCGTTGATCGGATGTGTCGGTCTTGACGTTTCACGGCCCGCTGCCCCGCCTGCGGGTGCAGGTCTTACGGGTCTTACGTAGGCTCCACGTCCTGTTTTTGCGTCGCCCAGCAACTCCAGGTCGACGTGCCGAACCAGGCCGGCAAGATTACGTGCGGCGTTGACGTCCCGGTCCAGGGACAGTCCGCACGTGGTGCAGTTGAAGGTGCGTTCGGCCAGCGACAGTTTGGGTTTCACCGTCTGACAGCCGGAACAGGTTTTGGAGCTGGGGTACCACCGGTCGGCGACGTGCAGCACGCTGCCGTACCAACCGGTCTTGTAGCCGAGGTGCCGGCGCAGGGTCGCCGGGGCGGCGTCGATCAGAGCCCTGGCCAGTTTACGGTTGCGGACCATCCCGGCCACGTGCAGGTCCTCGACCACGACCGTGGTGAACTGTTGCGCCAGCCGGGTGGTGAGTTGGTGCCACGAGTCGGCGCGGACAGCGGCGACGACGGCGTGCAGCCGGGCCACGGTCTCCTGCGCCCGCTGCCACCGATTGGACGCGTTCCGCTTACGCCCGGTGGCCGGGTCGTACGGGCCGATTCGGCGGGCGGCCCGTCGTTGGGCCTTGCCGAGTTTGGTCAACGCCGCCTTCAACGGTGCCGGGTTGGGCACCAGCTCGCCGGTGGACAGCACCGCCAGGTGCTTGATGCCGGTGTCCACGCCGACGATCCGACCGGCTTTCGGCGTGTGCGCCGGACGGCCCACGGCGCGTTTGACCGCCACCTGCAACGCGCAGAACCACCTGCCGGCGGTCTCGGTGACGGTTGCGGACAGGATCGTCGCGGTGCCGGCCTTCACCCGCCGGGCCAGCTTACGGGTGGACTCGTGGGTGCGGATGCGGCCCAGCCGTGGCAACACCACGTGCCGGTAGCCGGGGTCGACCCGGATCGCGCCGGTGGTGAACCGGGCCGACCTGCGGCCGTGCTTCCTCTTGGTCCGGGGCCAGCCCATCCGGCGGCCCTTGCGGGCACCGGTACGTGAGGCCTGCCAGTTGCCCAGCGCCGCGGACAGGTTGGCCAGGCCGGTGTTGAACGCCTCTTTGGAGCATTCCGCCCACCACGGCGCCACCCACGTCTTGATGTCGTTCCAGGTGCGGCGTAGGTCCGGCAGCGACCAGCCCTGCCACGGGGTCAGGTCCGCCTCGGCCACCCCGTAGCTGGCCTCGGCGGCGCGTTGCGCCTTGACCGCGCCGACCCGCCGCAGCATGTGGTTGTACGCGAACCGTGCCGCGCCGGTGTTACGGCGCAGACCGGCCACCTGCCCGTCGCTGGGGTCAAGGGCGAACCTGTACGCCTGTACGGTCCAGCCGGCCGGCGGCTCGTACCGTTTCACCGGAGGTCCCCGGCGGTGGCGGCGGCCACGGCGCGCCTGGCCCGGTTCGCTGCCGCGCGGCGGCCGTACAGCCGGGCACACAGGCTGGTCAGCATCTCCGTCACGTCCCGCACCAGGTCGCCGTCCACCTCGGCCGGGTCGACCACCAGCAGCCGACGTCCCTGCGCGGCTAGCGCCGCCTCGACGTACTCGGCACCGAACCGCGCGAACCGGTCCCGGTGCTCGACGACGATCGTGGTCACGTTCGGGTCGCGCAGCGGCCCGAGGAACCTCTCGCGTCGGCCGTCCAGCGCAGACCCGACTTCGGTCACCACGCGACAGACGGCCATCTTCTGCCCGGTCACCCACGCGGTCACACGGGCTACCTGCCGATCCAGGTCGGCTCGCTGGTCGGCCGACGACACCCGGGCATAGACGACCACCTGGCCCTGAGTGTCATCACCGGCTACATCCACCATGATCGTGCCAGACGAAAGACGCCGAGCGGGCACCGGCATGATCCCCTCGCGGAACCATCGGTACGCGGTCTGCGGGTGCACCCCGTTGCGACACGCCCACTCGGCAAGCTTCATAGACCGATACTAATACTCACAGATTCGCACGTCTGCTCACAGATCGGTGAACTGCTGACTACCCCTTGTACCGGGGCACCAGGCGGTGCACCACCGCGAGGACCAGCGCGGCCACCACGGCGATCGTCCCGGCGATGCCGGCCGCGCTGCCCGCATACCCGACGAAGAGGGGGCGGCGGGAGAGCTCGTCGGCGGGAACCTCGGGGAGGTCGACCAGCCAGGACAGGGCGAGCGCGGAGGCGACGAGGGCGAGCACCCCGCCGATGCCGAGGACGGCGGCGGCCGCCCGGTGCGCGTCCTGCGGGGAGATCGCCGCCCGTTCCCGCTGGAAGAGGAGCAGGACCAGGCCGGCCACCGCCGCCCAGGCCCCGACCAGGAGGAACGCCGCCACGGCGTCGCTCGGTCGGTGCCAGCCGGCAGAGAGGGTGGCCACCCCGGCGGCGGCGGCGTACCCGGCGCCGAGGAAGGCGCCGACGACCCGCACCTTGGGCGGCAGCACGAGGATCAGCGCGATCGCGACCGAGGCGGCCACCGCGGTGTGTCCGCTGGGGAGGCTGTTCCCCGCCGCCGCCCGCTCCGGGTCGACCCCGAAGTCCGGCCGGGTCAGGAATTGCTTGAGCAACTGGGTGCTGACGTTGGCGCCGGCGATCAGCAGGGTGGCGGTGACCGCGAGGGCCTTGCGCCCCCGGATCAGCGCGATGAAGCCGATCACCGCGGTGGCCACCACCAGGGACACCGCCGACATCGCGTTGAGGATCCGGCCCACCGGCCCGTCGATCTGCTCCTGGCCGATCCGGTTGCCGGTGAGCGCCACGGTGTCGAGCCACTGGCCGACCTCGGTGTGCAGGGCGAGCCGCCACACCACGAGGAAGGCGGCCGCCTGCGCCAGGGCCAGTACGACCAACCAGACCGCCGTCCAACCCCTCGCCGTCTCGCGCACCCGCACACCGTAACGGCCGGCTCGGGTCGGCGCTCGGCGGGAGCGCGGCAGACCACGGTCGCCGTGCCGGCGGGCCGGCGGAGGTGGTCGGAGCGGGCCGGGTCGGGCGCTGCCGGCCGGCCGGCGGAGCCGCGGCGTCCGGCCGGTCGGGACTAGCCGGCGCCGGACGTGAAGAGAGGCCGCCACGGGGGGAGCGGCCTCTCTTGTTGATGTAGGTTACTCCGTCCACCGCCGCCGTGTGATCCCGTGCAGCGCGGATTTTCGTGGACTTTTTCGCGGCAATCTCGTCTCCGGACGGAGCGGTGGGCCGGCCGGTCCGCTGCTTCGTCCGGACGGCCGGCCCACCCGGCCTGACCGTGCGAATCAGGCCATCCCGCCGACCGGGCTGCTCCAGTTCCCCGAGGGCCCGGTCGGGCGGGCGGACGGGCGGGGCCGGCTGCCCGTCCGCCGGGAGCGCTCACTCGTTGGGAAGGTTCCCGTAGTCGGCGCACGCCATGGCGACGTCCGCCCTGCGCCCCACCCGCGGGATCGGGGCACGGCAACCCCTGCCTATGATGGGAGCGCTCCCGGCCGTCGGGGCCCTATCCTCCGAGGAGAACGCTCATGTCGAAACTTCCCCGACGGCGCCTGCTCCACCGCGCCGCCCTGTCCGCCACGGCCGCCGGAGCGGCCCGCGCCGGGCTGGCGGGTGCCACCCCAGCCGTCGTGGCCACCGCGGCCGTCGGTGGCTGCGACAGCAGCCAGGACCGGGAGAACGACCCGGACCCGCGCGGACCGCTGCGCTTCCCGCCGGGCTTCGGCTGGGGCGCGGCCACGTCGGCGTACCAGATCGAGGGGGCGGCGAAGGAGGACGGCCGGGGCGAGTCGGTCTGGGACACCTTCAGCCACACCCCGGGTCGGACCCGGAACGGCGACACCGGCGACGTCGCCGCCGACCACTACCACCGCTACCGCGACGACCTGGACCTGATGGCCGACCTCGGCCTTCGCAGCTACCGGTTCTCCATCTCCTGGCCGAGGATCCAGGCCGACGGGACCGGCAAGCCGAACCAGCGCGGTCTCGACTTCTACCGGCGACTGGTCGACGGGCTGCACGAGCGCGGCATCGCGCCGATGGCCACCCTGTTCCACTGGGACCTGCCGCAGGCGTTGCAGGACGCCGGCGGCTGGGAGTCGCGGGACACCGCCCACCGCTTCGCCGAGTACGCCGACGCCGTCTTCCGCGCCCTCGGCGACCGGGTCCCGGTCTGGCTGACCATCAACGAGCCGAAGACCGTGGTGCAGAACGGCTACCTGTGGGGGCACCACGCGCCGGGCCGGCAGGACCCGGAGGCCACCTACCTGGTCGCCCACCACCTCCAGCTGGCGCACGGCCTGGCCGTACGGGCACTGCGGGCCACCGGCCAGGCCGGCCGGATCGGCCCCGCCCTCAACCTGCACCCCTGCTACCCGGCCGACGACAGCCCGGAGGCGGCCGCGGCGACCCGGCTGTACGACGGCTACGAGAACCGCCTCTACCTCGACTCCGTCCTCAAGGGCGCGTACCCGCGGGACGTGCTGGCCGACCTCGGCCCGGACAGCCGGCTGGCCGCCGGTATCAGCGACGGCGACCTCGACGTCATCGCCAGCCCGGTGGACCTGCTCGCGGTGCAGTACTACACGCCCATCTACGTCACCGCCGGCGGCGACACCACCCGCCGCTGGCCCACCTCGGAGGCGGACTGGCAGCAGATCTACCCCGAGGGGATGTACGACATCCTGACCCGGGTCACCCGGGACTACGGCCGGATCCCGATCACCGTCACCGAGAACGGCCTGCCCTGCCCGGACAGGCTCGGCCCGGACGGCACCGTCGACGACTCCGGCCGGATCGACTTCCTCCGCGACCACTTCGCCGCCGCGCATCGGGCGATCGCCGACGGGGTGCCGCTGGAGAGCTACCACGTCTGGTCGCTGCTGGACAACTTCGAGTGGGCCGAGGGATACGACCAGCGCTGGGGCCTGGTCTACGTCGACTACCCGACGCAGCGCCGGGTGCTCAAGAGCAGCGCTCACTGGTACCGGACGGTGATCCGCGACAACGGCCTCTGAGCGCCGCGGCGGCGACCCGGCCGGGGTGGACGCCCCGGCCCGGTCGTCCCGGTCAGCGGGGCAGCGCCTGCTGCAACTCGGCCCGCAGTGCGGGGGTGAGCATCTCGCCGGCCTGCTTCGCCAACCGCGCCATCTCGTAGCCGACCACGCCGATGTCGGCGTCCGCGGCGGCCAGGGTGGCCAGGATCGAGCCGTCCCGGATCTGCATGACGAGGAAGTACCCGCGGCCCATCTCCACGACCGTCTGCTTCACCACGTCGCCGTCGAACATCTGGGCGGCACCGGCGGTGATGCTCATCAGCCCCGAGGTCACGGCGGCCAGCTTGTCGGCGTGGTCGCGGGGCAGGTGGGCGGAGATCGCCACCAGCAGCCCGTCGGAGGAGACCACCACCGCGTGCGCCACCCCGGGGACCCGTTCGGCGAACGCGTTCACCAGCCAGCTCAGGTCACGCGCCTCCTGGCTCAACGTAATCACTGTTGTTCCGTTCCTCTCATGATGCTTTGGTGAGCATGTGATTGGATGTCCCGCCTTGCGGTGGGACGGTCCCGGTCTTGCTCGCTGAAGCGATGCCGGGTTGACGCTTCACGGCCACCGGCCCGCCTTGGCGGGTCTTACGGTCGGCTCCACCTCCGGCCACCGGGCCACTCCCGGCGGTGTCCACCTCAGCCGCGAGTGCGGCGAGGTTACGTGCGGCGTTGACGTCCCGGTCGAGGGTCAGGCCGCAGACGGTGCAAATGTAGGTCCGCTCGGACAGGGCGAGCTTGGTTTTCACCGCGCCGCAAGCCGAGCAGGTTTTCGAGGACGGATACCAGCGGTCGGCCACCACCAGCCGCCCGCCATTCCACGCCGTCTTGTAGGCCAGTTGCCGGCGCAGCTCGGCGAACCCGGCATCGGCGATGCGCCGGGCCAACCGCCGGTTGCGCAGCATCCCGGCGACGTTGAGGTCTTCGACCACGATGGTGGCGTACTCGCGGGCGAGCCGGGTGGTCAGCTTGTGCAGGCCGTCGCGGCGCAGATGAGCGACCCGGGCGTGCGCCCGGCCGAGCCGGGCGCGGGCCCGCTCCCACCGCTTGGACGGACGTTGCCCGGTGCGCCGATCCGGGCCGACCCGGCGAGAGGCGCGCCGGGCGAGACGGCGCATCCTGCGGGCCGCGCCCTCCAAGTGGCGGGGGTTGGGCACCATCTCGCCGGTGGACAGCACGGCGAGGTTGGTGACCCCAACGTCCACGCCGACCGTCGCCTGTGGCTGCGCCGGCCCGCGTTCAGCGCGTGCGACGTCGACGCAGAACGCCACGAACCAGCGGCCACCGTCGCGGCGCACCGTCGCCGACACGATCCGGGCGGTGCCCGCCTCCACCCGGCGGGCGAGCTTACGGGCGGACTCGTGCAGCTTCAACCGGCCCAGCCGGGGCAACACCACATGCTTACGGTCCGGCTCGACCCGGATCGCGCCGGTGGTGAACCGCACCGACGGGGTCGAGCGGCGCCGGGACTTGAACCGCGGGAACCCCACCCGACGTCCAGCGCGCCTGCCGGTACGGGAGTCCGACCAGTTCTTCAACCCCCGAGCCAGGGCGTCCAGACCGGTGTTGAACGCCTCCTTCGAACACTCCGCCCACCACGGCGCCACATCGGACTTCGCCTGATTCCACGTTCTACGCAGCGCCGGCAGCGACCAGCCCTGCGTGGGGGTCAGGCCCGCCCCCTCGATGCCATAAGTGCGTTCGGCCGCCCGCTGATCCATCACCGCCTTCACCCGGGCCAGCGCCCAGTTGTGCGCTACCCGCGCCGCCCCCGCGTGAGCCAGCACCGCCCGCTCCTGTCGGGGCGTCAGGTCCAACGCGAAGCGGTACGCCTGCCTTGTCCTCACGCTGGCTCGTCCCCGGTAGCGACTTCGACCGCCCGACGGGCTCGGTCCGCGGCGGAACTGCTGGCCACCCCTTCACTGCGGTCGCCGAAGGGCGGCATGATCAACTCTCTGGTCTCCTCGGCCTCGGCCCGCCGCACCCCGCCGTAGTAGCGGGACAGCATGCCGCCGACCGCGTCCGGGTCGGGTTCGTGGCGCGCGGCGGGCTCGTCCGGGCGGGCGGACCGGGTGACCGCGGCCAGCTGCGCCATCGGCACCCGTACCGGCAGGCCCCGCTCGTTGGTCCCACCGGTCACCGGCGTCTCGGCCGGCGGCGGGGTGACGCCGAGCGTCGACGACGACGGCCCCTGCCGGGAGAACCAGCCGCCGCCGGTCGGCCCGGCCGACGGGGTGAGCAGGTCCTCGGCCCGAACCGGCAGCTGCCGGGTCTGCCGCGGCGCCGCCGGCGGCTCCGGCCGCCGGCCCGCCACGGGCAGCTCCGTCGGGACCGGCGGCCGCCGACCCGCCACCGGCAGCTCCGTCGGCGCCCCGGGCCGGGCACCGGCCACCGGCACCTCCGTCGGCCGGCGCGACGCCGGCAGCCCGGTCACCGGCACCGCGGCTGGGGTGGCCGGCCGGATGGCCGCGCCGATCGGGGTGGTCAGCATCCGGGGCGACGCCGGGGCGTCCAGCTCCGGGGCGGGCGCCGGCGCGAGCAGCTCGGCGGGGATCCGGACCTGGGCGACGAGGCCGCCCTCGCCGCCCTCCAGCCGGATCTGGATGCGGTGCCGCGCCCCCAGGTGGCTGACCACGAACAGGCCCATCCGCTCGGAGGCCGCGACGTCGGCCGCCGGCGGCTCGGCCAGCAGCGCGTTCGCCTCCGCGAGCCCGCTCGGGCTCATGCCGAGCCCCTGGTCGGCGATCTCCACCAACGCCCCGAGGCCCTCGGCCCGAGCGGTGACCCGGACGATGGTGTCCGGGCGGGAGAACGCGGTCGCGTTCTCCAGCAGCTCGGCGAAGAGGTGCACCAGGTCGCCGACGGCGTGCCCGACCACGTGCAGGTCGGGGCTCGAGTCGTGGCGGACCCGCTGGTACTGCTCGATCTCGGCGCTGGCGGCCAGCAGCACGGCCGCCAGGCCGACCGGCCGGGTCCACCGCCGGGTGGACTCGGTGCCGGCCAGCACCAGCAGGCTCTCGTCGTTACGGCGCATGCGAGCGGCCAGGTGGTCCAGCTTGAACAGGTTCTCCAGCTGCTCCGGGTCGCTCTCCTCGCGTTCCAGGTCGTCGAGGAGTTCGAGCTGCCGCTCGACCAGCACCTGGCTGCGCCGGGCGAGGTTGACGAACATGGCGTTGACGTTGCGGCGCATCAGCGCCTGTTCGACGGCGACGCTGACCGCGCTGCGGTGCACCGCCACGAACGCCTCGGCCAGCTCGCCGATCTCGTCCAGCGAACGGACCACCGCCGGCGGCACGTCGATCCCGGTCACCGGGCTGTCCACGGCGCGCAGCCGGTCCAGGGCGTCGGGGAGTTCCACCTGCGCGATCCGCAGCGCCTGGCTGCGCAGCAGCCGCATGGACCGGGCGATGGAGCGACCGATCAGCAGCGAGATCAGCACGGCGACCAGCAGCACCGCGCCGATGCCGCCGACCACCAGCAGGGTGTCCCGCAGCTGCCCCGAGCTGGCCGCGTCGGCCCGGCGTACGGCGTCGTTGAGGACCTCGTTCTCGAGCCGGTGCAGCAGGTCCTGGCGCCGCTCGCTGACCATCCACCAGGCCGGCGCGAGCAGCACCGCCGGTTCGGCGGCCGTGCCGGGCAGGGTCGTCTCCTCCAGCTTGGTGGCCGCCACGAACCCCGGGTCCTCGGAGGTCTGGTCGTATCGGCGAACCTGGTCCGCGGTCGCGACGACCCGGAACGCGCCCAGGGCGGTGAGCTGCTGGGTCCGCAGGTCGGCCAGGGCCACCTGGTCGTCGGCCGCGTATCGGCCGGCGCGGGCGGCCGCGTAGAGCTCGGCGCGGATCCGCGAGGAGAGCTCCTTGACCCGGGAGAGCTGGACGTAGCGCAGCACCGCGTCGGTGAGCACCCGCTGGTCGTCACCGGGCGAGGGCTGGGCCAGCAGGGCGAGCAGCGCGCCGATCGCCCGGTGGTAGTTGCTCAGGATGGTGTCGCTGCTGAGCACCGCCGGCGGCACCGCGGCCCGAATGTAGATGACCTGGTCGTACGCCTCGAGAACCTCGGAGTAGCCGACCCGCCAGGCGGCGTCGGCGTCGGCGAGCGGCTCGGCCGCGCCGCGCAGGTCGGCCAGGGCCTGATCGGAGGCGGTCTGCAGCGGCTTCAGCGCGGCGATCGCCGCGTCCCGCTCGGCGCCCCCGGCGGACCCGTGCAGCGCGGCCAGCTCGCCCGCGGTCCGGTCCCGCTCCCGCTGGAGTCGGTCCACCGCCTCGGTGATCTGCCGGCCGATGCCGACCTGCTGGGCGAAGTCGCTCAGCGTGGTGGTCTGCCCGACCAGGCCGCGGGTCTGCACGCCGGCCAGCACCAGGAAGGCCACCGTGGGGATGACCAGCACGGTGGCGAGCTTGGTCCCCATCCGCCAGTCCCGCAGCCGCAGGGCCGAACGGCGGCGGTGCGGCACGACCCGCACGTCGAACCGACTCCGGCGGTGGTTCGAGACCGCGCCCCGATCGGGGTCGGGACCTGCACCCACACATGCCTCCTCGGTCCCTCGCCTCCGCCACCTCGGGGAGCGCAGTCCATCCAACCAGGCCGGCGTGCGGTGTCAACGGCCTGACCGGCCGGTGAACGAGGACGGTCAGCCCGGCCGGGCACCGGCTACGGTGTTCGGCGCGTCCACCTAGTCCGTCCGGCCGATGCCGCCGATCCGTCCCCCGTCGGCGACCCGGCCCAGCGCCACCAACGCCGCCCCGGTCGCCCCGATCTCCGGATGTCGTTGGTGCCGGACCGGTCGTGGGGCCAGCGCGGCGACGAAGGCCTGCCGCCACCACGCCGAGGCGGCCATCGCTCCCCCGCCGAGCACCACCTCGGCCGGCTTCACCACGCCGGCCTCCAGCACCGTCAGGTCCTTGGCGACCAGCCGGCACAGGCCCCTCATCAACTCGGCGAGCAGGTCGACGGCGGTGGTGCCGAAGCTGAGCCCGCGCAGCTCACCGGAGCCCGCCGGGGCCGAGCCCGGCGGGCGGTCACCGCCGAAGCGGGGATTGGCCATCACCCGGCCGTCCGCCGGCACCCGGAACAGCGCCGCCTCCAACTCGGCGCCGCTGGGCAGCCGCAGCTCCCGCTGGGCCCAGGCGAAGATGTTCCCGCCGCTGGAGTACGCCGTCCCGGTCACCACGTGCTCGTGGTCCACCCGGTAGCGCCACAGCTGATGGGACAGCGGCGGCAGCTCCGCTCCGGCCGGCACCCGCTGGATGAGGCGTACCGCGGCCGACGTGCCGACGGTGACCGCGGCCCGGGACGGGTCGACGCAGCCGGAGCCCACATTGGACGCCGCGCCGTCGCCCACCGGCGCGGTCCACCGCGCTCCGGCCAGCTGCGGCCAGCGCCGGGCGTACTCCGGCCGCAGCCGGCCGCGCCATTCCATCGGGGCCAACCGGGGCAGCTCGCCGGGGCGTACGCCGGCCAGGTCGCACGCCTCCGGGTCCCAGTCCAGCCGGCGCAGGTCGACCAGCCCGGTCCCGGAGGCCATCGAGATGGAGACGGGCGCCTCGGTGAGCAGCACCCCGAGGACGTACTCGGCCAGGCCGGCGAAGCGGGCGACCGGGGTGCCCGCGCGCTCCCGCAGCCAGGGCAGCCGGAGCGACCAGAAGCAGCGGTGCCACCAGGTGCCGGTGCGCTGGTGGAAGGCGTCCGGGTCGGCCGGACCGGCCGCGCCCGCGGGCGGCTCCGGCCGGGTGTCCAGCCAGGTCAGCACCGGCCCGATCGGCTCGCCGTCGGCGTCCAGCGGGACCACCGAGTGCCACTGCGCCGAGGCCGTCACCAGCTCGATGTCGCGCAGGTGGCCGGCGTCGGCCAGCTCGTCCAGGCACTCCAGCAGGCAGGCGAGGTACCGCCGGCCGTCCAGCGTGCCGCTGCCGTCCTCGCCGGTGACCAGGTGCACCTTCCGCCGGGCCAGCGCGCCGGGCCGCGGGATGGCGTCCGCGTCCAGCACGAGTGCCCGCACGGAGGAGGTGCCCAGGTCGAGAGCGAGAATGTCCATCGCCGGTCAACCTACCCGGCAGGGCGGCTGGCGAAGCCAAGATCCCGACTCGGCCGCGGCGCGGCGATCGGGTTCCCGGGGCCCGACGGGTCGCGTACAGTGATCGCCATGCCCGCGCACCTGTCCTGCTGGTGGCCCGCCGACCCGGCGGCCCACCCCCGCGCGTAGCTTTCCCACGCGGCCGCCCGACGAGGCGGCCGCCGGTCTCTCCCCGGCATCCCGGGCCGCCCCGCCGGCGGCTCCCGGCCCGAGGAGACCTCGATGACCCGCCCGCACGACCTGCTCGCCGCCGTCGCCGACGGCGTCGACCCCGGCCCGTTCGCCGTCGTCCGCCGCGAGGGCGCCGACCACCTCGAGCTGTTCACCGGCACCGTACGCACGGCCGACCGGCTCGCCGACATCCCGCTGCCGGACGGCCCGCCCGGCCCCCGCACGCTGGCCCTGGTCCCGTACCGGCAGATCGGCGAGCGCGGCTTCGCCTGCGTCGACGACGGGGTGCCGCTGGAGTGCCTGGTGATCTCCGAACACCATCGGATCGGACTGGCCGAGGCGCTCGACGTCCTGCCCGACGGCCCGGTACGCAGCACCGGGGCGGGCTTCGACATCGCCGACGACGAGTACGCCGCGACGGTCGGCCGGGTGCTCGCCGACGAGATCGGCCGGGGCGAGGGCGCGAACTTCGTCATCCACCGGACCATGCGGGCCACCGTGCAGGGGCCGCCGCTGGTGGCGGCGCTGGCCGCGCTGCGCCGGCTGCTGCTGCGCGAGCGCGGCGCGTACTGGACGTTCGTGGTGCACACCGGGACCCGGACCCTGGTCGGGGCCAGCCCGGAACGGCACGTCAGCGTCGACGACGGCCTGGTGATGATGAACCCGATCAGCGGCACGTTCCGGCACACCGGCGCGGCGGCGGACCGCGACGCCCTGCTGCGCTTCCTCCACGACCCGAAGGAGGTCGAGGAGCTGTACATGGTGCTCGACGAGGAGCTGAAGATGATGGCCACGGTCGCCGAGCACGGCGGTCAGGTGGTCGGGCCGTACCTGAAGGAGATGGCGCACCTCGCGCACACCGAGTACCTGCTCGCGGGGCGCGGTTCGCGGGACGTCCGGGAGGTGTTGCGGGAGACGATGTTCGCCCCGACGGTCACCGGCAGCCCGATGGAGAACGCCTGCCGGGTGATCGCCCGGCACGAGCGGGTGGGCCGCCGCTACTACGCGGGCGTCCTCGCGCTGCTCGGCCGCGACGACGCCGGCCGGCAGACCCTGGACGCGCCGATCCTGATCCGGACCGCGGAGCTCTCCCCCGCGGGCGAGCTGCGGGTGCCGGTCGGGGCGACCCTGGTGCGGCACTCCACCGCGGCGGGCGAGGTGGCGGAGACGCACGCGAAGGCGGCCGGGGTGCTGGCGGCGCTCGGCCTCGGCCCGGACGCGCCGGAGGCCGGCGCCCGCCCGGCGGCCCGGCTGGGCGACGACCCGGAGGTCCGCGCGGCGCTGGCCGCCCGCAACGCCCCGCTGGCCCGGTTCTGGCTCGACCAGCGCACGCCCGGCGCGTCCGCGCTGCCCGGGCTCACCGGCCTGGGGGCGTTGATCGTGGACGGTGAGGACACCTTCACCGGCATGCTCGCCCACCAGCTCGGCGCGCTCGGCCTGCGGGTGGACCGCCGCGACTGGCGGGAACCCGCCCCGGTGGACGGGTACGACCTGGTGGTGGTCGGCCCCGGGCCGGGCGATCCGGGCGATCTCACCGCGCCGAAGATGGCGACGATGCGGGCGCTGCTGGCGGGCCTGCTGGAGGCCGGCCGACCGACGCTGGCGGTCTGCCTCGGGCATCAGCTGCTCTCCGGGCTGCTCGGGCTGCCGCTGCACCGAAGGGAAGCCCCGTATCAGGGGTTGCAGCGGGACGTGGGGGTCTTCGGGGCGACCCGCCGGGTGGGCTTCTACTCCACGTTCACCGCGCGCGCCGACGCCGACCGGGTGGCCAGCGCGTACGGGCCGGTGGAGCTGTCCCGGGACCCGGCCGACGGGGCGGTGCACGCGCTGCGCGGACCGGGTTTCGCCGGGGTGCAGTTCCACCCGGAGTCGGTGCTCAGCCGGGACGGCCTGGCCGTGCTGGCCGACCTGCTCGGGCATCTGCTCGCCCACCCGGCCCTGACCGGGCATGGTCCGGTCGATCGGGGGTAGGGCTCAAGGGCGACCGGTGGTCCGGACGGGTCGAGAGCCTCCATCCGACCACCGGTCGCCACCGGCCGGGGTCAGCCGGCGAGGCCCTTCTTCAGCGCCGTGCTGATCTGCACCGCGCGTCGGACGGTCAGCGCGGTCGCCTTGAGCGCGATGTCGTCGGGCGCGGTCTCGCCGTTGTTGCTGGTGTGGGAGGCGCCGTACGGGTTGCCCGCGACGAACTGGCTGGGGTCGGTGTAGCCGGGGGCCACCACGATGCCACCCCAGTGGTAGAAGACGTTGAACAGCGCCAGCAGGGTGGACTCCTGGCCGCCGTGCGAGGTGGCCGTCGAGCAGAACGCCGAGTACACCTTGTTGGCCAGCGAGCCCTGGGCCCAGAGCGGGCCGGTGGTGTCGATGAACTGCTTGAGCTGGGCGGCGACCAGGCCGTACCGGGTGGGCGAGCCGAAGATCACCACGTCGGCCCAGGAGAGGTCGTCGAGCTGCGCCTCCATCACGTCCTGGGTCTCCAGGTGGTGCGCCTGCCACCCGGAGTTGGAGCGGATCGCCTCGTCGGGCGCCAGCTCACGTACCTTGCGCAGGCGCACCTCGGCCCCGGCCTCGCCGGCGGCTTCGACCGCTGACTGCGCCATTTGGTAGGTGATGCCGGTCGCGCTGTAGTAGATCACCGCGACCTTGGTCCGACCATCCATCAGACGTTCCCTCCTCAAATCGGATCAGCTCCGGCGACTACCCGTTGCTTGCGGCGTCAAACGGTCACCGCACACAGTCATCGAGGTCGATAGGTTGCGCCTGCTCAAGATTTCCGCAAGTTCCGATCCGCAACGGTGCCGTGGCTCCGCCGGCCGGGGATCCTGGTCGCACCGGTGTCGGCGGAACCCCGCCGCCGCCCCACACCGGCGAACCTGAACGGGGGATCGCGCTCCGCCGGCGACGAGGCTGGCGTAGCGCGATCAGGGGTCAGCGGACCAGGGCGGCCATCAGCCGGTCGAGCTCCGCCGCCGGATCGGCGGTCAGCCCGGTGTGCACCGGACCCGCCTGGATCATCGTGCTCCGCGGGGCGGCCAGCCAGCGGAACCGCTCCCCCGGCTTCATCGTCCGCGCCGGCCCGTCGCCGCCGCAGGTCCGGTCCCAGGAGCCCAGCGCCGCCGCCACCGCCTCCAGGTCCACGTCGGGGGCCAGGGCGCGCGCCCGGTCGGCGTCCAGATGGGTACGCGCGCCGAGGAAACCGCGGGCCTGGCAGTAGAGGAGCACGCCCACGTTGATCTGCTCGCCGCGCTCCACCCGGGGCACCAGCCGGATCACCGCGTACTCGAACGGCTCTCTCATGCCACGCTCCCCGCGGGCAGCCAGGCGTCGGTCCGCGCCACCCGCCGGGCCAGGTGGTCCACGTACGCCGCCCGGGCGGCGTCGGGGGTGTCGAAGTCCGGGCCGGTCAGCCACTCCGCCGGCACCAGCGCGAGGACCTCGGTGAGCAGCTCCCGGTCGATCCGCGGGGCGAGCTCGGCGTCCGCCTCGGCCAGCCGGGTGGCGTACGGGGCGAGCACGTGGTCGTCGGCCCGGTAGGCCCGGTGCACGGCGGCCTCGGCGCGCGGCCAATTGTGGTGGAAGTAAAGGGTGGCGCCGTGGTCGATCAGCCACAGCTGCCGGTGCCAGATCAGCAGGTTGGGGTTGCGCCAGCTCCGGTCGACGTTTTCCGTGAACGCGTCGAACCAGAGCACCCGGGAGGCCAGCTCCGCCTCGACCGGGTGGGCGACCGGGTCGTAGCCGAGCGCGCCGGGCAGGAAGTCCATCCCCAGGTTCGCGCCGCCGCTGTTGCGCAGCAGCTCCTGCACCTCCTGGTCGGGCTCGGCCCGGCCGATGACCGGGTCGATGGTGAGCATCACCAGCGGCGGCACGGCCAGCCCGAGCCGGCGGGCCAGTTCGCCGCAGATCACCTCCGCCACCAGCGCCTTCGGCCCCTGCCCGGCGCCGCGGAACTTCGCCACGTAGGTGCCGAGGTCGTCGGCCTCCACCACGCCGGGCAGCGAGCCGCCCTCGCGCAGCGGGGTGACGTACCGGATGCCGGTGACCTGACGGAGCACGCCGCCCACCCTAACCGGCCACCGTGATTCGGGGACCGGCCGTCGGTCAGTCGTTGAGCTTGTCGCGCAGGTCGGTGACCCGCTTCTCCAGCCGGTCCACCGCCTGCTCGTTGTTGAGGAAGGTGCTGATGCCGGCGGCGAGCGCCAGCCCGAGCAGCACCGCCAGGGCGCTGAGCACCAGGCCACCGATGGCCACGCCGCGTCCGGTCACCCCGGGCCGCCGGCTCATCTTCAGCCCGACGATGCCCAGGATGACGCCGATGATGCCGAGCAGCAGCCCCACCGACGCCAGGATCGCGGTGAGCACGCTGAGCAGGCCGGCCACTCCGAAGACCAGCGCGAAAGTGGCGGCGGCGCTGGTCTTGGCCTGGGTCGCCGGGGCGGCCGGCCGGGCCGCGCCCCTGCCGGCGCCGCCGGCCGGTTCGCTGGACGCTGTCATCCCACACCTCGCATTCCTCGCGTCGATCGCGGCTGGCGCATCCCCGCTACAGCGACGCTTATGCGTGCAGCCCAGGTCACTTCCGGCACTTCTGCTCCAGTTCGTCCCGGATCCGGCGAATGCCACGGACCCCGGCGGGGACCCAGGTCGTGACCCACGAGAGGAAGGACGAACCATGCGACTGACCGAGCAGCAGATCCGTTCGCTGTACGGACAGGACGTCCAGGACCGTTCGGGTGCGAAGATCGGCAGTGTGGGCCAGGTCTGGGCCGACGCCGCCGGCGAGCCCACCTGGGTCAGCGTGAAGACCGGGGTGATGGGCCACCACGAGTCGATGGCCCCGCTTCAGGCGGCCCGGATGCAGGAGAACGGCCGCCTCCAGGTGGCGTACGACAAGGCGACCGTCCGCAGCGCGCCCAACGTCGAAACGGGCACCGACCAGCCGCTCGGCACGGACCAGCTCACCCAGCTGTATCAGCACTACCAGCTCCAGCAGCAGGGCGCGGCCCGGCAACCGGAGCAGCCGCCGCAGCGGATGCCGGGCGCGCCCGAGGTGGTCCGCTCGGAGGAGCGGCTGCGGGTCGGTACCGAGAGCGAGCCCGCCGGCACGGCCCGGCTCCGCAAGCACGTGGTGACCGAGAACGTGCAGACCGCGGTCCCGGTGGAGCACGACGAGGTGAGCGTGGTCCGCGAGCCGATCACCGCGGCGAACCGGGGCGACGTCCGGCCGGACATCGGCGACGAGCAGCGGGAGATGGAGCTGCGCGCCGAGCATCCGGTGGCCGCCAAGGACCAGGTCCCGGTCGAGCGGGTGCGGCTCGACAAGGACGAGGTGGTCGAGGAGGAGCCGGTCAACGCGCAGGTCCGCCGCGAACTGGTCGACGCGGACGTGCCCGAGCGGGCGCGCCGGAACCGCTGACGGTTCTGCCGGCTGACGCGGACAACCCGGGCGGGTGGGCGACCAGCCCACCCGCCCGGTCACGTCCACCCCGGAAACGTCGGACCGGCCGCCTATGCTGGCCGCCACCACCGACGGAAGGCGGCCCGTGGACGTGCGGCTCACCGGCGCGGAGGCGCTGGCCCTGCGGATGACCAGCCTGCTGCTGCGCCCGCACCCGACCGCCCGGCCGGACGACGTGGCCGGGGTGGTCGAGTGGTTCGGCGCCATGCAGGCCCAGGACGTGGCGAGCGGCCTGTGGTCGCTGGGCGTACGCCTGCCGGGGCGCACGGTCGCCGACGTGCGGGCGGCGCTGGAGCGCCGGGAGGCGCTGCGGACCTGGCCGATGCGCGGGACGGTCCACCTCGTACCGGCGCGGGACGCCCGGTGGATGCTGGCGGTGACCGGCGTCCGCACATTGGCCGGCGCGGCGGCGCGGCGGGCCACCCTGGGGCTCACCGAGGCCGAGGCCGACCGGGCGGCCGACGTGCTGGGCGCCGCGCTGGCCGGCGGCGGCCGGCTCACCCGCGCCGAGTGCCTCGCCACCCTCGCGGCGGCCGGGATCGACACCGCCGGGCAGCGCGGCTACCACCTGCTCTGGTACGCGAGCCAGCGCGGCGTCACCTGCATCGCCCCGCACGTCGGCTCGGAGCAGACGTTCGCCGTGCTGGACGAGTGGGCGCCCGACCCGCACCGGCCGGAGCGCGACGAGGCGCTGGGCATCCTGGCGGTGCGCTACTTCCGCAGCCACGGCCCCACCACCCGGCAGGACTTCGCCGGCTGGACCGGGCTGACCGCCGCCGACGCGAAACGCGGCATCGCGGTGGCCGGCGACGCCCTGGCCACCGTCCGGGTCGACGACACCGAGGCGGTCGTCGACGCGGCGCTGCTCGACGCGCCCAGGGAGCAGGTCGACGACCTGCACGTGCTCCCTGGGTTCGACGAATACCTGCTCGGGTTCAAGGACCGGAGCCTGATGCTCGACCCGGCGCACAAGCAGGCGGTCATCCCCGGCGGCAACGGGATCTTCCAGGCCACGGTCGTCCGCGCCGGGCGGGTGGTGGGCACCTGGAAGCGCACCCTCACCAAGAGCCGGGCCACGGTCACCGTGCACCCGCTGGCCCCGTTCGACCCGGGGCTGCGGACCCGGGTCGAGGCGGCGCTGGACGGGTACGCCCACTTCCTCGGCCTGCCCCTTCGTCACTCCTGGTGACCCGCCGACCCGTGCCGAGCCAGGTCGGCCGGGGTGTCCACGTCCCGGGGCGAGCCCAGGCCGTCGCAGGGCACCACGGTCACCAGGTCGGGACGGGCCCGCAGGAGGTCGCGGGCGCCCCGGTCCCCGGTCGCGTACCGGTCGAGCAGCGGCCACACGGCGCGGTCGAGCAGCACCGGGTGCCCGACCCGTCCGGCGTAGCCGGCGGCCGCGACGGGCGCGCCGGCGGCGTGGGCCGCGCACACCCGGCGTACCGCCGCCGGGGTGAGCGACGGCTGGTCGACGAGCACCACCACGGCGGCGCGGACCTGATCGGGCAGCGACGCCAGGCCGTGGCGCAGCGAACCGCCCAGCCCGTCCCGCCAGTGCCGGTTGACGACGAGCACGGCCCCGGGCAGTTCGGGCAGCGCGTCCGCGCCCGCGCCGACGACGACGTGGACCGGCGCACAGCCGCCGGCCCGGAGCAGCCGGACCGCGCGCCGGACGAGCGGCTCGCCGTCCAGCTCGACCAGCGCCTTGGGCCGGCCGAACCGGCGCCCCGCCCCGGCGGCGAGCAGCAGCCCGGCGACGGTCACCGCAGCGACCCGGCGGGCCGGCGGGCCCGGTCCGGGGCGCGGTGGATCGGGCCGTGCAGTCCGTGCCGTGCCCGACCGGTGCCGCCGTTCCGCCGGGCCGCGTCGAGCACCGCCGACTCGACGCAGCCGGCGGGGATGCCACCGCGCACGTCGCCGGACGGGTCCACGGCCAGCAGGTCACCCGGTGCGGTCAGGCCGCCCGCGGCGCTGGACGCCACGGTGGCCAGGCCGAACGGGATGCCCCGCCGGCGCCAGTCCCGCGCCGCGGCCAGTACGTCGTCCATGCGCCGATCCCCACCCGTCGGGCGTTCGCCCGGTTTTGTCCGTTAACGGTAGGAACGACGGTAGTCTGGCCCGGTGCGGGGCGGGCGGGAGAGCGGGAATCCGGCGGACGACCAGTGGTCGAGCCGGATCGCCCTCACCGTCAACGGCGGCGGCCACGACCTGACCCTGGACAACCGGACCACCCTGCTGGACGCGTTGCGGGAACGGCTCGGCCTGACCGGCAGCAAGAAGGGCTGCGACCACGGCCAGTGCGGCTCGTGCACGGTGCTGCTCGACGGCCGGCGGGTGAAGAGCTGCCTGATCCTGGCCGTCACCCTGGACGGCCGGGAGGTGACCACCGTGGAGGGACTCGCCGGACCGGACGGGCTCTCCCCGCTCCAGGCCGCCTTCGTCGCGCACGACGCCTTCCAGTGCGGCTACTGCACCCCCGGCCAGCTCTGCTCCGCCCGGGGCATGCTCGACGAGGTGACCCGGGACTGGCCCAGCGCGGTGACCGGGGACCTCGACGGGCCGGTGGAGCTGACCGACGCGGAGGTCCGGGAACGGATGAGCGGCAACCTGTGCCGCTGCGCCGCGTACCCGAACATCGTGACCGCGATCCGCGCGGCGGCGGCGGCCCGGTGAGAGCGTTCCGCTACCACCGGCCGGCGGACGTCACGGACGCGGTCGCACTGCTGGACGCGGACCCGGAGGCGGCGTACCTGGGCGGCGGGACCAACCTGGTGGACCTGATGAAGCTCGGCGTGCAACGGCCGGGCCTGCTGGTGGACGTCACCGGGCTGCCGCTGGACACGGTGGAGCCCGGGCCCGACGGCGGGTTGCGGATCGGGGCCACCGTGCGCAACAGCGACCTCGCGGCGCATCCGCTGGTCCGGCGGGACTACCCGCTGCTCGCCCGGGCCCTGCTCGACGCCGCCTCCGGGCAGGTGCGCAACATGGCGACCACCGGTGGCAACCTGCTGCAACGCACCCGCTGCGCCTACTTCCAGGACACCGCGAAGGCGTGCAACAAGCGGGAGCCCGGCACCGGCTGCGCGGCGCTGCACGGGCAGAACCGCGAGCTGGCCATCCTCGGCTGGTCCGAGCGCTGCGTGGCGACCCACCCGTCGGACCTGGCGGTCGCCCTGGTCGCGCTGGACGCCGTGGCGGAGGTACGCGAGCCGGACGGCCCCCGCGACGTGCCGCTCACCGAGCTGCACCGGACACCCGGCCACCACCCCGAACGGGAGACCACACTCCCCCGCGGCGCGCTGATCACCGCGGTACGGGTCCCGCCGCTGCCGTTCGCCCGGCGGTCCACCTACCTCAAGGTGCGCGACCGGGCCGCGTTCGCGTTCGCCGTCGGCTCGGTCGCGGCGGCGCTGGACCTGGACGGGGACGTGGTCCGCGACGTCCGGCTGGCCTACGGCGCGGTCGCGCACCGGCCGTGGCGGGCGTACCGGGCGGAGGAGCTGCTGCGCGGCCGACCGTTCACCGCCGAGCTCGCCGCCCAGGCGGCGGACGCCGAGCTCGCCGCGGCCCGGCCGTTGCGGCACAACGGGTTCAAGGTGCCACTGATCCGCAACCTCACCGTCCGCGCGCTGACCGGACTGGCCGGATCGGTGCGGCCGTGAGCGCGCCGCCGGTCGGCGCGGTGGGCCGGGAACATCCGCGGCTGGAGGGCCGGGACAAGGTCACCGGGGCGGCCCGGTACGCGGTCGAGTACCCGGTCGAGGACGTCACGTACGGCTGGGCGGTGCCGGCGGCCGCGACCCGCGGCCGGATCGTCCGGGTCGACGCGGCCCCGGCGCTGGCCCTGCCCGGGGTGCTCGACGTGCTGCACCACGGCAACGCGCCCCGCCTGACGCCCGGGGTGGACGCGGACCTGTTCCTGCTCCAGGAGCCGACCGTGCACTACCGGGGACAGTTCGTCGCCGTCGTGGTGGCGGAGAGCATCGAGGCGGCCCGGGAGGCGGCCCGGCTGGTCCGGATCGACTACGACACCGAGCCGCACAGCACCGTGCTCTCCGAACACCACCCGGGACTGTACCGGCCGGACAAGGTCAACCCGAGCTATCCGGCCGACACGGAGGACGGCGACTTCGACGCCGGCTTCGCCGCCGCCGAGGTCCGGATCGACGCCACCTACCGGACCCCGGCCTACCACAACAACCCGATGGAGCCGCACGCCACCACCGCACGGTGGCAGGACGGGCGGCTGCTGGTGCACGACTCCAACCAGGGTTCCTCCCCGGTGCAGGCCACCCTCGCCGAGCTGTTCGCGCTGCCCCGGGAGGCGGTCCGGGTGGTCGCCGAGCACGTCGGCGGCGGATTCGGCAGCAAGGGGTACGCCAAGGCGGCCGTGGTGCTCGCCGCGCTGGCCGCCCGGCAGGTGGACCGGCCCGTCCGGCTGGCCCTGACCCGGCAACAGCTCTTCGGCCCGATCGGGTACCGCACCCCCACCATCCAGCGGGTCCGGCTCGGCGCCGACGCCGACGGCCGGATCGCCGCGGTCTGCCACGACGCCATCAGCCAGACCTCGACGCTGACCGAGTTCACCGAGCAGGCCGCCGTCTACACCCGCAGCATGTACGCCGGCCGCCACCGACGCACCACCCACCGGGTGGTCCGGCTGGACGTGCCGACCCCGTTCTGGATGCGAGCGCCGGGCGAGTGCCCGGGCGCGTACGCCCTGGAGTCCGCAATGGACGAGCTGGCGACGGCGTGCGGCGTCGACCCGGTCGAGCTGCGGATCCGCAACGACCCGACCGTCGATCCCGAGCAAAAGCAGCCGTTCACCAGCCGGAACCTGGTGGCCTGCCTGCGTGACGGGGCACGCCGGTTCGGCTGGGCGGATCGCGACCCGACGCCGGGGGTCCGGCGCGACGGCCGCTGGCTGGTCGGCACCGGCGTCGCGGGCGCCAGCTACCCGGCCCGCGCCCGGGCCGCCGCGGCGGCGGCCACCGCCGCACCGGACGGCACCTTCGAGGTACGGATCAACGCGACCGACATCGGCACCGGCGCGCGGACCGCGCTGTGGCAGGTGGCCGCCGACGCGCTGGGCGTACCCGTGGACCGGGTGGCGATCCGGGTGGGCGACAGCGACCTGCCGGCCGCGGGCGTGGCCGGCGGCTCGATGGGCACCGCCTCGTGGAGCTGGGCGGTGATCCGGGCCTGCGAGGGGCTGCGCGACCGGCTCCGGCAGGCCCCGGGCGGGGCGGTGCCGGCCGACGGGCTGACGGTCGAGGTGAGCACGGCCGACGAGGTCCGCGCCCAACGCCCCCTGCCCCGGTACGCCTACGGCGCCCACTTCTGCGAGGTGCGGGTGGACGCGGACACCGGCGAGGTCCGGGTGCCCCGCCTGCTCGGCGTCTTCGCCGCCGGTCGGGTGGTGAACCCGACCACCGCCCGCGGCCAGCTCATCGGCGGCATGACGATGGGGATGTCGATGGCGCTGCACGAGGAGGGCGTGCTTGACGAGCGGTACGGCGACTGGGTCAACCACGACTTCGCCATGTACCACATCAGCGGCTGCGCGGACGTGGAGCGGATCGAGGCGTACTGGCTGCCGGAGGAGGACCCCGACCTCAACCCGGCCGGGGTGAAGGGGCTGGGCGAGATCGGCATCGTGGGCGCGGCCGCCGCGATCACGAGCGCCGTGCACCACGCGACCGGGGTACGGGTCCGCGACCTGCCGGTCCGGCTCGACAAGCTGCTGGAGGAGCAAGCCGAGGATGGTGGCAGCAATCGTGACGGCGTTCCACCGTGAAAACGTCCGGCGCATCCAGTCTTCGAAGTCGAATCTCACCGGCCGAACCTAACCACATTCCTCTGCAACCTCGGCCAAGCGGCGCAGCCGCGCGGATCGCGGCAGAAGCGGATGCGCTGATGCCACGGTGGACAGACGAGAAGATCATTCGACGTTGTATGGATGACGTCGGTAAGCTGCGGCGCATGACGATGCCAGAGAGCAGGGGGCGGCCTGCCGGAATCGTGGTCGGATCGATGGTCGCCATCGCGTTCGGCACCGTCTTCGTGCTGGTCAACAGCGCTGGCCTGCCCGCTCCGTGGCCCCTCGTCATCCGCGCAGTCGGACTGGTCGTGGCGGCGCTGCTCATCGTTGGACTCGTGCTCGTGGTCCGCGGGGCACCGCCTGCGACGCAGGCGCCGGCGTCCGACTACATGGACCGTCGCTACTGGCTCATCGTCGCCCTGGAGGCGGGAGCGCTGTTCGGAGGCCTAGCCGTGGTCAACGGCGTCCTGCACCATACGGCGGTGTCGGTCGCGTGGGTGGCGCTGGTGGTCGGCGTGCATTTCTTCGGACTCGCCCGGATCTGGCGTATGCCGCTCTACCACTGGCTCGGGGCGGCGATGACCGTCCTCGGCCTCGCCGGGTTCTTGATCTACGCGCTCGGCGGCACTGCCGCGATCGTAGGGCTGGTGGCCGGGGTCGGTTCGGGTGCGGCGCTGTATGCCACGGTCGGAGCGGCTCTGCGCGACGCGTTGCGCGGCCGGGCGTCTGTCGCCACCTGAGCCCCGCATTGCACCCCTTGGCCGCGTGGCGATGGTCGCGGCGATGCCGTTGAGGATGCATTCCAGCCCAAACTCGAAGCCGTCGTTGTCGCCAGGGCCGAACGCGCCGCTGTCGGCGGCTTCGGTGAGGGCGGGATAGTCGGCGGCATGCTCGCGTAGCGTCTCGGCCAGCGCGACGGCGAGGTGGACCCCGCCATCGGCGGCGATGCCCATTTCGGCCTGGATCTGGTTGCGGACATGGCCGGTGAGGACCACCACCGCGTCCACCCGTTCCGCTCCGGTCAGTCCGGTGCCGGCCAGGGCCGCGACCGCACGTTCCAGCCAGCCCAGCTCGTTGGGTCCGATGGGCCGGGCCTGGGTGGTGGCTTGGGTCACCCAGGGGTGGCGCCGGAACACGTCGCACAGGTGCCGAGCCCATTGGCGCAGCGCCGGGCGCCAACCCTCCGGGGTGTCGATGGGCGGGGCGACACCCAACGCGGTGTCGATCATCAGGGCGATCAACTCCGCGCGGCCGGGCACGTACCGGTACAGAGACATGGCGGTGAAGCCGAACCGGTCGGCCACCCGCTGCATCGTCACCGTGGCCAGCCCTTCGGCGTCGGCGATCTCGACGGCGGCCTCGGCGATCTGCGCCACGCTGAGCACCGGCCGCGGTCCGCGGCTGCGTCGTGCGCTGCGTCCCCACAGCAGATCCATGGCGCTGACTTCAGCCTTCATCGGTGCCTCTCAACATGCGGCTCATGGCCGGCGTTGACGCCCGGCCACCTAACTGTGTATAACATAAACCGTACTGCTTACGGGATAAACAGTTGGAGGAGTGGGGGCATGACAGCACTCATGGGCAAGACCGCGCTGGTCACCGGGGGCTCCCGGGGCATCGGCCGGGGGATCTGCGAGCGCCTGGCGGCAGATGGCGCCTTGGTTGTGGTGCACTACGCAAGCAACGACACCGCCGCCAAGGACACGGTGGCCACGATCGAGGCGGCCGGAGGCCGAGCCTTCGCCATCCAGGCCGAGCTAGGCATCGACGGCGACGCCGACACCGTGATCCACGCAGTGCAGGCGGGGTTGCGAGAGCGGACCGGGCGGACCCGCTTGGACATCCTGGTCAACAACGCGGGCATCAACGACTCCGACGGCGGCATCGACACTGAGACCCCGCAAGCATTCGACCGGCTCTTCGCGGTCAACGTGCGCGCGCCGTTCTTCCTCATCCAAAAGGCGCTGCCCCTGATGGGCCAGGGTGGACGCATCATCAACATCGGCTCCGGGGTCACCCGCATCGCCCTACCCGGCGAGCTGGCGTACGCCATGACCAAGGCCGCGATCGAAACCCTCACCCGCAACGTGGCCAACCAGGTCGGCTCACGGGGCATCACCATCAACACCGTCGCCCCCGGCCCGACCCGCACCGACAAGACCGCGTTCTTCCTCGACCGGCCGCAGGCGCAGGCCATGGTCGCGGCAGGTCAGGCGATCGAACGCGTCGGCACACCCGCCGACATCGCCAACGTCGTCGCGTTCCTCGCCAGCGATGACAGCGCCTGGCTCACCGCCAACCTCATCGACGCCACCGGCGGCAGCTACCTCGGACCCAAACGTCTTGGGTGAAAGACATTCCGTGAATGGTGGTCCAGACGCCGGGTCGCGTCTGGACCACCAATCGACTGAGCCCATGCTCGGCGCTTGATCAAGTACGCGATCATCGGCAAGCCGCGAGCGGCCGGCTATGTCCCGGAGGGCATGTACGCGGCCAGGATGTAGTTGGGGTGCCGGTCGAGGTTCTTGCGGGCCCGGTCGTAGCGCATGGTTCGCGGGTCGGCGTGGCGGGCGGCGATTTGCACGTCGCGCAGGCTGACGCCGGCGTCGAGCATGGTCGTCACGAACGTGTGGCGCGGCATGTGGGGATGCCTCCTCGGCATCCGAAGCCCTGCGGCCAGGTGCTTGAGCCGGCGGGTGGCGGCGTGCCGGTCCATCCGCACGCCGAGGGTGTTGCGCAGGATCGGCCCGCTGGTGCGGTCGTCGACGGCCCGGTCGATGGCTCGGGCCCTGCGGGTGGCAGCGGGACGAGCACGACCTTGCCACCCTTGCCGCGCACGCGCAGTACCCGGTGGGCCGTGCTCCTCGCCCAGGTCGGTGATGCTGGCCCCGCAGGCTTCGAAGATCCGCAGGCCGAGCAGGCCCAGAAGCGCGACCAGGGCGAAGTCGTTCGGGTTGGTCGACAGCCGGGCGGTGGTGATCAGGGCCTCGAACTGCAGGTGACCCAGCCCGAGAGTCGGCGACTCGGCCGGCACCGTGGGCCGGCGGACGTAGTCGGCCGGCGAGTGGTCCAGGATGGCGTCGATGACGCAGACCCGATAGAACCCGACCACGACGGACAGGCGCCGCGACACCGTCGAGGGCTGGTACCGCGTACGTCCTGCAGCCAACGCACGCACCGCTCGATGTCCACCCGTGCCGCCACCAGCGGGTCGAGGTCCTGGCCGGTGCACCAGCGTAGGAAGACTCGCAGGTCGGACTCGGTATGGACGCGACATCACGGTGCGTCACCAGCGGCGATGAACGCCAGCACGCCCGGAGCCGCAGATGCGGACGTCGCGCCGCACTGTTGGAGGCGGGCAACGGCTCGGCAGGATCGCGAGACCCGTTGGAAGACTTCAGTCAGGGTTCAATCTGGGCTGTGCATGGCATGCCATTCGCGCGCGAGCGTCGCGTACTGGTAGCCGTCGACCCAGCCCAGCTCGGCATGCCACGAGTCCTCGATTCCGTGTTGCTCACGCCGCATCCCCGCCTTCTCGAGCACCCGTGCAGAGGCAGGATTGTCGGCGTTACAGCTTGCGGTGACACGCCGAAGTCCCAGGCGGTCGAACGCCGCCGCGAGAAGGCCGCGGGCGAGATCACTCGCCACGCCCTTCCCCGTGGAGCCCGGCTCGACGATGTATCCGATGACCCCTTCTGTGCGCTTCGGCATCCCCGGCTGACCCATGCCGTCTACGACATCGAGGAAGCCCATCGCGACAACAGTCCCGTCGACCTCGGCAACGCAGGAGAAGTCCGTATCACTCGTTGGCACAGCCAGCCATTCCTGGCGGAACGTCCCCGGGTCGACACTCGTGCGGAGCATGAACCGGTTGACTGCGGGATCGTTGCGGAAGGACAGCAGCTGCTCGATGTCGCTCTCGCGTGCTTCCCGAAGATGGAGAAGACCGACGCGCATCGGCCAGGGGCTAGACACCATCCCGGCATCCTGTCAGTCGGTCGTGGGGAACGATAAATGGTTTACCGCTCATCGGGACGTCCGGACGGCAACCAGGTCAGCTCGGCGTGAGGCTGCGTAGCGCGCGGATCGCGGCAGATCCGGACGTTTCCATGCCGTGGCTGCCTTTGGGTCCCGCTGAGACGGCCCGCCAGCGGCGTCGAGACCCGACCGCCCTGGTGCGGTGCCCGGATGGTCTGGGTGCCACGCGGGCATGCGCCAAGCCGATGATGCGGACGATCTAGCCCGCTGAGCGCGGTCGGTCGGCAGCGAACGCGTCGCGCGGCCCGGCTGAGCGCGGCTAGGACCCCTGCCCGGAGAGTTGTCCTGCCCCATTTCCTGGCAGCCGGCCCGCTAACTGCCGCCGTCACGGCTGGGCACTCCCCGGCGGCGGGTCAAATACTTTGCCCTTGCGCTAAGTGTCGTTGCAGGCAATACTTAGCCGCGTGGCACAGTATTCGGCGCAGCTCGACGGCCTGTTCGTCGCCCTCGCCGACCCGACCCGGCGCGCGGTCATCCGACGTCTCGGTCACGGTCCGACGAGCGTCGGCGATCTCGCCCGCGAGTTTCCGATGACCCTTCCCTCGTTCATGAAGCACGTACGGACGCTCGAGTCGAACGGGCTGATCCGCACGGTCAAGTCGGGCCGGGTGCGCACCTGTGTGCTCAACCGCGAGTGCCTCGCCGTCATCGACGACTGGCTCGCGGAGCAGCGCCGGATCTGGGAAGAGCGCACCGATCGCCTCGAACGCCTCGTCACCGACCCTGAGGAGAACCAGTGAATCCCGACCTTGATCTGACCCTGGATCGCGTCATCCGCGCTCCCCGCGCCGCCGTCTGGAGGGCGTGGACCGACCCGTCCCGCTTCGAGAAATGGTGGGTCCCGGCTCCGACCCTGTGCCGCGTCGACCGCTTGGAAGTCCGGCCCGGTGGCGCGCTCGTGACCCGACTAAGCGACGACGGGGTGGAGTTCGTCCCGCACGTCGACGCCACCTTCCTCGTCGTCGACGAGCTCGAGCGGATCGTGTTCACGAACGCGATTGACAGCGCTTGGCGGCCCACGAACCCTTCCCCGGTCCCCATGACCACCGAGATCATTCTGACTGATCATCCGGACGGCACGGACTACCGGGTCATCGTCCGCCATGGTGATCCCGCCGCTCGCGCCCGTCACGACGAACTCGGCTTCGCGGAAGGCTTCGGCTCGGTCACCGAGCAACTCGCTGGGGTCGCCGAAAGCCAGGGCGGGCGATGAAGATCGCCCTTATCGAGTTCGTAACCCTCGACGGCGTCAGCCAGGGGCCTGGTTCGCCGACCGAGGATACGAGCGACGACTTCACTCGGGGCGGCTGGCTCGTGCCCTACCTGGACAAGCTCTTCGTCCGGCGCACCTCTGACTGGCTAGGTCTCGCCGACGGTCTGCTGCTAGGGCGGCGGACCTACGAGGCGTTCGCTCGAGACTGGCCGCGGATCACCGACCCGAACGACCCGTTTTCCGAACGGATGAACTCACTACCGAAGTACGTCGTGACCAACACCCTCACGGCGGGCAGTTGGCAGCCGACGACGCTGCTCCAGGGCGACCCGATCCAGACCGTCGGCAAGCTCAAGGCGCAGCCGGGACGGGAACTTCAGATCCACGGGAGTGCGCGACTCGGCAAGGCCCTGCTGTCGGCCGGCCTCGTCGACGCGCTCCGACTCGTCGTCGCCCCGACCGTGATCGGTTCCGGGCGGCGGCTGCTCGATCACCCGAGCGCACCCGTCGGCCTGCGACTCGTTCGCCACGAGGTGACGGCGAACGGCCTGCTCCTGCTCGAGTACGAGCGTGTCGGCGCCGCCCCGATGGCGGAATACGAGGGCGTTACAGCCTTCGTATAGTCACCGGCGTGGCCTACCGCCCCAGCGCCGGAGGGGACGTACACCTGGCGCGGCAACCCGCCACCTCGGCGGCCCGGCCTGCTCAGCACCGTCGAAGGGTTCCGCTGGTGCCACCTTTGACAACCGGCCCGCCTTGCATCCGCTCAGCCTGTTTACTCTTCTCGGCAGATCCGGTCGGGTCGGCAAGACCGCACGACTCGCGGCATTTGCGGATGCCGTGAAACGCTGCGCCTCAGCCTCCGGAATCAGCGCGCTGTTGGCCCTCGGTCAGGACGTGGTGCTTCGAGCCCGCTCGGGCGCGGTCGACCGGGCTCGGTCCGCTTTTGGGCCGCGTCTGGCGGCACGGACGTGGGAGGAGTCGATGACCGCCCGGGACCAGTCCAGCTTTCCCGCGGCCTGCAGCTCGGCGAGCAGCAGTTCGTGCAGCTGCTGCCACACCCCGACCCGGTTCCACTCCGCGAGCCGCCGCCAGCAGGTCATCCCGGACCCGAACCCGAGCTCCCGGGGCAGGAACTCCCACTGGATGCCGGTGTGCAGCACGAACAGGATCCCGGACAACACCTGCCGATCCGGGATCCGTTTCCGTCCCGGACGCCGGGGATCGCGGAGCACAGGCTTGGGCAGCAACGGCTCAATGCGCTGCCACAGTCCGTCCGGCACGATCCACGGCGGCTGCTCACCACGCCTCACGGCCAGACATCGTAGATCACCGCCTACAAAGGACGTAAGAGGCATAGATCACTTCTGTTAGGAACTCTTAAGAGACAGCGCACGCCAGGCGCTACCAACGCGCGGACAGCGGCTAAATGAGGACGTTCAGCCGAGCGCCCTCCGGAGCTGTTACCAGGTACCCGTGGTCAGACCCTGTTTCGCGGCGTCAAGGAGTTAGCGGCGGCGGGTGGGGCAGCGGGTGGGCGCCTTCTGGGCGTAGGCCGTCGAAGATGATGGCGAGGTAGCGCTGCCACAGGTCGGGCGAGGCGCCTGGCACGTAGCTGGTGACGTAGTTCGGCGCGCACATCAGCAGGATGACGTCCGCGCCGGTGACGTCGGCCCGGACGGCGCCGTGCTCACGGGCCCGATCGACCAGCCTGTGCACGGTGTGGAACATCTGCGCGCGGACTTTGGTGACCTCCTCGGTCAGCTCGCCGGCCTCCTGCAGGAACGACAGGTCGCGCTGCTGTCTCTGATGCGCGGCGACGGTGAGGAACTCCAGCAGCGCAGCGCCCGGATCCGCCGCTTCGAGCAGTCTCTCGCCGGCCGCGTTGAGCGCGTCAATGCGGTCGAGGACGATCGCGGCGAGCAGGTCGTCCTTCGTGGCGAAATGGCGGAACACCGTGCCCTTCCCGACACCGGCTCGGCGGGCGATGTCGGCGACCGAGGCGTCCAGACCCCGCTCTGCGAACTCGTCGGCAGCCGCGGCCAGCAGCAGCCGCCGGTTGCGGGCGGCGTCGGCACGCAGGGGACGAGTCACGTCGCCACCCTAGCAAGTTGACCGGCCGGTCCGCTTATTGCTAGCTTGCCGCCGGAGAACATGACCGCGCGGTCCGTTTTTGGAGGAAGTGCATGAAGGCAGTTGTCGCGACCGGCTACGGACCACCCGAGGAGTACACGGTGGCCGACGTGCCGGTGCCCCAGCCCGGGCCGGGGCAGATCCAGGTCCGGATCGCCGCCGCGTCGATCAACCCGGCGGACGTCCGGCTGCCCAGCGGGGAGTTCCGTGACACCGTGCCACTGCGGTTTCCTCACGTGCCCGGCAACGACTTCGCCGGCACGGTCAGCGAGGTCGGCGCCGGCGTGACCGCGTACCGCGTAGGTGACGAGATCTTCGGCCAGGCCGTGCCTCGGGTACTGCGCGCGATGGCCGGTGCTACCCGGCCGTCGCTGAGCACCGGCTCGCTGGCCGAGTACGCGGTCTTCGAGGCCGACACCCCGTTTCTGGCGCGCCGCCCGGCCGGCCTCAACGTAGAGCAGGCGGCGGCCCTGCCCACCATCGGCCTGACCGCACGGGTGCTGATGGCCACCGCCGAGGTGCAGCCCGGCGAGACCGTCCTGGTCGTCGGCGCTACCGGCGGTGTCGGTACGGCGGTGGTCCCGCTACTCGCTCGCGCGAAGGCGCGGGTGATCGCTACCGCGACCGCCGCTGATGCCGACATCCTGCGTGCTCTCGGCGCTGACGTGACCATCGGGTACGCGGAGTCCGAGTACCCCCGCGACGTTGACGTCGCGTTCAACCTGACCCTGCCGGGCGACCACCTTGCCGGAGTTGCCAGCGCCATCCGCCCCGGCGGGCGCCTCCTCACGATCACCTATCCGGTACCGCAGCAGGAGTGGATCGGGCGCGACGACGTCGGTCTGGCTTTCGTGCTGGACATGGACGGCACCTTCGGCGGGATGCGCGAGGTCGGTGAACTGGCGATCCGCGGCGACCTGCCGGCCACCATCGGCCGCCGCTACACCCTTGACGATGGCGTTCAAGCATGCATCGACTTCGTCCGCCTGCACACGACCGGCAAGCTGGTCGTCACGATGTGAAACCGGCTGTCCTGTGCCTTTTCCTGGCAGTCCAACCGTCCGACACCACCAGCGACAGGATCACCACGTGACAACCGACATCCGCCAACTCCGACAAGCCTTCGACGACGCCGAGTTGCACGCCGATACCGATCGCTTGCACACCCTGCTGGCGGATGACTTCATGTCTATCGGCGAGCGGGGCTTCCAGCTTGACAAGCGGCAGTGGATCGAGAGACAAGCTGACTTCGCTTACCTCTCCCTGGAGACAGCCGAGTTGGACGTGCGCTACTACGACCGCGCCGCGATCGTGCGCTGCGTTCAGCGCAGCCGGGCGACCTGGCGTGGTGAGGTGATGACGCTGGCAGGCCGACTGAGTCAGGTGTGGATCGAACTGCCCGACGGATGGCGGCTCGCCGGCATCCAGTTCAGTTCACTCGACGCAGCCTGAAGGCTTCACCTGCCAACCTGACTCGCCGCGGGCCTTCGCGCTAGCCGTTCGCGGCCACCACCCCGGCGGAGTACGAGCCGACCAGGGTGGCGTCGTCGCGGGCGGGTCCGACGGCCAGCCGGTCGCCGAGGGCGCGTTGGAACTCCTGGAAGGCAGCCAATTCTGGCAGGCCCTCACCGTCGACCACGTGGACGAAGGTGACGCCATCGGCCAGCCGGAAGGAGCTGTAGTGCAGGCCGGGTGGTGCCGTGCTCGCCAGCTCTGCGAAGACGTTCTCGATCAGACGCTGGTTCTCGTCGGCGGCCTCGGGCTTGGTCTGGTAGCGGATCACTGCTGCGGTCATCACGGTTCTCCTCAGTCGTTGGTTGTCACTTCTTCTGACCGCGCCAACACCCCGAACTCATCGCCGCGATGAGTTCGGTCCTCCGCCGCTGTCAGTACCAGTGACAGCGAACGTCTGGAGGGCCTCAAGTGGGTACCACGGGCCGCCCCCCCGCAAGCTCTATCGACCCGGGGTTCCACGTCTCCTTCGTCGTCTCATCGGAACTCGCCAACGCTGTCGCCGGCGCAACTTCCGGGGTCGTGCTGGCCCTCGCCCTGGCCGCGGTCAGCGAGGTCGACCGTGCCGTCCGACCTCGGGTGTACACCCTGTTGGGGGCGGGCGTGGCTGGGTTCGTCGCGATCCAGCTCGGCCTGCCACAGCCACTTGGTCTGTCGACCGTGCCGGTGCTGTCGCGACCCACCCAGGCCGTGGTCCTCGTGATGGGACCGGGCCTCGTCCTCGGCGCTGGTCTGTTGTTGATCCGGTTCAGCGAACGGCTGACAGGGACCGGCGAGACCAGCGGCACCTTGACCTGAACCGTCGCGCCAGCACCGAGTATCGGGTCCCCGCGAGGGCGGCATGATCTGCTGCGGCTGACCAGCGGCATGACTAGATATTCGACGATCCCCGCTCAACGGCGGGTGTAGTGGGCGATGATCACACCCTTTGTGGTCGTGACGCTGTCGGTCAGGTCGAACTCGGTCAGTGGGGCGGGGCCCTCGAACAGTCGGGTGCCGGTGCCCAGGGTCAGCGGGTGGATGAGCAGGGTGTAGTGGTCGATCAGGCCGGCGGCGTGCAGGTCTTGCACCAGCGATGTGCTGCCGATGATCGACAGATCCCTGCCCGGCTGGCTCTTCAGGTCGGCCACCGTGCCGACCGCGTCGCCGCGCAGCAGGATGGAGTTCTGCCAGGCATCGGCATCCTCCAGGGTCCGCGACACGACGTATTTCGTAGCCGCGTTCATGTGCGTGGTGACCGGGTTGCCGTCGGTCAAGCGTCCCCATGCGGTGATGAAGTCCTGCCAGGTGCGGCGGCCGAACAGCATCTCCCCCGGCCTGGTCATGGCCTTGGCCATCTCGCGGCCCATCACCTCGTCGTTGTACCGCTGGCCCCAACCACCATGCGTGAAGCCGCCGCGGGTGTCCTCCTCCGGGCGGCCGAGGCCCTGCACGACACCGTCGAGGGTGATCCACATCGTGACCATGATCGAACGCATAAACCTGCTCCCTTCCATGCTGCGTGCCGCCCTCCGGCGGCCAGTCACCTCCTAGACGAACGACTGCGAACGAAATCGTCACCTCGGCGACCGCGTCACGCCCGGATCTCGGCTACGGGAGGTCATCTGGCTGCGGCGGGATCGCGGGTACCGCCAGGGACGCGTGACCGGGCCGTTGTGCCACACAATACCTAGCAGTACTATGCACAACACTTCTAGGTATGAAACGGGGTGAGTTCTCGTGAAGGTCGCCAAGGATCTGGTGGCCGCCTCGGCGACACCGATGGTGCTCGGCATCCTGGCCGAGGGGGAGAGCTACGGCTACGCCATCCTCAGGCGGATCAACGAGCTGTCCGGTGGCGAGCTGGACTGGACCGAGGGGCTGCTCTACCCGTTGCTGCACCGGCTTGAGCGCCTCGGTTATTCGGAGTCGAGCTGGCAGTCGGTAGCCGGCGAGCGGCGGCGCAAGTACTACCGCATCACTGACAAGGGCCTGGCTGAGTTGGCCGAGCAACGCCGCCAGTGGGACACGGTCACCGACGCGCTCAAGGAGATCTGGCTCGGCCTCGGCGACCGCAGGCCGCTGACGGCGATCCCGCTGGGGTGCCGGGCATGACGGCGCGGGAGGGTCAGGAGGAGTTGGAGGCGCAGTTCGAGCAGTGGCGTCGCTACGTGCTCCGCCGTAGGGGACTGCAGCCGTCCGACGTCGACGAACTCGAAGACCATCTCCGCGGATCCGTCGACGAGCTCATAGCTGCAGGCCTGAGCCCGGACGAGGCGTTCCTCGTCGCGGTGAAGCGGATGGGCAGCCTCGACGAGCTGTCGCGCGAGTTCGCCCGGGAGCATTCGGAACGATTGTGGAAGCAGTTGGTGCTGACCGGCGACCCTGACAGCCCGGCGGCGGACACGCACTCACGGCGTGACATGTGGGCGATGGTCCTCTGCGGGGCGGGCGCGGCGGTGTCCATCAAGGTGCCGGAGCTGTTCGGGTTGAGGTTGGCGGACGACGGCGCGTTCTACGCGCGGAACTTCACCCTGTTCGCCCTGCCCTGGCTGGCGGTCTTCCTGGCCTGGCGCCGACAGGCCCGACGCCCGCTGATCGGGACACTGGTGGCGCTGTTCGGGCTCGGCGCGGTGGCGGCCAACGCCTACCCCCTGGCCGAGGAGTCAAAGTCGCTGGTCCTCACCAGCATCCACCTCCCCATCGCCCTGTGGCTTGTGGTGGGTCTGGCCTACGTTGCCGACGACTGGCGCTCCTCGCGCCGACGCATGGACTTCATCCGCTTCACCGGCGAGTGGTTCATCTACTTGGTCCTCATCGCCCTCGGCGGCGGTGTGCTCAGCTTGTTCCTGTTCCACACCTTCAATGCCATCGGGATCATCCCGCAGGAGTTCATCTCGCAGTGGCTCCTTCCCTGCGGCGCCGTGGCCGGGGCTGTCGTGGCCGGGTGGCTGGTCGAGGCCAAGCAGAGCGTGGTCGAAAATATCGCCCCGGTGCTCACGCGGCTATTCACTCCGCTGTTCACGGCAGCCCTGCTGGCCTTCCTCGTCGCCGTCGTCTGGACCAGCCATGGCATCAACGTGGAGCGCGAAGCGCTGATCCTGTTCGACCTCCTACTGGTCGTGGTGCTGGGCCTACTGCTCTACTCGATCTCAGCCCGCGATCCGCTGGCCCCGACCGGCCTGTTCGACAAACTTCAGCTCGCTCTCGTGGTCAGCGCGTTGGCCATCGACGTACTGGTACTGCTCGCGATCACCGGACGCATCACCGACGAGTACGGCACCACACCCAACAGGGCTGCCGCGCTCGGCGAGAACGTCATCCTGCTGGCCAACCTCGCCTACTCGGCGTGGCTGTTGCTGAGGTTCATCCGGCGGCGCACACCGTTCGCGGCGCTCGAGCGCTGGCAGACCGGCTACCTACCCGTGTACGCCGTGTGGGCCTGGATCGTGGTCCTCCTCTTCCCTCCGTTGTTCAGCTATGTCTGACCGAAAAGGTCCACCCCCATGACGGCGATGTCGACGACCCGCCCATCGGTGTGACAGGCCTGCCGCATCGCTTGCGTGCCAAACACGCGCGTCCGGCCCAATCGTGCGCAGGAAACACGGATGGTCCTCCGCAGGTGCCCTCATCGGCAGAGCCGTGTGCGCTATCAGCGGCAGAAGCGTGCACGTGAAGCGCGGTAAGCGGCAGATCAGTACGCCTGATCATGGTTCGACGTCTGCGACCCACACGCGGCCGGGCTGGGCGTAGTCGCGCTCGGCTCGGTCCACCAGCAAGGCGAACCCGCTCATGTCCGGGCCTCGTGAACAGTGCAGGTCAATGCCCAGCAGGCCGAATGAGTGCCCGGTCGAGACATCACGGAGCCTTGTACTCGATCGAGCGATGCCCTGCAGCACCGTGCCGACGACGAGCAGCCCGCGGCGTCCCCGGATGTCGAACACATCGGTGACCCGGAACTCGAACCTCGTCACAACGGTGAGTGTGCCAGGACTGTGCCATCTTGGAGTTCCGGCACCAGGGCAGGCTGACACGGTTTTCTCGGCGGGTGGGCGGCCGGCACGGTCAGTGATGGCGTCCCGGACTCCGATGCAGGACCAGCGGCAGTTGCGGATGTTCGTCTTGTTGGCGTGGCGGCTTCTATTCGTCGGCGGCTGCTCGGCCATTGACCCCCGGTGGGGCGATCTGCTTGGCTGCGTCCGCGACGACCTTGCAACTCCCACTTGAGAGACCGGAGACAGTTATGTCCTTCACTGCCGCGATCAGGTCGGTTCTTACTCAGTACGTCGGCTTCACGGGTCGGGCCCGCCGGTCTGAGTACTGGTGGTTTGCCCTGTTCACCGTCCTTGTTGGTCTTGCCGCTGCCATCCTGGATAGTGTGCTGGGAACAACTCTCGGGTCGGACGGGTCCACCGGTGTCATCGGCATCATCGTCAACCTGGCGCTGCTGCTGCCGGCGCTGGCGGTCGCGATGCGGCGCTTGCACGACACCGACCGGTCGGGGTGGTGGCTGCTGATCGGACTGGTGCCGATCGTCGGCGCCATCGTCCTGCTGGTGTTCTTTGTGTTGGACAGCACGCCCGGGACGAACCGTTTCGGCGCCAACCCCAAGGAGCGGCCGCTGCCCGCGCCCAGCATCGCGTGACCATCCCAAAATCTTGACCGCCTGGCCTCGCTTGCCAGCTTCAAGTGCAGCAGGCTGGCCGGTTTGCCTTTACCACCGGCCAGCCAACTGCGCGCTGTTGACGGCCGTGACCGTGGTCCCCAGCTGCGCGGCGACCTCGGCGGCACTGAACTCCAGTACCTCGCGGAGCAGGAGCACGGCCCGCTGACGTGCTGGCAGGACCCGCATCACCCGCCACCAGCGCGAGCCGCATGTCCGTCCGCGACTCCAGGTCGATCCGCGCGTCGGGAAATGGCTGTAGCCAGGGGATGTCGAACGCCGGCGTGAACGGTGCGCCAGGATCGTCGCTCGGCGCGCCCAGGCCGGAAGGCAACGCCCGTCGCGCACGCCCCTCCGGTGCGGTCAGGCAGGCGTTGGTGGCGATCCGGTACAGCCAGGTCCGGACAGACGCGGCGTGCGGTCGTACCGGTCGCGGGCCTTCCACGCGCGCAACATCGGTTCCTGCACCAATCCTCGGCGTCGTGGAACGAGCCCAGCATCCGGTAGCAGTACGCCACCAGTTCACCCCGGTAAGGCTCGAACTCCACGTACCCATCATGGCGTACGCCAGCGCCGTGCAGTCACACGCAACGTTACTCGATTGGGAGAAGAGCGGCTCGCTGGCGGGCCTCGGTTATGACCGTTCGGGGGCCCTCTCGGTCTGTCACCGCCACCACGACCCTCACCAACCGGGACCGCCCCGCGACGCGGCACTTCCTGCTGATCCGCCGCAGCCTGACCAAGCCCACCGACCTGGCCTACTTCTTGAGGTCAAACGACCGTGCAACCTGCTCACCCGCCTCTGGCGGCCCGTCGAGCACTACCCGCACTGGTCATCCTGGCAACGCCACCACCATGCCCGCGCCCGCTGGTATCACCTGCTGGTATCACCACTGGGCCCGACTCACATAATCAGGTCACGAAGTACGGCTGCCCTGGTAGACGTGGCACGCCCCCATGAACTCAGCTCGGCAAGACCGCGCATCGAGCGCCACCGCACGCCCGTCACGCATCGTGACGCCCGGTCGGCGGCAAACAAGAGCGCCTTGTGTGGCCCGCCGACGCCCGGGGCCACGGTGCGCGGAGTGTGCAGCCATCACGTGCTGACGCCGCCGCGTTTGGCGCCCGCGTCGGCGGGAAGCCCGGGACTGGCGACAACAAGGATGGGAATTCTCATGGCGGCGAAGGCACTTCCGGGTGGAACGTTCACCATGGCCGACGACCTGACGGTCACCCGGATGGGGTACGGCGCGATGCAGTTGGCCGGCCCGCATGTATTCGGCCCACCGGCCGACCGCGACGCTGCCGTGGCCGTGCTCCGCGAGGCCGTGCGCCTGGGAATCAACCACATCGACACGGCCGACTACTACGGCCCGTACGTCACCAACCAGATCATCAAGGAAGCCCTGCACCCTTATCCCGACGATCTGCACATCGTGACGAAGGTCGGAGCGTTGCGAGATGCCGAGGGGAACTGGCCGCCGGCGCTAGCACCCGAGCAGCTGCGCCAAGCCGTGTCCGACAACCTGGATCGGCTCGGACTGGACGTGCTCGACGTCGTCAACCTGCGCGTCGGCGGGTTGGACAGACCCACTCCCGGCTCGATCTCCGAGCCGTTCACCGTGCTCGCCCAGCTGCAGCAGGAGGGACTGATCAAGCATCTCGGTCTCAGCACCGTCAACGCCGAGCAGATCGCCGAGGCACAGTCCATCGCGCCGATCGTGTGTGTGCAAAACTTCTACAACATCGCGAACCGGGCCGACGACGGCCTGATCGATTCCCTCGCCGCACAGGGCATCGCCTACGTGCCCTACTTCCCGCTCGGCGGCTTCTCCCCACTCCAGTCCGAGGAACTGAACGCAGTCGCCACCCGTCTCGACGCCACACCGATGGCCGTCGCGCTCGCGTGGCTGCTACAGCGCTCGCCGAACATCCTGCTCATCCCAGGTACCTCATCCGTCGCGCACCTGCGCGAGAACGTCACCGGTGCTGCGCTGACCCTTCCCGAGGACGAGCTGACCGAGCTGAACAGCATCGCCTCATGAGCACGACCACCGCGCAACCCGGGATCGGGTTCATCGGCCTGGCCGACCAAGGACTACCTATGGCGACCGCCGCCGAAGCGGGGCTACCCCTTGCACCATGTGGGCCCCCAACCGTGGCGGCGAGGCGCGTGAACCCGTATACCAAGCGTCCTCTCGTCGGCGCGGCCGGGCGCCCGCTCGATCCGCTTGCCGTGACGCTGCATAGCGCACGGTGGGCGGCAGAAGAGGATGTCTGGGTCGATCAGTAGAGCCACCGGTCGAGCACCGCGGGCCAGAAGTGGGTTCGATGGTCACCGTCCCCGAACGCGGGCGGGTCAAGGGCCCTGATCCGCTCCAACAGGTCCGCGAGCTCCGCGAGTGCTGCCTCTTCGGCCTGTCCGTCTTCGTCCCAGCGGCCGATGACGGTCGAGCTGGTCAGCCAGCTACCGACCAGGTGCAGCGAACACAGCCAGTGGTTGATCGTCGAGTTGACGAACCTGGTGCTGCCGTCCGACGCCCATACCCGCACCTCGCCGGTCCCCGGCGCGGCGCCGTACACCCAGTCCAGGTCGTCGAAGTGCGCCAACCGGTACCTTGTCGGCTCTGCCTGGAATGACACCGCACCCACGAGGTCATCGATCAGCGGTACGCCACAGGAGACCAGCGCGGCTTTCTGCGGCTCGGGAAGCCGCCACGTTGCCACGTCCAGCTCGGCGGCACGCACCACCCGCCCAGCCCCGGCCCAGGCCGTGACCGCTTCGAACGCGGGAGGCAACGGAAGATCATCAACGGGCACGCCAATGAGGGTAGTCCGGGCAACGTTTCAAGCACCCACTGTTCTGTAGCGGCTAGGCATCCAACCATCGGCAGGGTCGGGCCTCACCCGCTGGCTACCACGCCCGACCAGCGGCAAAAATGAGTAAGCCTGGAGGTGCCCTCTGCCGTACCGATCAATTTGTGCGAGAGCCAAACTCAAGGCGCGATGCCGAATGGGCCCATTCTGCCATAGTCCAGGCGCAAGGCTTCTGCCATCGCCCATGCGTTCGGCAGTGTGAACATGTCGGCGCCGCCTAAGCGCTCTGTCCATCGTGGAACGAGTTCGTCGGCGGCCTGCGCGGCGACGGCGTCTAGGTAGGCTTTGAAAACGGCCCAGGCATTGGCGGTGTCGACTGGGGCCATGATCTCATTCAGATCGACCGAGGAGAGCGCTGCCTCAGTGGTGGAACGCAGGTCATTCATGTACTCGATCTGGGTCCTTATGTCGTCCGGAGTGCCAGGTCGGTTGACGTGTCCGCCGACTAGCTTCTCGAACGGGTAGCCGAGTGCCTGCTCGTGGGCGTTGACGAAGCCCGGGATGTTCGCGGAGACCGCGAGGTTCGAGAACGGAACCCAGCCGGGGAAGATCACGTCTACGAGCATCAAGACGCGTTGCTTCGGGGCGAAGATGAAGATGTTTCCCTCGGCGTGGTTGGGCCCCTTGTAGTCGAGCTGCAGGCTGTGATCTCCTGCGTCGATTGTCAGGGTGTCGTCGAACACATGTGTCGGCAGGGGGCGGTTCGGGTCGCCGAGCGCTGCAAGCCGCTCCGCCGTGATGCGTTGGGCATAGCGTGGCACGTCATCGGGGTAGACCGAGATCGCTCCGACGTGGTCTGAATGCTGGTGGCTGTAGACCACGTGGGTGATTGAGCGGCTGGTCACGCTACGGATCGCTCGGAGGATGTTGTGGCCGAGGGTCGGTGGCGCGTCGACGGCGATGACGCCCTCGTCCGTGACCACGAACATCATGTTGTACATGCCCTCACCGAGGAAGAAGACACCGTCGGCGATCTCCTCCACGGCATAGCCGGCCTTGGAAATCTCGGGCCCTTGGGCAGCCTGCGGCACGGGAGCTGCCGGCATCTTCCGCGCCCGTTCAGCAGCATCGGTGTACGGGGTCATCGACATGTCTGATCCACTCCCTGACGGTCGCCACTGGGCCCGCGAAGGACTTGCCACGGATGCGCGTTCGAGACGTTCTGGGCCCGATGGAGTACGGGCCACGATCGTTGATCATCCAGGCGAGCGTCGCGCCCCACAGCCGTATGGCCCCAGGCTCACCCTCGTGAGGGACAATGGGTATGGGTAAGACGATGCCGTTCGCGGCTGATGACAAAGTTCGCCGGCGCCCCAACCCTCGGGAGGCGCACCTCAAGTTCGGTGAGCGGTGCTGGCTGTTCGGACGGCTTATCAGCCCGGCGCCTTCAACTGCTACGCGCGCAGCGCTGGACATCGAGTGGCCACCTTGGTGACGTTGTCGGTCGGCGCCATCGACTCGCAGCGTGCCGGGGTCCAGATCAGCAAGATCCGATCTGACTTGTACCCGATCTGGTCCGTGATCTTGGAGCAGCGTTACCGCTGCTCAGCGATGTTACTGGTGGAGCTGAGGGGATTCGAATCCCTGACCCCTCAATGCGAACGGGGGCCGGCGGCTGCTGTCGCCGGCCCCCGTTCGCGTCCGATCAGTCGGCGAGCGCGTCGGCCGCCCGGCCCTCGTGCAGGGTGAGGTTCCGGCCGGTGGACGGGTCGAACAGGTGGATCTTGTCCAGGTTGAACCAGACCCGCCGGTTTTCTCCCTCCCGCGCCGCCGACTCGGCGGAGAGCCGGGTGACCAGGCTGGACCCGGCTCCGGCGAAGTCCGCCGCGCCCGCGTCGGCGGCCAACTCCTCCAGCTCGGCGGCGGTGGCCCGCTCCCCCTCGACGGTGAAGTAGACGTACTTGTCCGAGCCCATCGACTCGACGATGTCCACCGGCGCGTCGAACTCCATGCCCCGGCGGCGGGTCTCCTCGTCGATCAGCTCGGCGTCCTCGAAGTGCTCGGGGCGGATGCCGAGGATCAGCTCGCGCGGGGCGTCCGCGCCCTCGAGCTGCCGGCGCAGCCGGTCCCCGATCGCCACGTCGCCGAGCGCCGTGCGCAGCCACCCCTCGGAGACGGCGGCGTGCAGGAAGTTCATCGACGGGGAGCCGATGAAGCCGGCGACGAAGAGGTTGCGCGGGTGGTCGTACAGCTCCTGCGGCGGACCGACCTGCTGCACCGCGCCGCCCCGCATGATGACCACCCGGTCACCGAGGGTCATCGCCTCGGTCTGGTCGTGGGTGACGTAGACGGTGGTGGTGCCGAGCTGCTTCTGCAGCCGAGACACCACCGTGCGCATCTGCACCCGCAGCTTGGCGTCCAGGTTGGAGAGCGGCTCGTCCATCAGGAACGCCTTCGGCTGCCGGACGATCGCCCGGCCCATCGCCACCCGCTGCCGCTGGCCGCCGGAGAGGTTGGCCGGCTTGCGGTCCAGCAGCGGGGTCAGCTCCAGGACCTTCGCCGCCTCGTCAACCTTGGCGTCGATGGTGGCCCGGTCCAGCTTCGCCAGCCGCAGCGGGAAGGCCATGTTCTCCCGCACGGTCATGTTCGGGTAGAGCGCGTACGACTGGAAGACCATGGCGATGTCGCGGTCCCGGGGCGCCTTGTCGTTGACCCGCTGCCCCGCGATCCGCAGCTCGCCGGAGCTGATGTCCTCCAGCCCGGCGATCATGTTGAGGGTGGTGGACTTCCCGCAGCCCGACGGGCCGACCAGGATCACGAACTCGCCGTCGGCGATCTCCAGGTCGACGTCCTGCACCGCGACGGTCCCGTCCGGGAACCGCTTGCTCACCTTGTCCAGCACGATGTCGGCCATGACTACCACCTATCCCTTGACTGCGCCGGAGGTCAGACCGGAGACGATGCGGCGCTGGAAGAAGAGCACGAACAGGATGATCGGAATGGTGATCACCACGGCGGCCGCGCAGATCGCCCCGGTGGGGTCCTCGAACTGCGACTCGCCGGTGAAGAACGACAGCGCCACCGGCACCGTGCGGGACCGCTCGGTGGAGGTCAGCGAGATCGCGAACAGGAAGTCGTTCCAGCAGAAGATGAAGACCAGGATCGCCGTGGTGAACAACCCGGGCGCGGCCAGCGGGGCGATGACCCGCCGGAACGCCTGGCCCTGCGTGGCGCCGTCCATCTTCGCCGCCTTTTCCAGATCCCACGGGATCTGCTTGAAGAACGCCGACAGCGTGTAGATGGCCAGCGGCAGGGCGAAGGTGATGTACGGCAGGATCAGCCCCGGCCAGGTGTCGAACAGGCCGAGCTGCCGCTCGATCTCGAACAGCGGCGACACCAGCGACACCTGCGGGAACATCGCGATCAGCAGGGAGACCCCGACCAGCAGCTTCTTACCGGGGAAGTCCAGCCGCGAGATCGCGTACGCGGCCATCGCGCCGAGCACCACCGCGATCAACGTGGCGATCAGCGCGATGCCGATCGAGTTGGCCAGGGCCCGGACGAACTGGTCGGTGTCGAAGATCGTCCGGTAGTTGTCCAGCGTCCACTCCCGCGGCCAGAACTTCCCGTCGGTGAGGGTGGCCGGGGTCTTGAACGACAGCGAGGCGATCCAGAGCACCGGGATCAGCGCGAACACGACGACGATCACGTCCAGCAGACCCCAGCGCAGCTTCGCCCGCGTGGTGGTTTCGGTGGCCATGTCAGCGCCTCTCCCCGTCGTCGCTGCCGGGGGCAGCGGTACCGAACAGCTTCACGAAGACGAAGGCGATGGTCGCCACCGCGATGAAGATCAGCACCGACATCGTCGAGCCGATGCCGAGGTTCAGCCCCCGGATCAGGTTGTTGTAGGCGAGCATCGACACGGACGAGGTCTCGTTGCCGCCCGCGGTGAGCACGAAGATGTTGTCGAAGACCCGGAACGCGTCCAGCGTGCGGAACAGCAGGGCGACCAGGATCGCCGGCTTCATCACCGGCAGCATCACCTTGGTGAACCGCTGCCAGGAGGTCGCGCCGTCGGTGGAGGCCGCCTTGAGCAGGTCCTCCGGGACCAGGGCCAGGCCGGCCATCAGCAGCAGCGCCATGAACGGCGTGGTCTTCCAGATCTCCGCCAGCATGATGATCGCCAGCGAGCTCGCCCGCTCGGTCAGCGGCGCGCTGCCGTCGAAGACGTTCGCCAGGTAGCCGGTGCCGGGCGTCCAGGCGTACCGCCAGGAGAAGGCCGCGACGACCGTGACGATGCCGTACGGGATCAGCGCCGCGGTGCGGACGATGCCCCGGCCGACCAGCGTGCGGTGCATGATCAGCGCGAGTCCCATGCCGAGCACCAGCTCGATCGCGACGGTGACCACGGTGATCAGCGCGGTGACCCCGAACGCGGTCCACCAGAACTGGTTGCTCAGCACGGTGACGTAGTTGTCCAGCCCGATGAACTCGCGCTGGTCGGGGAAGCGCAGGTCGAAGCGCTGGAGTGACAGCCAGACCGAGTAGAGGATCGGGTACGCGGTGACCAGCACCATGACCAGCGCGGCCGGCGCGCAGAGCAGCCAGCCGAGCCGGCGCTCGGCCCGCTTGTTCTCGCTCAGCGGCGCCTTCGCCCGGCGGCCGGCCCGCTGGGCGGGCACCGCCGCGTGCCGGCCGGTGGACCGGGGGGCGGTCTCGTCGGCCGCGACTCCCGCACCGGTCGGGGTGGCGTTGATGCTCACGGGAGGACCCCCTTCGACTCGAGGGCGTCGGCGATGGCGTCGCGCAGCTCGTTCGCGGTCTGCTCGGGCCGGATGCCCGACGGCGGCGACAGGATCGCCGACATGACCGTGGAGATGCTCTGGTAGGCGGGGGTCAGCGGGCGGACGGCCGGCTCCTTCAGCTCTTCCAGGATGGTGTCCTTCATCGGGTACGCCTTGTCCATCTCCGGGTCGTCGTAGACCTGCTCGATGGTCGGCGGCACGCCGTCGTTGACCGCCGAGAACTTCTGGTTCTTCGCGTTGCGGATGCAGCTGGCCGCCTCGAATGACTCCGCCGGGTGCTTGGAGTAGGCGCTGACGGCCATGTTGACGCCGCCGATGGTGACCTTGCTCGGGGTGTTCGGGTCGATCCCCGGCACCCGGGCCCACTTCACCTGCTTCGCCAGCTCCGGGTTGGCCTCCTGCATGGCCGGATAGACGAAGGGCCAGTTGACCTGGAAGGCACCCGTGCCGGACTGGAACTCCAGCCGGACCGGGTCCTCGATGGCGTTGCTGAACGACGGCGACGTCACGCCCGACGTGGCGAACTTCTTCAGCTGGTCGAGCGCCTTCACGGTGCCCTCGTCCATCACGGCCTGCTTGCCGTCGTCGCTGAGGATCTTCCCGCCGGCGCTCTCGGCCAGGGTGTTGTAGAGGACGACCAGACCCTCGTACTGGGCGCCCATGGTGAGCACCTGGTACGGCTTGCCCTTTTGCTTGAGCTGCTGCGCGGCCGAGATCATCTCGTCCCAGGTCTTCGGCGGCTGCTGCACCAGGTCGGTGCGGTACCACAGCAGCTGGACGTTGGTGTTCTTCGGCGCGGCGTAGAGCCTGCCCTCGTAGCGGGCGGTGTCCAGCGGCCCGGCGAGGGTGCCCTGCTCCACCTCCGCCTTGTCCTGGCCGGTCCACTCGCGGATCCAGTGCGCGCTGGCGAACTCCTGGGTCCAGGTGACGTCGAGGCCGAGCACGTCCATCCCGGGATCCTGCGCGGCCAGCCTGCGCACCAGCTGCACCCGCTGCTCGTCGGCCTGCCGCGGCAGCACCCGGTAGACGATCTGGTAGCGCCCCTGGGCCTGCGCGTTGCAGTCGTCGACGACCTTCTGCAGGTTCTGTTCCGGCGGGTAGTACAGGTTGATCGTCGGCGTACCACCGTCACCGCCGGACCCGCAGGCCGCCAGCGGCGCCACCAACGCCAGCGCGGCGGCCGCGGCCGCCGCGCGGAATCGTGGCCGCCGCCGGTCCGCGGCCTCGTCGGGGTCTGTCGTCATCGCCCTCCCCCTTTCTTCGGCGAGAGCCGGGGAGAGGCGCCCGTGCCCCGGCGCACGGCGAGACGATCGGGGCGTCGGGCGGCAAATCCGCCCGGCCCCGGACGTTTCGTGCGACAAACAGTGCCCGACCGGCCACGCTGCGAAACCTGAGCGTCATGAGACGGGAATGACAGGGCCTGGGGTGGGCCGGATCACCACCGTGCGCGCCCACCGGACTGCCCTTACGCTCGGCGGATGGACGCCACCTACTTCTTCGATCCGGCCTGCCCGTGGACCTGGCGCACCTCCCGCTGGCTGGTCGCCGTGGCCGAGGCGCGCGGGCTGCGCGTCGAGTGGCGGGCGTTCAGCCTGGCCATCCTCAACGAGGACCGGATCGCCCCGGAGTACGCCGACGCGCTGGCCGCCTCCGGCCGGGCGTTGCGGCTGGTGGAGGCGCTGCGCGCCGAGGGCCGCCACGACGACGCCGGCCGCTTCTACGCCGAGTTGGGCGCCCGCACCCACGACGCCGGCAACCCGCCGTCGGACGAGATCGTGGACTCGGCCGTCGAGGCGGCCGGCCTGGCCGCGGCCGCGCCGGCCCTCGACGACGGGCGGTGGGACCGGGCGGTACGCGAGTCGCATGACCTGTCGTACGCCTCGGTGGGCCCGGACGTCGGCTCGCCGGTGCTGATGGTCCCGGGCGCGGAGCGGGGCATCCACGGGCCGATCCTCACCGAGGTGCCCGGCACCGCCGACGCCCTGACCGTCTGGGACTCGCTGCTGCCGCTGATGCGGCTGCCGGCCTTCCACGAGATCAAGCGCGCCCGCCACTGACCGTGGTTCCGCCCGCCGGCTGGCGCGCCGGCTGTCGGGCCCGACGGGGCATGATGGCGGGATGATCGCGCGCTTCAAGGATCTCTGCATGGACGCCGCCGACGCCCCGGCCCTGGCCGGGTTCTGGGCCCGGATCCTCCACGGCGAGGTGGTCGACACCGGTGACGGCGATGCCCGGGTGGACGTCCGCCCCGGCGGGGCCGGACCGGAGTCGATCTGGGTCAACCAGGTGCCCGAGCCGCGTACCGGCAAGACCCGGGTACACCTGGACCTGCGCCTCCCCGACGCCGATCCGGCCGCGCTGCTGGCCGCCGGTGCCCGGCTGGTCCGGGAGCCGGACGCGGAGGTCGACTGGTGGGTGCTGGCCGATCCGGACGGCAACCAGTTCTGCGCGTACCCGCCCGGGACGGACAAGCAGCCGGGCGTCTTCGAGCTGGTGGTGGACAGCGCCGACCCGGCCGCGCAGGCGGCGTGGTGGGCGGGAGTGGTCGGCGGTCAGGTCGGCGGCGGCGAGGAGTCCGCCTGGGTGACGGGTGCCACGGGTTTCCCGTGGCAGTCGTGGATCTTCGACCCGGTGCCGGAGCGCAAGCGGGTGAAGAACCGGGTGCACTGGGACGTCGACCTGACCGACCCGGACCCCGGCGCGCTGATCGCCGCCGGCGCCGTGCTGCTGCGCGAGCCCGACGACCGGGTCGGCTGGTGGGTGCTGGCCGATCCGGAGGGCAACGAGTTCTGCGCCTTCCCGCCGCGTCCCACTCAGTGAACGGCGAGGCTACCGAGCGTGCGCCCGGTGCACTAGCGTTTCGGTAGCTCCGCAGCCAGCGCGTCGCCGTCGAAGTCGATACGCCTCCGGCCGACCCCCGACCCGTCCGATCGGTTGGTAATCGCGGGAACCCCCCTCTGCCGCGTCACCGGTTGGGCAGGATCGTCCCCAACGAGGAGGTTGTCGTGCAGGACACCCGCGCTCTCGCCCTGACGTTCGAGGTGAGCGGCCTGCCCCCGGTCAAGACCGAGGCTCTGTCCATCTTCGCCGCCGGCCATCGGCAGGCGACGCGGGTCCGCGCCCTGCTCGAGGCGGCCTGCGCGGCCGCCCAGCGCACCGGCTGGACCCCGCTCACCGGGCCGATCGAGGTGGACGTCACCCTGCGCTGCCCGCCCGGGCACCGCACCTCCGACGCCAGCACGTTGCTGGGCGGGGTCTGCGCGGTGCTGCAGGACAAGAAGCGGGTGTCCAACATCGGGCTGGCCCACCTCGGCGTCCTGGTCGACGTCGCCCTCTACGACGACGACCGGCAGATCCGCCAGCTGTCGTACGTCGAGGAGCCGGCCGAGGACTTCTCGTATCAGGTCCGGGTGGCCGCCGTACCCACCGTGGTTTGACCGACGTCCGCGGTGGGGTACCGCGGACGCCGACGAAGGGAGCGCCGATGTCGGAGCCACATGTCACGCTCGACCCGAGGGGGCTCGACGCAGTGCAACAGAAGCTGCGCGGCCCGCTGGAGGATCAGCTGACCTCGGCCCTGCAGGCGGCCACCGAACGGGTCCGGTCCAGCTACGCGGGCGAGCCGGTCGAGGAGGTCTGCCGCCGGCTGCTCGACGAGACGCGGGCCGGCCTGCACCCGGACATCGCCGCCGGCTTCAACCCCGACATGGACGAGTTCTGCCGGGTGGCCGTGGCGATCGTCCGGGGTGGGGCGTCCTGAGGCACGCGTGACCCGACCGCGCCGGCCACCGGGTCGGCGCGGTCGGTGCGCGTCTCACCCTTCCGGGCAGCTCAACCGCGGCGCACGTCCACGGAGACGACGTGGGTGCCGTCCGGCCGGGTGGATTCCCCAAGCCGCACCGGCAGGGGACTGCCGGCGGGCGGCTGGAGGCCGAGGCCGAAGCTGAGGTACCCCTCGAAGTCGCCGGCCGGGGCCCAGCCGCGCAGCGTGGGGTGGCCGATGGCCCGGGCCGGGGTTGTCACCGTGCTCCGGCCGCTGCTGTCGTGCCCCTGGGCCGGGTGGAAGCGGAGCGCGAGGAACGCGGTGCCGGGCAGGTCGACCGGCGTGCCGCTGCCGTCGGACTCCACCCGGTCGACGTAGCCGATCTGGTAGCCGGGGGTGGGGCCGCGGAAGGCGAAGGTGATCCGGCTGAACCCCTCGGCCGGATGGTCACCGACCTGGATGCCGACCAGGACCGGCAGCGGCTCCCCCGGCGCCGGGGTGACCGGCACCCGGACGTCGTGCGTCACCTGGGCCGGCGCGTCGGGCACGGCCCAGCCGTAGGTCACCCGCCAGTCGCCGATGGTCTGGCTCGGCGCGACGTCGGTCGGCGGCGGGGTGGTGGCCGGCGCGGTGACGGCGGTGGACGCGCCGGGCGTGGGTGCCGTCGAGGGTGGGGACGCCGCGCCGTCGTGGTCGGTCGCGCAGGCCGCCGCGAGCAGCACGACCAGGCTGGCGAGCAGTGGTACGCGCTGAGGTCTCATGACTCAGTCTGACGCCCGGCCGGGCGCCCTGGACAGAGCCGTTCGTCCACGCTCGGCGGGTCGCCGAGGGTCAGGCGGCCACCGGGTCGACCCGCCAGCCGGGCAACGGGTGCGTCGGGGCGGACGGCACGGCCGCCAGCTCGGCCGCGTACTCGCGGACCAGCGTCGGCAGGCGGTAGCCGCCGGGCCCCTCGCACTGGATCAGGTGCGCGTCCGCCAGCTCCTCCAGCGCCCGCCGTACCCGGTGGGCGGAGACGCCGAGCTGTGCGGCGGCCCGGTCCACCCGGGCCGGGGCGTCTGGGGACGCGCCGAGCAGCTCCAGGAGCCGGCCGGCCACCTCGTCGTCGGAGCGGACGGCGGCGACCCCGGTCGCCAGGCTCTCCCGCACCGACAGGTCCTCGTAGGCGAGCAGATCCAACCGGTCCTGACCGTCACCGACCTGGGCGACCAGGGCGGCCACCGACAGGGCGGGGCACCGGGCCAGGCGGGTGCCGGCGATCCGCAGCGCCAGCGCCGAACCGGCGCAGAGCCGGACCAGCTTCGCGGTGGCCGCCGGATCCGCGGCCAGCCGCTCCGGCCCGGCGAAAGCGGCCAACACGTCGCGTCCCTGCGCGGCGCCCAGCGGGCGCAGCGCCACCCGGCGGACGCCGTCGAGGCTGCCGAGGCGCCGCTGACCGACGACGATCAGGGCGGGGCCCGGCCCGGCCGGCAGCAGCGGCCGCACCTGCGCGGCCCGGGTGACCCCGTCCACGACCAGCAGGAACCGTCGGCCGGCGGCCAGCGAGCGGAACCACCCCGCCCGCTCGTCGGTGTTGCCGGGGACGTCCGCCGGGGCGACGCCGAGCGCGCGCAGCACCCGGGCCAGCACCTCACCCGGCGTCACCGAGTTCCGGTAGCCGAGGTCGACGAAGACCTGCCCGTCCGGAAAGCCGCTGGCCACGGCGTGCGCGGCCCGTACCGCGAGGGCGGTCTTGCCGCTGCCGGCCGCCCCGGTGACGACCACGGCGCCCGCCTTCGCGCCGGCCACCGTGTCCACCACGTCGGCGGTCTCCCGGGTACGCCCGACGAAGGTGACCAGGTCCGCCGGCAGCTCCCGGGGCACCGTCCAGCCGACGGCGGGCCGCACCTCGACGGTGGGTGGTGGCGTCGGCGCGGCGACGACCGGGGCGAACGACAGCTCCGGCGCCCGGTCCAGCATGGCGCGGTGCAGGGTGGCCAGGTCCTCGCCGGGCTCGATGCCGAGCTGCTCGTCCAGGACGGCCCGGGCGTCCCGGTAGACGGTGAGCGCGGCCGGCACGTCGCCGCAGCGATAGAGGGCGAGCATGAGCTGCCCCCAGGCCCGCTCCCGCAGCGGGTGGGCGGCGAGGTGCCCGCGCAACTCGGGCAGCAGATCACCGTGCTGACCGGCGGCCAGCCGCGCCTCGGCCAACTCCTCGAAGACCTGGAGCCGCTGCTCGTCGAGGCTGGCCCAGCGATTGTCCAGCGCGGTGCCCCGGGGCAGGCCGTCGCCGGAGGCCCCGCGCCACTGCTCCAAGGCGGCGGTGAGCGTGGCGATGGCGCCGGCGGGCTCGGCGGTGGCCAGCAGCGCCCGCCCCTCCCCCGCCAGCCGCTGGAACTCGGCCACGTCCAGTTCGTCCGGCGCCAGCCGCAGCTCGTACGCGTTCGGGCGGGCGACCAACCGGTCGCCGAGGGTGCGCCGCAGCACCGCGACGTGGGACCGCAGGTTCGCCACGGCGGACGCCGGCGGAACATCGGACCAGACCATCTCGGCCAGTCGGTGCAGCGAGACCGATCGGTTCGCTTCGATTGCGAGACCGGCGAGGACCGCTCGTCGCTTCGCTGCGCCGGGCGTCGCGACCTGGCCGTCGACGCGCAGCTCCACAGTGCCCAGAAGCCGAATCCGCAGTTTCATCCCGCCGCTCCCCCGTTGAACCTCGAGCGCGCTCAGGCTAAGCGGGCGCTTGCGGGGACAACAAGGCAGATGACCACCGGCAGAAGGTGACGAACATCAATGTTAATGGCCGGCGTGTCGGCGTAACGAAATTGTCACCGAGAGCGCTCCCCGCCATCCGTGACGCTCAGTGAGCAATACCGGTGGCGTCCTCTTCGGCCATCATGGGACCGTTACCCCGCTTCTCGCTGGGTGAAACAGTGGAGACAGCGACCGGGATCAGTCCACACGGGCTCGACCGTCCGGCATAGCGGCCGGACGGCCGCAGGGCGCGCCACTCCGGTCTGTCACGAGGCCCCGCGCGGCGGCGGCGGTGATCCACTCGACCGAACCGGGCAACCACGAGTTCTGCGACGGCCAGCCGAACGGCTGACCCGGCACACCTCCGTCCGTGGCCTTCCCGACAACTCCTAGGCGCCGGGGTGCTCATCCCAGCCGAGGCTGAAGGGGATCCGTCGAACGAACTTCGCGACCGCCGGATCGCTGACGTCGAGCTTCCGCGCCAGCTCCGTGAGGATCGAGCGGAACTCCTTCGATCCGGCCCGGGCAGAAACGTAGGGTCAGCAGAGAACTGCCTCACGCCAACGGCAGCCACCAGTGAAGGGTCAGGCGTGATAGCGCTGCCAGAGCATGCCGAGCCACTGGTTCGCTCCCGGTGCGGGCGGGGAGGTCACCACCGGCGACGGTGCTGACTCGACCAGATGCAGCAGGGTCCACGACAGCCCGAAGCAGTTGTCGACTCCGAACAACCTGATCAGAAGCTGGGCTTCCTCGTCGCTGACCGGCGGCTGGATCAGGTGAAGCAGCCGCGTCCGCTCCTTGAACTTCTCGTCACTCTCGGAATCATCTTCCTCGGACGGCAGTGGTCCGAGCCGGACGAGTGCTGAGACCTCACGCCTGATCATCACCCTGACCTCTCGATTCCCGTGGCCAACCCTGGGTGCCGCCTAGCCGAACGAAGGAGGCTACGCCCTGGGCCTGCCGGTACCCGCACCAGCGGGCCCACGGCCTCGCGCCCGGCGTACCGTCCGCGACATCCTTCTCCTGCCGCAACCGCGGGTCTCGCGGCACCGACCACCGTCGTCCGCGGCTCAGTGCTCCACATCGTCGGCCACGATGATTCTCTGGATGGTGGTACCCGCCGGCATGTGGCGAGTGCCCGTGCGCAGCTGGACGCACAACTCCCAGTACACGTCGTAGGGCACGACCTCGAGGTTGTGCACCTCGTCGTCTCCCCCGAGGAAGAGCGGAACCTTGTAGCCGACGCACTGGTCGAAGGCGAGCCTGTCGAAGCCCGGGTTCGCCGATCGCCACTCGTCGAAGAATCCGGCGGCGAGCCCGGTCGGGTCCGCCACGAGAACCTCGTCGTGGAAGGGCGTCAGCTCGACTTCACTCTCGAGAAGCTCACCCGCGCCCGGCTCCACGAGGACGACAAGTGCCTCTCCGTCGCCGCCCCGGAGGTCGACAGCAAGGTTCCGGCCGAGCCAGTCGAAGCCGAAACAATACATCCGACCGGCGAAGCCGCGAATCAGCCGCGCGCAGAAGTCGTTCGAGGCCGCCGCGGATTCCGGCGTGTGAATTCGATACAGGCCATCGCTGAAAGTGGTGCCGGAAAACCTGGCGAAGAGTTCGGACAGAGTTGGCGGAACCGCAGCGCCAGCACCGTCCGCGACATGGTTCAAGCGACTGGTGATCCGATACTGACTCAGAAACTTATCCCACACAGCCGACTCCAAAGACAGTGGTAGGGGGCCCGGCGACGTCCGAGGCCTCCGCCTTGAGGTGACGAGCCACGACGCCGGAGAAGGGCTTACTGCTCACGCCACATGAACTCGGTCATGAGCCGCGGCACGTCGTGGGCCAGCCGCAGTGCAGCCAGTCCGGTCTCGTGCCGCACCTTTGCGCCGGCCGGGACCCACGCCTCTTGCCCGCACAACAGGATCTCAACAAGATCCGTGTTGGGTGACTCCTCAAGCCAGTACCACGTGCGGTCGTGCAGCAGTGAAACGGTACTGAACTCGTCGTGCACCGAAACGATCATGACATCGTCACCGTCGATGCCGTAGCTGAATATCGGTTCATGGTCCGGGACGTACAGGCTGGGCAACTCATCGATCGTGATGACCCGGGCCGCCGCATACGGCTGATACGTCTCCATCTCATACGCCACCAGCCGATCATAGAACCGCGCTCACGAACGCGCGTGCGCGTATGGACCGGTGCGATCGAGCCGGGGCCGGTTGCACAACCAAGCAGCATCAGCCGCTCGCAAGTGAAGGGGCCCACCCCTGTTGCCAGGGATGGGCCCCGCACTGAACCAACGGTCACTGGTCCTCGTCTTCATCCTCAAAGACCTCGCTCGAGACCAGGCCATCCATGAATTCCCCGAACGAGTCGGCGACCCGTCGGGGAATCCGGTCTTCGCCGACGTATACGACCGCCGGCTCCCCGTCCGGTCCGGACTTGGAGTACTCCAGCATGACCGTGTCGGGGCCCGCCATGGGCGTCACACCGAGCACTACCCCGACATTCGGGTAGTCCCATTCGGAGATCAGCTCAGCCGACTGCGCGTCGATACCGTCCTCATATCCGATGCCCATGATGACGTCCAACCCGAAGTGGTCGGCAGCCCAGGACGTCCGGAAGCTCGTGGGATAGCAGGTGTTCTTCAGAACACCGCCGTTCTGCCGATACATCAGCTCCACGTAACTCCGCGGCAACCGAACCCCGAGGGTCTCCTCAGCCCGCCGGACCATGTCCTCGGTCAGCGGGGGGCCGGTCCACAGCGAGGGACCAACCTCGAACGGAGAAGTCAGGTCAGGCAACATCCCACCATCTTCGTCTGAACCGCGATCCGGGCCGGGGCCGACCAGCCGAACGGTGAGGGCAACGTCGTGGGCCCGCCGGTACACATCGGCGGGCCCACGGCGTCGCGCCCGGCCTACCGTCCGCGACATTCTTCTCCTGCCGCAACCGCGAGTCTCGCGGCACCGACCACCGTCGTCCGTGGCTCAGTGCTCCACATCGTCGGCCACGATGATTCTCTGGATGGTGGTACCCGCTGGCATGTGGCGAGTGCCCGTGCGCAGCTGGACGCACAACTCCCAGTACACGTCGTAGGGCACGACCTCGAGGTTCTGCACCTCGTCGTCTCCCCCGAGGAAGAGCGGAACCACAACCGGATCTCAACAAGATCCGTGTCCGGTGACTCCTCAAGCCAGTACCACGTGCGGTCGTGCAGCAGTGAGACGGTACAGAACTCGTCGTGCATCGAAACGATCATCACATCGTCACCGTCGATGCCGTAGCTGAATATCGTTCATGGTCCGGGATGTACAGAGTTTGTGTGGTCCTTCCACTTTGCTCGGATCGTAATGCCCCACCACCCATTGCTCATCACATCGTGGAAGTCCGGGCCAACTTCTCCGGATGGTCGATTTGCGATCCCCGAGGCACTCTCAGATGCGATGAGGACCCCCGCCGGGTGAACCCGGCGAGGGCCCTCACACTTGGAGACCACCACCCCGGATCTCCGAGGAAGGGCCGGGGGTCTGGGGGCAGCGCCCCCAGAACACCACTACCGCAAACCCAACTCACTCAACGAAAACCGAACCAGCCGCCTCGAAAAGCTTGACACTTTCCGTACTCCGCCGGCTACTCCGCCATGGGTTCCCATTCAACAGGAATCAGGCTTCGCAACTCATCGACGGCAGAATCCGACCGGCAGGAAGCCCACAGAAACAAGCCCCCATCATCTCGGACTATTGCGTCGCGCAGACCGAACCACCGCACCTTTCCGGCATCCGGCTGAGCCCACAACACATGCTCCGGTATGGCGAGCGGCTCAAGGCGATCCAGTGCCTGCGCCACGTCTACTCCCTCGACATCACTGAAGTAGGTTCGCGCGCCCGGCATCAGCATCGTCTCGCCTATCACATATTCCACAAGATCCATGGACAGGCTGCGGGAGTAGGGCTGCCATGGCCCGGCCGGCTCTCCGGGTCCGGGCGACCAGACCACCGACGGGTCGTCGTGCGTCAACTCGCCCATCGGAACTCCCCAGTACGCCAATCGCTGGTTCTCCTCACGGAACACGAGGGCGTCCTGCACCACTCGAAGGTCCTCCGGCCCGAGCATGGTGTCCTGGTGCCGTCTCTGGCCGGCCCATCCGCCGAGTAGCTGATAGAACTCGTGGAGTGGCCGTGGAAGCACGATCCCGAGCTGCCGCTGCACCTCGTTAAGGACATCCTCGTGGATGCCGTCGGACGGGCCGATCGACTTGTCCCAGGCGGCGAGGAAATCCGCGATCACCGAGAGGCTGGAAATCTCTGCTCCACGAGATGCTCCCAGGCTGTCCACAACATCGAACTCAGGTTGATTCACCACTCGCTGCCCTTGTTTATCGTGCGATATCCACCACCCCTGACGTAGCGCCCATAGTATCCACCTGGGCCGTACACATGCAGTTCGTCCAGATCGAGGTGCTTGGACAGGTTCCTCAGGCTGGACCTGCACCACGAGCATGGGACCTTGGTTGTGAAGAGCGTGGCCACACCGCCCGTCGCACCCTGACTCTTCGCGGCGAGCATGGCATTTGTCTCGGCATGACCCATTGCCTGCGGCATCACACCGGGCGGCCGGGCGTAGTTGTTGGCACCGCCGTTCACGCCGTGGGTGACGGTACCGTTGCCCGCCTGGAACCGAACACCCACATCCGCGCCCGGGTTGTTGGCGAGGTGTCCCGCCGCGCTCGGCCCACCCGTCGGCGCGGTACACGCGCAGGCGTTGCCGCTTGCGTCAACACCGTCCGGGCAGTTGTGGACGAGGACGGGGCTGTCGCCGGCAAGGACGTAGTAGGTGTGGATGCCCTCGACGGTGAGGTTGTGGACCCGTTCGTGCCGGACGGTGCGGGTGATCGCGGTGATCTGCACCCAGGTGCCGGCCGCCGTCTGGAGCCACATGCCGGGCTTGAGGTCACCACCGGTAACCCACTGTCCAGCATCGGGCAGCCAGATCAGGTGCGCCGCGGTGGAGGTGATCGAGCCGGTCTTCGACCCGTCCTTGCCGTCCACGTCGACCGTGATCGTCACCAGCGTCTTGCTGCCCTCGTGGCTGCGGACGTTGGTGACGGTGCGGCCCTGGTTCTGACCCGACTCGACGTCGGTGCCGAGAACCTGGTCCCCGACCTTCAGGTCCTCGATCGCCTTGGTTCCACCGTCGGCGAGGAGCACCCTCGTACCCGGCACGAAGCTGTTGCACTTCGCCGGTGTCGGGTTGTCGGTCTTGGGCTTTGGCGAGGTGGTAGGTGCCCTGGTGGCGTCGGTGGTGGCACTTACACCGTTCTCCACCGCCTTGGCGTTCTCGGCCGCCTTCTCCAGGTCTCGGGCGGTGTCGATGCCGTCGGCGATCTTCTTACCCGTTTTGGCCAGCTTGGCCGCGGCCACCGCGTTCCCGGCCAGCGGGATCGCGGACGCCATGGACAGAGCCGCGTCGACGTAGTTGCCCTCGGCCGCGTACCAGATGCCGTTGGCGACGTCGGCGACCTCACCGATCACCGGCACCATGCCGGCGACATCCAGGGCGGCGTGGCCGATGTCCGACCACGACATCCCGAACAGGTGCCCGTCCAGCTCCACGAAGCTGATCGGGTTACCGCCGGCGAACGCGTACCGGTTGCCGGTGAACGGGTCCATCGCCAGACCCATGTCCGCCAGGGCGCCGCCGTAGGAGTCCCGCGTCAGGAACCGGTTCAGGCCCGGGTCGTAGTTGCGGAAACCCATGTCGTACGTGCCCGAGGACGCGTCCCACCGGGAGGCGTTGAATCGGAACGCGTTGTACGGCTCCTCACCCTCCGGCGTCGCACCCGGCTTGTCCACACCGGTGAACTGCGACTCGTCGTCCTTGCCGTACGCCGTGTAGCCGTACGTCGCCCGGGTCTTGCCGTCCTCCTTCGTGATGCCGACGACGTCACCACGCGGCCGGTAGATGAACTGCGAGTACTCCCGGCTGCCGTCGTCCTTGTGCTTGATCTGGGTGAGCTGCTGACCCCACGGCGCGTACTGGTAGGACTTGGTCGCCTTGCCCGCGACCTCCTCCCGCAGCACCTGGTTGTCCATCCCCAGGTAGGTGAAGGCCGTCGTCTTCGAGCCCACCGTCTGCGACACCGTCCGGTCGAACGGGTCGTAGGCGTAGGTCGTCGACTTCGCCGTCGCACCGATGCCCGCGGTGGTCTTCGCCGTGCGGTCGAATCCGTCGTAGTAGTACTTCTGCGCCCGCTGACCACCGATCGACACCGTGTCGAGGCGACCGAGCGGGTCGTAGTTGTACGTCGACGTCACCCCACCGGCGGTGGTGGAGTGCAGCCGGTTCCGGTCGTACTTGCTGGTGCTCGTCGCGCCCTCGACGGTCTGGGCGACGGTGTTGCCGTTGGCGTCGTAGGTGTACGACTCCGTCGAGGTGCTGTCGCCGGTCTTGTCGAGCTTGGCGATCCGGTCCTGCGGGTCGTAGCTGAAGACGTACGTGTTGTCGATGTAGTCCGACGAGTTGTCGGCGTTCATCAACTTGAGCACGTCCCGCGACGGGTGACCGTTGGCCTGGTACTCCAGCGTGTGCTCGGCGACGGTGGTTCCGCCGGAGGTCTTCTCCAGCTGGTGCCTGGTGGCGCCGTCGAGGTAGTACTCGAAGTCCACGGTGTTGCCGTTGGGCTTCGTCTGCTTGAGCAGCTGCCCGCGAGCGGTGTACGTGAACGTCGAGATCTGCTGGTTGCCCGCCGTCGGCGAGTCGGCGTTGGTCACCTTGGCGACCATGTCCCGCGCGTCGTACTCGATCTTCGACCAGGTGAGGTCGTGGGTCGAGGTGAGCGGGTTGCCGTTCTCGTCGTAGGTCAGCGCCGTGGTGTTCTTCAGCGTCGACCCGGCGTACTCCTTCACCGAGGAGATCTGGCTGAGCTCGTCGTACGCGATGTCGTACCGGTCGATCTTCGCGCCCGGGCTGAGGTCCTTGACCTCGACCATCAGCCCGTTCGGGTTGTACCGGTAGGTGAACTCCTTCTTCTCGTTGTCGACGTCACCGGTGTTGTCCCGCACCAGCTTGACCGCGTCAGCGAGCACCTTGCCCGTCGCCTGGTCGGTGACGGTGATCTTCTGGACGCCGTCCTCGACGAAGGAGTAGCTGCCCAGGCTGATCCACGCGCCGGTGTTCTGCGTCTGGTTCACCGTCTTGGTGACGCTGCCGCCGTCGTAGGTGATGGTGAACTTCGCGTCCGTCGCGGCGCCGCTGACCTGCGGATGCCGGACGAACACCTCGTAGCTGCCGTCCCGCGGGATGTTCAGCTGCCAGTTGAACTGCGCCGACCCGCTGCCCGCCGGCGCGGTGGCCACGTCGTAGCCCCACTGCCCGGTGGCGGCGCCGCTCGTCCAGGTGCCCTGGGCGGCGGTGTTGTTCGAGTCGGTGTTGTCGACCAGGACCACGTCCTTGCCGACCGGCAAGCCGTCCTCCGACCGCCCCTTCTCGTTGCCCGACGGGTAGTAGTCCCAGGTCATCGTCCGGCTGGTCGACCCGCCGGCCGAGGTCAGCGTGTTCTTGATCTGCTGGCCCAGGTCGTTGTAGTCGAAGGAGTTGACGATGTCCCACGGGTCCTTGGACGTCCTGGTCCACCCGTTGTCGTAGTAGGTGTACTCGGTGTCGTTACGGACCGTCTGCCCGTCCGACGGGGGCGCGCTGACCTTCTTGAGGTTGCCGATCTCGTCGTACTCGTAGAAGGTCTTGTCCGGCGTGTTGTAGCGGCTGTCGTCCTTGTCGTAGGACGACCACTCCTCCTTCTTGCGGTTGAGCGCGTCGTAGACGGTCACCACGGCGAAGTCGTCGGCGTCGTCGCTGGTGTTCACACCGCGCGGAGTGATCGCCTTCGTCTGGTTGCCGACCTGGTCGTACTCGTACTTCGTGGTCCGGTAGGTGACGGTGCCGGCGCCGTCCTTGTCGTGCGGCACCTTCGACTCGACCAGCGCGCCGCGGGCGTCGTAGACCGCCAGCGACTCGTTGCCGTCCGCGTCGGTGGACCCGAGGGTCAGGCCGTCCTTGTCGTACCGCGCGGAGGTGAACTTGCCGAGGGCGTCGACGGTCTTCACGACCCGGTGGTTCAGGTCGTACTCGTACTTCGTGGTGAAATCGTCCGCCGCGCTGGCGGTCTTCTTCGCGTCGTACAGGACCGTGACGTTGCCGACGTTGTCGTACTCCGACGTCACTTTCTGGCCGAGGCCGTTGGTGACCTCGATCGGCTGGTAGATCGCGTCGTACTTCGTGGTCGTGGTGTAGTCGCCGGCCGTGGAGGTCAGGTTGCCCTGGGGCTCCGTGACGGTCAGGACGTTGCCGACCTTGTCGTACGTCGTGGTGGTCTTCCGCTCCGGGTCCGTCGCCTCGTCCGTCGGCGCGAGGGTCTCGACGACCTGGTCCGCCTTGTCGTAGACGGAGGTCGACACCGCGCCGTTGGCCGCGTACGCCGTGGTGATGTTGTCGTTGAGGTCGTACACCGGGGCCTTGGTGGTGATGTAGCGGTTGTTGGCCGCGTCCATCGGCTCCACCTTGGTGGTCGGCCGGCCGAAGGTGTCGTACGCCTGCGTCACCTTGGCGTTCTTGCCGTTCTTGACCTCGGTGACGTTGCCCCGGTCGTCGTAGGTGAAGTACGACTTGCCGGTGCCGGCGTCCGTGATGGTCGTCGGGTAACCGCTCGCGTGGAAGGGGCCGTACGCCGTGACGTTGCCGTTGGCGTCCTTGGCGCTGAGCAGCTGGCCCCACTCGTCGTAGGTGTTGGTGCTCGTGTAGTCGCCGGCGGTCGCCGTGGTGTTGCCGAGCGGGTCGGTGACGGTTTCGATGTCACCCTCGGCGGTGTAGCCGAAGGTCCACTTGCGGCCCTCCGAGCTGGTCTTGGTGATGACCTCGGCCACGTAGCCGTTGAGCTGCCGCTGGTAGGTCAGCACCGTGCCCGGCCAGCCGTTCTTGACCGCCTCGGCGTTCTTCGTCTCGGTCGGGTAGCCGGTCTTCGGGTCGTACGCCCAGGTGGCGACGGCGCCGTTGGCCTCCTCCAGCCGGACGACGTTGTGGTCGTCGTCCCAGCCGAGCTTGGTGACCTCGTTCTTCGCGTTGGTCGTCTGGTACGAGCGGCCGTAGCCGTCCAGCTGGTACGCGGTGGCGTGGTTCTCCGCGTCCGTGACCGTGGCGTTGATGTTGTTGCCCTGCGGGCCGTCCGGGTCGACGTAGCCGAACTGGGTCAGGTAGCCGAGCCGGTCGGTGTAGGACTTGGTCGTCCAGTGGAACTTGGGGTCGTCGCCGGTCTGCGGGTAGTTGTAGACCAGGCTGCTGGCGTTGCCCCGCGGGTCGGTGACCTTGACCAGCTTGACGTTCTTGTTGCCCTGGGTCATGTCGTAGGCGAACTTGAACGTCTTCGGCGCGCCGTTGGTGGAGCCGGCACCGTCGATCAGCTCACCGAGCAGGCCCTTGTCGGTGTAGGTGAAGGTGAGCTTGCGTCCCGAGATGTCGGTGATCTGCGAGACGTGGTCGATGATCTTCGGGTTGGTCAGGTTCGTCGCACCCGACACCCGGTTCCAGGTGGTGTCGTCGATGTAGTCGAACGTCTGACCCTTGGCGTAGTAGTCGATGGTCAGGGTGATCCGGCCGGTCGGGTCGGTGATGTAGCGCAGGAACTTGGTCGGCTTGTTGTTGGACTTGCGCTCCTCGTAGGTGAAGAGCATCTCGTTGCCGTTGTTGTCGACGATGCTCGACAGGAAGCCCTCGCAGTCGTAGAAGAACTGCGTGCGGTCCGGTCGGGTGAGCACCCACGCCTTGCGCTCCTGCGTGTTGGGCTTGCACTCCACGCTGCTGTACTTCTGCAGGTAGAGGTGCACACCCTTGGGGCTCTTCCACTCGTTGGCCGCGGCGTCCCAGGTGAACCAGTGGCTGGTGCCGTCACCGTCGGTCAGGGTGACCTTGGTGGGGTTCGGGTTCGGGTGGAAGTCCAGCGGAGTGCCGAGCCGCATCATCGAGCTGGCCTGCAACGACCAGCCGTACCCGGCCACACTGTCGGTGGTGTCCAGCGAGTTGTAGGACATCCGCACGAACGTCGACAGGCCCCGGGAGGGGTTGTTGATCGCGTTGTACGACCAGACGGTGTTGCCGGAGTACAGGTTGTTCATCATGGTGCCGCCGGCGCCGGTGTTCTTCCCCGCGTACGAGTAGAACTTCTCCAGACCCAGCTGGTCGGAGGTCGGCTCCTCCACCGCCACGTTCTGCGGCAGCGGCTGGATCGCCGGCGTGGTCTCCGACAGCTTCTTACCGGTCAGCTTGTTCCGCAGATCCCACTGCAGCACGTAGTCGGTGCGCTTGTTCCCCTCCGTCGACGACGGCGGGGTCTTCACCTGCGCCGCCACGTCGACCGTGCCACCGGCCGGGACGCTCTTCGGCAGCGCGGTCTTCAGCTCGTAGGTGGCGTCCGCGCCGTCCGTGACCCCGTCGGCCCGCTTCCAGTCGTACGCCAGCTCCCAGTCGGTCGGGTTCCAGGCCGCCAGGGTCGGGTTCGACAGCGTCACCGGCACCGTGTACGTCGAGTCCGCGGTGGCCAGCGGCGGCGTCGAGGCCGCGTAGTACGTCGACTCCGCGGTCTGCTCGAGGTAGGTCACCTCCAGCGTCGGCCGCAGCAGCGGCTCCTGACCCTCCGACGACAGCAGCATCGCCCGCGCGGTCTGGTTGACCTCGTCGCGCTGCCGCAGCAGCAGACCGTAGTTGCTGGTCGGGGTGGCCACCCAGCCCTTCACCGGGCTGGTGACGTCCCAGGTCTCCCACTCCGGGTCGTTGGTGAACCCGTTGAAACCGGCCTTCCAGGTGGTGTCGTAGTCACCACCCGGCGTGGTCCACGCCGTGACCCCGTCGGAGGTGTTCCAGGTCGCCTTCGTCTCGGTGAAGGCCTTGGTCATCCGGTAGACGTCGACGTACTCGTCGGTGTCCGTGCCCGGGTAGAGACCCGTGTTGTACATCCGCAGCTCGGCGTCGACCACCTGGGCGTTGGCCGGGATGCCGGTCAGCGTCGGGAACTTCAGCAGACCCCGGGTGTCGCCGTAGTACGACGAGTTGTTGCCCGGACTGACGTACGGGTCACCGTCGTAGACGTCCACGTTCTCCGTCGGACGCGCCGCCGACAGCGTCGTGTCGGTCTGACCGGTGCGGTAGATCCGGGTGATCTGACCCGCCTTCGGCAGCATCGCCGCCTGCGTCGGACCCGCGAGAACCTGCCCGTCACGGGTCTTCACCGCGACCATGTAGTAGTAGAACTTCCGCGCCATCGGGTCGGTGTTGTCCGCCGCCGTCGGCACCGCCGTGGTGTCCTGGTACGTCCGCGTCCCCGTCGACACCGGCGCGATCAACGTCGCCGACGACGGGGTGAAGTTCTGGTAGATGCTGCGGTGCACCTGGTACTCGACCGCGTCATCGGCGGTGCTCGTCGACGGATCCACGTACGCCGGCCAGTCGAGGACCGCACCGGTGGAGGTGATGGTGGTCGGCGGGTTCACCGTCACGCCCGGCCGGCCGTAGGTGACCACCAGCTTCGGCAGGTTGAAGTCCCGCCGGGCGTTGCTGTAGGCGAACTCGGAGGCCTCGAAGATCGGGCCGCCCCGGCCCTTCTTCGCCTCGTCGACCGCCTTGACCATGAAGCCGTTGTTGGCGTACGTGCCGTTGACCCAGTCCTGGACCACGTTGCGGACCGGGAACGTGCTCCAGACGTTGGAGACCGCCGCCTTCTTGGTCGTCACGCCCCAGCGGGTGAAGCGGACCGCGTCGGCGATCACCGACTTGCCGGAGACGTCGCCGAGGACGACCTTGCCGGTGGTGCCGGCCGCGAACGGGTGCACGCCGAGGGTCTTCCACTCCCCGAGCCCACTGCCGGTCTGGTCGACCGTGTAGGTCTTCGAGCCGCCGTTGAAGTACACCGTGTACGGCGCGTTCGTCGGCCGGTCGGCCTCCGAGACGTAGTGGACCTCGACCTGGTAGTCACCGGCCTCGGTGATCGTCGGCACCCAGGTGTGGGTGTTGCCGGTCGTGGTGTCGTTGTTGTACCGGTAGTCGCCGTTGATGGCCAGCGGCGTCAGGGCGGTGTTCCCGGAGTAGGACCAGGTGCCGCTGACCGAGGTGCCCGCGTCGCCGTCGTCCTTCGTCACCATGTTGCCGGCTGGCTGGGCGGCGATGTTGGCGTTGGTGTTCGACCAGTTCGCCGTGCTCTCGCTCCACGGCTGGGTGACCCGCCGGGCCTCCATCGCGACGTCGAAGCCCCAGGCGTAGTGGGTCTGGGAGTAGTACATCTGCAGCTGCGCGTCGTCGATCGGCGTGTTCGCCGGGATCGAGCTGACGTCGAACTTGACCAGCGACCGCCAGGACTGCGCGGCGTCCGTGCCGACCTTCAGCTGGTAGGTGTCGTTGTAGTTGGTGGTGGTCGCGCCCGAGTAGATCGCCACGTCCTGGGCGTCGGTCGGCACCGGCTGGACCTTGATGGTCGGGTCGATCACCACCGGATACACCCGGGCCGGGTCGGCCAGCCAGCCCGCGTCCGCGGTGATCGTGATCGTCGACGTGGCACCGGACTGCGTCACCTTCTGGGTGACCTTGTCGCTCCACACCTTCCCGTGCGGCGACGCCTTGTCGTCCTTGCTGTCGTACATGAACGGCGCCGGCATCACGAACACCGGCGCGCCGCCGCCCTTGCCGACGAACGCGATCGAGCCGTCCTCCCGCTGCTGCGCGGTCAGCCCGGCGGTGTCCAGCGTGAACGTGTACGACGCCGGACCACCCGGCGCCCGACGAAGGACGATCTTCTCCTTCAACGCCGTGCTGCTCACGTCGTACACCACGTCCGCGCCGCCCGCCAGGCCCGCGTAGGTGACCGTGGAACCCGACACCTTCGGCGTCGCCGCCTTCGCCGCGCCCGCCAGACCCAGCTCGATGCTCCGGCCGTCGGCCTCGAACCGGACCAGGTCGTCCGTGCTGTCCCCGAACAGGCTGGTGAAGGTGTTCGTGCGGTTGCCCTGCACGTACCCCTTGTCAGAGGTGGGGCGGACGGTGGTGTCGATGGCCTGGAACCGGCCCTTCGCGTCCCGGTAGTGCAGCGGCACCGCCGAGATCTCCGCCTGCGTCCGACCGTCCGACAGCTGATAGACCCGACTGTTCGCGGTCCGCTTACCGGTCAGCTCCCGGACCCGCTTCTGCTCCGGCCACTTCTTCCCCGCCAGCGGCTTCTCGTCGCGGGCCAGGCCCGCGCTGATGACCTCCGGCTTCGCCCGGCCCGACCCGCCGTCGACCAGACCCCGCGCGGCATCGCCGATCCGCGACAGCACGCCGGGGTGGTCGTCCTTCGCTCCGGCTGCCTGGCCGGTGCGAGCGGGGTCCTGGTCCGGCAGGAGCGTCATCCCGCCCAGCGTGGCCACCATGACCAGCGCCAGGCCCCCGATCAGGGGGCCTCGTGATCGCCTTTTCACCCGTTACCCTCCGGTCCCTTGGAGACACGACGGGTGAAGGCTAGAAACGAGCGATACTCAGCCGGATATCTCTCAGCTACTTCCTAGGTTTGCTCCAAGGAAGCGGTGCAGGGCAGCGGAAACGTCGGCGGTGGCCGGGGTTCAGCCGCGCTCGAGCCACTGCCGGGGGGCGAGCACGATATGCGGCGACGCGGCCGGATCGAGCCAGCGCAGCACTCCGGCGAGGTTCTCGTGGGCGAGGCTCACACAGCCGGCCGTGGCGTTGCCACCGGGTCTGGAGAACTCGTGGAGGAAGATGCCGCTGCCCGCGTACGGCACCGGCGCCGGGACGGTCGGCGGCATGTTGTACGTGATCACCGCGAAGTGGGTGTAGGCCGGCGCCTCCCGCCAGAGCGCCTCGCTCTCCCCGCCCGGATTCCGGTCGGTGTGCTGGAAGGTGTTGTACGCCGGCGATTCGGGGGCGGCGTTCCACCAGTCGTCCGGCGCGACCCGGTGGTACGGGTAGCGGACGCCCGGGTCCGGCGAGATGCCGTACATAGTCGGTCCGAAGGCGAAGACGCCGGTGGGGGTGGTGGGTACCCCCTCCACGTGCCGGTCGCTGAACCCGTCGCGGCCGATCCGGGCGGGCAGCTCGGACACCCGCTCCCACCGGTCGCCCGTCCTGACCAACGTCTCCAGGGTGGCGTGGCTCGGGCTCCGGTCGTCGTCGGTGACGATGACGACCTGGGTGCTGTCGCACGGCAGCGTGGTCAGCAGGTGGGCCCGGTTGGCGACCGGTGCACGGGTACGGGATTCCGCGGTCATGCCGCTGATCATGGCAGCCGGCGCCGGGGACGGGTCAGGACCGGGTCCGCAACTCCCCGGTCCTGACCCCCAGCCGTCCGGCGTGGTAGCGGAATTCGCCGTTGCGAGCGCGGCAGGCGTGGCACGCCGCCAACGCCGGGCTCAACACGGCGAGCCGGCCCGCATGCACTCAGCTCCACGGTGCCCAACTACCGGACTTCGGCGCGTCCCCGACTCACCCCGAAGAGCCGTGAACGCGGGCCCAGGTTAGGCATCCCGCCGCAGGTCGGACAAGCTTTTGCGGGCCCGCGAGAATGTGATTGATACCAACGTTGAAATACGGCATGTCGACGTAACAGGGTCAGCCGGATTGTCGCTGTTTCTCATCGAAGCGACCGGTCCGCCCACCGGCCCGTCGAGCCTCGGACCGGCCCGCTGCCACGGCCCCGGCGATCAGCGCGAGCGCGCCCAGATGCAGCAGTCGTACCCCACCGGGGGCCGGCATCGTCGGATACGGCAGCGCCGGCAGCACCGCCGCGCCGACGGCCGTGACGATCAGCGCCACCCCCCAGAAGACCGTGGGGCGCGCCGGTGGCGCCGGCGGTCGTACGCCGTCAAAGATCTCATGCCGGCTGGCGGCGCGCAGCGCCAGGCCGACCACGACGACCGCGCCGACCAGAGTGCTGAGCAGGTCGGCGAAGAACCACCAGTACATGCCGGTGAGCGCGTGCCAGTCCACGCCGAGGGCGCGCAGCCAGCGGTCGCTGTGGGTGACCCGGTCCCAGGCGACGTGGCTGGCCGCGCCGATCAGCGCCGAGCAGACCGTGACCTGCCAGGGATGCCGGACACCGCCGAGCGCGGCATGATCCCGCCAGGCGAAGGCCCGCTCGCCGGGCAGGTGCACCGCGATCCCGGCGATCGTCCGGCGGACGATCCAGGTGTAGCCGAGCGCCACCGGCAGGCACCACCAGAGCAGCCCGCCCAGCGTGTGGGTCCGCAGCCCGAGGTCGTACCGGGTGCCGGTGAACAGGTAGGCCACGTCCGGCGACACCGCGCCGGTGGCCAGCGCCACCCCGTCGAACCAGTGCGGGCGCCACAGCTTCAACGGCAGCACCGGAGCCAGGTGCGAGGGGAACGTCAGCGGCACGACCCGGACGTTACCGGCGGATCAGAAATGCCGGAGCAGGTCGGGGAAGGCGGCCAGCCGGACCACCCCGGTGTCGGTCGGGTCCAGCTCGTCGTGCTCCAGCACCCAGGTGTTCTCGTTGGGGATGAACACCGCGTTCAGGCCGGCGGCCCGGGCCGGCAGGATGTCCGACCGCGGGGAGTTCCCGATCATCCACCCGTCGGCCGGGTCGAACCCGTGCTCGGCGACCAGCCAGCGGTACGTGTCGACGTCCTTCTCCCGGACGATGTGCGCGGCCCGGAAGTGGCGCAGCAGACCCGAGGCGTCGAGCTTGCGCTGCTGCTCCTCCCGTTCCCCCTTGGTGAGCAGCAGCAGCTCGTGGCGGGTGGCGAGGTCGTCCAGCGTCTCCGCGACCCCCGGCATCAGCTCGACGGTGTGCCCGACCAGCGCCGCGGCCAGCTCGTCCAGCTCCCGGCGCTCCCGCTCCGTGGCCGGCCGCTCCCGCAGCCGCTCCAGGCAGTCCCCCAGGCTGCGCAGGAAGACCTTGCTGCCGTACCCGTGCGCCACCGCGTTGGCCCGCTCGATGTCGTCGAGCACGGCCCGGATCTCGGTCCGGTCCAGCGTGGGGTGGTCCAGCCAGGCGAGGAAGTCGTCGATCACCCGCTCGAAGAGGACGTTGTTCTCCCAGAGCGTGTCGTCGGCGTCGAAGATGAGCACCGTCGCCTCCCGGCGCTGCCGCATCGCGTTCCCCTTCCGTGTGCTGGACCGGGACACGCTACTGCGCCCCGGGCGGCCGGGACAGCCCAGTTTCCGGCGCGGCGCGCGGACGGTGCCGGGCGGGCGGGAAGGATCACCGGGCCGGCCGGACGGCCGGTGCGAAGTGGCCGAACGCCGAGGCGCGGACGGCGGGAACCCGACTGCGCGTACCCGGCTGGGCGCGGCATGCTTCGGCCATGACGACCTCTCGTGATCATCCACACCAGACCCGGGGCCGGCCGGAGGGCCGGCGCCGGCGTCGCCGGAGAGCGGCCACCGGAGTGCTCGCCGCGCTCGTCGCGGCCGGCAGCGCCCTTCCCGCGACCCCGGCCCACGCGGTCAACGCCACGCACGCCACCGTGGTCAGCGCCGACCCGGCGAACTGGACGCCGCACGCGCTCGACGGCACCGTCTACCGGATCCTCCAGATCGGCAACCGGGTGTATCTCGCCGGGTCCTTCACCAAGGTCCGCAACGCGAACAACACCGCGCAGCTCGCCATGCCCCGGCTGGTGGCCTTCGACGCCACCACGGGCCGGATCGACACCACCTTCCGGCCCGTGGTCAACGGGACCGTGAAGGCGCTCGCCGCGTCGGCCGACGGCCGGTCGCTCTACATCGGCGGAGCGTTCACGACGGTGAACGGGGTGGCCGCACCGCGGGTGGCCCGGCTCGACGTGGCCACCGGGGCCCGGGTCGCCGGCTTCGCCCCGGCCGCGCTCAACAACCAGGTCAACGACATGCGGCTGGTCGGCGGTCGGCTGATCGTGGGCGGCGCGTTCCAGACCGTGGCCGGGGTGACCCGCCGAGGCCTGGCCGCGCTGAACGCGACCACCGGCGCCGCCGACCCGACGGTGAACCTGCGCCTGGAGGGGCCGCGGGTCACCACCAGCGGGGTCACCGCGCCGGTGAAGGTCGAGGCGCTGGACGTCTCCGCGGACGGCAGCCGGCTGGTCTTCGTGGGCAACTTCAGCTCGGTCGCCGGCCAGCCCCGCCACCAGCTCGCCGTGGCGGGGCTGACCGCCGCCGGCGTCACCCTCTCCGGGTGGACGACCACCCGGTACCAGCCGCAGTGCGCGGCGAGCATGCCCACCTATCTGCGGGGGGTGGACATCTCGCCGGACGGCTCCTGGTTCGTCGCGGTCACCACCGGCGCCGCGTTCCCGGGCACACTCTGCGACGCGGCCTCCCGCTTCGAGTTCGGCGCGGAGACCGGCGGCAAGCAGCCGACCTGGGTGAACTACACCGGCGGGGACACCCTGCTCTCGGTGGCGATCACCGGCTCCGCGGTCTACGTCGGCGGGCACCAGCGCTGGCTGGACAACCCGCTCGGCCGCAACTCGGCCGGCGCCGGTGCGGTCTCCCGCCCCGGCATCGGCGCGATCCACCCGGTCACCGGCCGGGCCCTCGCCTGGAACCCGACGAAGGACCGGGGCGTCGGCACCGGCGAGCTGTACGCCACCGACCGGGGCCTCTTCGTCGGCAGCGACACCACCATGGTGGCCGGCGAGTACCACGCGCGGGTGGCCTTCTTCCCGCTGCCCTGAGCGGGCGGGGCGCGGCGGCCGGGCGGCCGTCGCGCCCCGGCTCAGCGGCGCCGGGTGAGGATCAGGTCGGCGACCAGCGCCGTCCAGCCGGTCTGGTGCCAGGCCCCCAGCCCGGCGCCGTTGTCGCCGTGGAAGTACTCCGGGAAGCAGATCAGGTCCCGCCAGTCCGGGTGGGTCTGGAAGAGCTGGGCGGCGCCGTAGATCGGCCGCCGGCCCCAGCCGTCCCGGGTGAACAGCGAGATCAGCCGCGCGGAGAGGTCGTCGGCGATCTCGTCGAGGGTGCACTTGCGGCCGGACCGGGTCGGGTACTCGACCTGGAGGTCGTCGCCGAAGAAGGCCGCGTAGTCGCGCAGCGCGCTGATCAACAGGAAGTTGGTCGGCATCCAGATCGGGCCGCGCCAGTTGGAGTTGCCGCCGAACAGGCCGCTGGTCGACTCGGCCGGCTCGTAGCCGACGCTGAACTCCTGGCCGCCGAGGGTCACCGTGAACGGCTTGTCCAGGTGGGCGCGGCTGAGCGTACGCAGGCCGTACTCGGAGAGGAACTCGTCGGTGTCCAGCATCCGGGCGAGCAGCCGGACCACCTGGTCCGGACCGACCATGGAGAGCAGCCGCTGCTGCCGCCCGTCCGGGCCGAGCCGGCGGGCGCCGATCACGTCGGCGTACTCGGGGCGGTTGGTGAGGAACCAGCGCAGCCGGGCACCCAGCTCGGGCAGCCGGTGCAGGGTCTTCGCGGTGAGCCGGGTGGTCGCCGCGAGCGGCAGCAGCCCGACCACCGAGCGGACCTTCAGCGGCACCTGGCTGCCGTCGGCCAGCCGCAGCACGTCGTAGAAGAAGGCGTCCTCGTCGTCCCAGAGCCCCTGGTCGTACGCGGCCGCGGCGATGTACGCGAAGTGCTCGAAGAACTTCGTCGCGGTGTCCACGTACGCCCGGTCGTGCTCGGCCAGCACGATGGCCATGTCGAGCAGGTTCAGCGCGTACATGGCCATCCAGCCGGTGCCGTCGGACTGCTCAAGCACCCCGGCCACCGGCAGCGCGGCGGAGCGGTCGAACGGGCCGACGTTGTCCAGCCCGAGGAAGCCGCCCTCGAAGACGTTGTTGCCGCCGGTGTCCTTGCGGTTCACCCACCAGGTGAAGTTGAGCAGCAGCTTGTGCATCACCCGGGCGAGGAACTCGTGGTCGCGGGAGCCGTCGATCTCGAAGACCTTCAGCGCCGCCCAGGCGTGCACCGGCGGGTTCACGTCGCCGAACGCCCACTCGTACGCCGGGATCTGCCCGTTGGGGTGCAGGTACCACTCACGCAGCAGGAGCAGCAGCTGCTCCTTCGCGAAGCCGGGGTCGACCCGGGCGATGGTGACGCAGTGGAAGGCCAGGTCCCAGGCCGCGTACCAGGGGTACTCCCACGGGTCCGGCATGGAGATCACGTCGAAGCTGGTCATGTGCCACCAGTGGCTGTTGCGCCCGTGCCGCCGACCGGCCGGCGGTGGCGTGGAGCCGGGGTCGCCCGCCAGCCACCGCTTGACGTCGAAGTGGTAGAACTGCTTGCCCCACATCAGCCCGGCGATGGCCTGCCGGGCCACCAGCGCCTCGTCGGCGCTCGCGGCGGCCGGGACGACGCTGTCGAAGAACCGGTTCGCCTCGGCCCGCCGGGCCCAGAGCACCGCGTCGAAACCGTCGCCCAGCTCGGCCGGCGGCGGCGGGGCGGATGCCGGCGGCGGAGCGGTCCTGGTCAGCCGCAGCCGGATCTGCCGCTGGCCCCCGGCCGGCACGTCGAACACGTAGTGCAGCGCGCCCTTGGTCCCCTCCCGGTCCGGGTTGACCGTGGCCGCGCCGGCCACCACGTGGTCGTTGATCCCGTCCTTCGGGTACGCCGACCGGCCCGGCAGTCCCCAGAGCCGCTCGGCGTTGGTGTCGTTGTCGCAGAGCAGCGGGGTCGGCGCGCCGTCGCCCTCCAGCAGGACCTGGCCGAGCACCCAGTGCTCGCCGACCAGCCGGGCGCCGTCACCCACCAGCTTCGGCACCCGGTCGCCGCCGGGCAGCCCCCACGCCCAGGTGTTGCGGAACCACAGCGTGGGCAGCACGTGCAGCCGCTCGGCCCGGTCGCCCCGGTTGGCCACCGTCACCAGGATGCACATGTCGCTCGGGGACGCCTTGGCGTAGTCGACGGTCACCGCCCAGTACCGGTCGTCGTCGAAGATCCCGGTGTCGACCAGCTCGTACTCGGTGTCGTCCCGGCCGCGCAGCGCGTTGACCGCCACCAGCTCGTCGTACGGGAAGGCGGCCTGCGGGTAGTGGTAGCGCCAGCGCATGAAGGAGTGGGTGGGGGTGGAGTCCTCGTACCACCAGTACTCCTTCACGTCCTCGCCGTGGTTGCCCCCGTCGCCGCCGAGGCCGAACATCCGCTCCTTGAGGATCGGGTCCTTCCCGTTCCAGAGGGCGAGGGCGAAGCAGAATGTCTGCCGGTCGTCGCAGACGCCGGCCATGCCGTCCTCGTTCCACCGGTAGGCTCGGGACCGCGCGTGATCGTGGGGGAAGTAGTCCCACGCCGTGCCGTGTTCGCTGTAGTCCTCCCGTACCGTCCCCCACGCCCGCTCGGACAGATAGGGACCCCATGCGCGCCAGTCCTGCTCGCCGGCATCGGCCTGGGCGAGCCGGAGCCGCTCGGGGTCGGGGGCAGCGGAGGTCGGACGGTCAGTGATCACCTGCACATCTTCGACGCCGCCGGGGTACTTCACCACAGCGGCCATTCTCGTCGTGGCGTGCGGCACGCCGCCCCGGGTGGAGGAAAGATGATCGAGATTCGCTTCGGTCCGCAGGTCTGCGGCGACCTCGACGCCGGGTCGACCCGGGAGTGGCTGCTCACCGACGGGCGGGGCGGCTATGCCATGGGCACGGTCAGCGGGCTGCGCACCCGCCGCTACCACGGGCTGCTGGTGGCGGCCGGGGAAACGCCGGCGACCCGCCGGATGGGGCTGGTCAGCCTCGACCCGGCGGTCACCCTACCGTCGGGGGCGCGGGTGCGCCTCGGCGCGCACGAGTGGGCCTCCGGCGACGTCGACCCGCGCGGCTTCGAGCTGCTGGAGCAGTTCGCCCTGGTCGACGGGGTGCCGCGCTGGCGCTGGCGGATCGGCGACGTGGTGATCGAGCGGGAGATCGCCATGGCGTACGGCCGGTCCTGCGTGGCGGTGGTGCACCGGCTGGTGTCGGGCGGCCCGGTCCGGCTGGACCTGGCGGCGGCCTGCACCTGGCGGGACGCGCACGGCGAGCGGCGGGCCGACGGCCCGACGCCCCGGCTGGAGCCGGCCGCCGGCGGGGCGGTGGTCGAGGGGGCGTTCCGGCTGGTCGGGCCGGACTGGGCGCCTGAGGGGCAGTGGTGGCTGGGGGTGCGCCACCGCGAGGAGGCGGCCCGCGGGCTCAACCCGGACGAGGACCTCTGGTACGCGGGCCGCTTCGCCGGCGCGCTGGACCGCCCGGGCGACACGGTGTCGGTGCTGGCCTGGGCCGACGACCTGACCGACCACCCGCCCGCGGCGACCGCGCTGGTCGAGGCGGCGCGGCGGCGCAACCGGGAGGTGGTGGGGGCGGCGAAGCCGGCCGACCCGGCGGCGGCGACCCTCGCCCTGGCCGCCGACGCGTTCGTGGTGCGCACGGCCGCCGGCCCCGACGTGGTCGCCGGCTACCCGTGGTTCGGCGCCTGGTCACGGGACACCATGACCTCGTACGAGGGGCTGTTCCTCCACACCAACCGGGCCGACGAGGGGCGGGAGCTGTTGCGGGCGTACGCGGCGACGCTGTCCGAGGGGATGCTGGCGAACACCGCCGACACCGGCCGGGTGGAGTACAACACGGTCGACGCGACGCTGTGGTTCCTGCACGCGGTGAGCCGGCACGTCACCGCCACCGGCGACACCGACCTCGCCGAAGAGCTGCTGCCCGCGCTGCACGCCGTGGTCGAGGCGCACCTGGCCGGCACCCGGTACGGCATCGCGGTCGACCCGGCCGACGGGCTGCTCACCCAGGGCGGCCCGCCGGACACCGCGCTGACCTGGATGGACGCCCGGGTGTACGGGGTGCCGGTGACGCCGCGTACCGGCAAGCCGGTGGAGGTCAACGCGCTCTGGGTGAACGGGCTGGCCGGTCTGGCCGAGCTGACCGAGCTGGTCGGCCGGGACGCCACCGCGCTGTGGGGGCTGCACACGAAGGCGACCACGGCGTTCCGGAAGCGGTTCCCGGCGCCGGTGGGCTGGCTGCACGACGTGGTGGACGCGCCCGCCCCGGCGTACCCGCTGGGCGGGGCCCCGCACCACGACGACGACCTGCTCCGCCCGAACCAGCTGCTCGCCTGGTCGCTGCCGTACGCCCCGCTGGAGCCGGACGAGGCGACGCTGCGCCCGATCACCGCCGCGCTGGTCACCCCGCTCGGGCCGCGCAGCCTCTCCCCCGACTCACCGGGTTTCGTCGGCCGGCACCGGGGCGGTCCGGCGGAGCGGGACGGGGCCTACCACCAGGGCACCGTGTGGCCGTGGCTGATCGGGCCGCTGGTCGACGCGTACCGGCGGGCCGGGCTGCCCACCGACGATCTTCTGGTCGGACTCGAGGGGCATCTGGGCGAGTACGGGCTGGGATCGGTGAGCGAGACGGCCGACGCCCTCGCCCCGCACGGCGCGACCGGCTGCCCGTTCCAGGCGTGGTCGGTCGCCGAGCTGTTGCGCGTCCGGCGGGCCGGATAGGCACGCGTTACACACCGGCAACCAGCGCGTCTCCGCTGGTTATCGACCGGTCGGCAGGATTGGCCCCGACCCACCCGAGACGGCCGGCACCCGGTGTGGTGCCCGCCGCCGCGCGGTGCGGGAACAACTCAAAGGGGGCAGCATGTCACCTGACGCCGACGTGATCGACATCCACCCGGCCCGGCACCAGCGGGTGCTGATCCTCTCCTGGGAATACCCGCCCGTGCTCGTCGGTGGACTCGGCCGCCACGTGCACGCCCTCTCCGTCGCTCTGGCCGCCGCCGGACACGAGGTCACCGTGGTCACCCGGCACGCCGAGGGCGCCCCGCTGGAGGAGTACGCCGACGGCGTCCGGATCCTCCGGGCCGCCGAGGACCCGGTCGCCTTCCCGCTCGCCACCGGCTCCCTGCTGGCCTGGACGATGGCGTTCAACCACACCCTCACCCGCACCGCCCTGCGGGCCGCCGGGTCCGGCGGGTACGACGTGATCCACGCCCACGACTGGCTGGTCGCGCACTCCGCGGTCACCCTCGCCGAACACCTCGACCTGCCGCTCGTCACCACCATCCACGCCACCGAGGCCGGCCGGCACCAGGGCTGGCTGCCGGCGGAGCTGAACCGCACCATCCACGGCGTCGAACACTGGCTGAGCAACGCCTCGGCCCGGGTGATCGCCTGCTCCGGTTACATGCGGGACCAGGTGGCCCGGCTCTTCGACGTGCCGACCGGGCGGATCGACGTGGTCCCCAACGGGGTCGACCACCGGGCCTGGCACGCCCGCCCGCGGACGGTCGCCTCCGCCCGGGCCCGCTACGCCGGCGACGGCCCGCTGATCGGGTACGCCGGCCGGCTGGTCTACGAGAAGGGCGTGCAGCACCTGGTGCACGCGGTGCCGTACCTGCGGGACCGGCACCCGGGGCTGCGGGTGGTCATCGCCGGGGACGGGCCGTACCGGGAGGAGCTGGCCGCCGAGGCGCGGCGGCTGCACCTCGGCGACACCGTGCGCTTCGCGGGCTTCATGGACGCCACCCAGCTGCCAGCGGTGCTCGCCGCGACCGACGCGACCGTGATCCCCAGCCTCTACGAACCGTTCGGCATGATCGCCCTGGAGGCGGCGGCCGCCGGAGCCCCCCTCGCGGTGGCGAGCACCGGCGGGCTGGCCGAGATCGTCGAGCCCGGCGTCACCGGGGTGACCTTCCCGCACAGCGACCCCGGCGCGCTCGCCGGCGCGGTCGGCCAACTCCTCGGCGACGAGGTCTTCGCCCGCCGGGTCGCCCGCCGCGCCCGCACCATGGTCGCCGAGCGGTACGGCTGGTCGACCATCGCCGCGCACACCGCGACCAGCTACGCGGCCGCCCGCCGGGAGCACGGGGCGTTCCAGGCCCGGCGGGCCGCCGCCCTGCTGGCCGGTGGCCGGCCCGCCGTCGCCATCCCGGATGGAAATCTGCTGACCGGGGCCGCCAGCTGACCCGGCGCGGCCCTGACGACCGACAGGTCGGATCCGATCCGTTGGCTATGGTGGACGTCGACCAGCGGTGAGGAGAACCGTGCAGCAGGTAGTGATCGCCGGCCGGTACCGCCTGCTCGAGCTGGTCGGCCGCGGCGGAATGGGGCGGGTCCGGCTCGCCCGGGACGAGATGCCGCACCGCGAGGTGGCGGTGAACCGCGCGGTTGAAGCCGCCACCGCCGCAGATGCGTCGGCGTGAAGACCATGCAGGCGTACCGGTTCGCCCTGGACCTGACGCCGTCGCAGGAGCGGGCTGCGCTGGCCCGCCACATCGAGGCGGGCGCGGCGCGGATCCTGTCCGCGACGGTGCGCCGTGACGGCGGACGCTGGTACGTGGCGTTCACCTGCGAGGTGCAGCGCGCTGACCGCGTCCCGACTCACCCGCGCCGAACGGGGAGAACCTGCACGCCCTGCGGCTCCTCCGGGCGAAGGCCGGCGCCTGGACGTTCGGCTGGACCACCCTGGACGGTGACTGGGCCGCGGCGGGCGCCGACCTGACCCGCGTCCGGCAGAGCTTCCAGCCGGCCCGACCGGCTCGCCGGGCTGACCGCCTGCCGCTCGCCCACCACGGATGAGAAAACACCGACCGCTGACTATCGTGTACGGGGAGTGGCCGAGGGGGCGCCGAGGTGCTGCAGTTGCTGGTCGCCGGGCGTTACCGGCTGCTCGACCAGGTCGGGTCCGGTGGCATGGGCCGGGTCTGGCGGGCCCGCGACGAGATGCTGCACCGGGACGTGGCGGTGAAGGAGGTCGTCCCACCCGGCTGGCTGACCGAATCGGAACGGGACGAGTTGCGGCTGCGGACGCTGCGCGAGGCGCGTACCGCCGCCCGGCTGAACCACCCGAACGTGGTCCGCATCTACGACGTGGTGCACGACCGGGGCAGCCCCTGGATCGTCATGGAGTACGTGCCGTCCCGTTCGCTGCAGGAGCTGCTGGACACCGATGGCCCGCTGCCGCCCCGGCGGACCGCCGAGATCGGGCTGGCGGTGCTGGCCGCGCTGCGCGCCGCACACGCCGCCGGCGTGCTGCACCGCGACGTCAAGCCGCACAACGTCCTCGTCGCCCACGACGGCCGGGTGGTGCTGACCGACTTCGGGCTGGCCACGTTCGTCGGCGGGGACGGGGCGATGACCGGGCCCGGGATGGTGCTCGGCTCACCGCACTTCGTCGCCCCGGAGCGGGCCCGGGACGGGATCTCCGACCCGCGTACCGACCTGTGGTCGCTCGGGGCGACGCTCTACGCGGCGGTGGAGGGGCGGTCCCCGTACGCCCGGGCCAGCGCGATGGCGACGCTGAGTGCCCTGGCCACCGATCCGCCCGACCCGATGCGCCGGGCCGGCCCGCTGCGGCCGGCGCTGGCGGGGCTGTTGCAGCGGGAACCGTGGCGCCGGCTGACGGCGGCCGAGGTGGAGCCGCTGCTGCGCGCGGCTGCGACCGTCCCGGACGCTCCACCGGGGACGGCGGACGGCCCGAACGAGCCGCGTCGGGTGCCGGAGGGCGCCGGTCGGCCGGGGCGGACGCCGGGCGCCGGACGGCCCGGGCGGGCGAGGGAGCGCGCAGGCACGGCAGGTCGGACGGCGGGCCGGGCGGGTCCGCTCTGGCGGGCGGTGCGGGGCGTACGGCGGCGGTGGGCCGCGCTCGGGGCGGCGGTGGCCCTGCTCGCCGCGGCCGGCACGGCGCTGGTGCTGCGCCTGCCGGAGGACCGGCCGCCGGTCGCCGGGACGGCCGCCGGCAGCCCGGCGGCGCGGCCGGCGGGCTTCGCCTGCGCCACCGCTCCGCCGGCCGGGGCCACCCCGGTCCGCTCCGCGCCCGCCCCGGCCGGGGAGCGCTTCGACCTGCTTCCCGCCTGGACCTGGTACGTCGACCCGACCGGGTTCCGGATCGCCGTGCCGGTGGACTGGCTGCGCTGGACCGACGGCGGGGTGACCTGCTTCCGGGAGCCCGCGGGGTCCCGGCTGCTGAGCGTGGGCGCGACGGCGGCGCCGGCCGACCCGGTGGCGTACTGGCGGGCGGAGGAGCGGCGGCTCACCGGCGACGGCGGGCTGGCCGACTACCGGCGGGTCGAGATCGGGCCGATCGACATGTTCCGGGGCGGCGCGCTCTGGGAGTGCGGCTGGGTCACCGCGGCCGGCGACAAGGTGCACACCGCCCGGCTGCTGCTGACCGTCGCGCCGGGCCGCGCGTACACCGTCTCATGGCTGACAAAGGAGTTCGACTGGCAGGTCGACGCGACATATTTCCTGATGATCCGGCAGAGCTTCCGGCCCGGTCTCTGACCCCTCCCCAGTGGACCGTCCGGGTGATGCCCCTCGGCGACGCGGCTGATTACAGTGGCGTAGTTTTGTCGATCAAGATCTCTGGGGAGGGCGAGCCGACATGATGGGACCGTCCCACGCGCTGTCCGGCGCGGCGGTGTGGCTGACCGGGTCGTGGGCGCTGGACCAGTTCGCCGACTACCACCAGACGCCGCTGGCGCTCGCGGTGGGGACCGCGGTCTGCGCGGGCGGGGCGCTCTTCCCCGACCTCGACCTCTCCGGCAAGGTGACCCGCAACCAGGGCGGGGCGACCGTGGCCCGGACCTTCGGCGTGTTCAGCCTCTTCATCGCCGAGGTGATGGAGAAGATCTCGCTGGGGGTCTACTACGCCACCAAGCTCAGCAAGGATCCGCGCCGCAACAACGGGCACCGCACCCTGACCCACACCCTCCCGTTCACCGGGCTGGTCGGCTGGGGCACCACCGCGCTCTGCGCCCACTACGGCAAGTGGGCGGTGGTCAGCATCCTGTTCTTCATGATCGGGCTGGCCCTGCGCGGGCTCTTCGACGAGTGGGCCGAGCGGGCCGGCTGGGTGATCGTGACGCTGGCCTCGGCCGCCGCGGCCTGGTTCACCTTCGCCAACCTGCCGGGCGACCGGGGCTATCCGCTGATCGGGTTGGCCGTCGGGGTGGGTTGTTTCGTGCACGGGCAAGCCGTGACGCCGCGGAGGAATGCTGGCATCGTCGCGCTGCCGATGGCGTTCGCGTTTCCCCGGATCTTGCCCTTGGCGTCCTTTTCGGCGAGCCAGGTCGACAGCGCCTCGACCGCGTCGTCATCGAGCGGGTTGCACTCGAGGAAGCCAGCGAAGTCCAAGGTGGAGGGGAAATCGAAGCCGGGCAGTACGAGCGCGGCGTTGAGCCGGAGCTGGGCGACCGACCGTCGATGGTCGGTGACCAGCGGAACGGGCTTGCCGTTCTCGTCGAGGATAGGCTTCTCGATCGCCTGGTAGGCCTTGACGAAGCGCCGCACCGTCGCTTCGCGCATCTCGGCCCAGCTCTCGTACTCGGATCCGGGCCCCAGCCCGAGCGCCTCCATCTCGTAAGTCAGCGGTAGCAGATGCAGGGCGGCCCGCGCGGTCATGATGCCCGGGTTGCGGAAGGCCGTGCGGAGTGCGAGCCGGTTCCGGCTCACCCGCTTGACGAGACCGTGAGCGCGCTCGATCTCGGCGGCCTTGTCGAGCGCCTCCTCGCCGATGACGACGCCGAGAGACAGCTGTTGGTACAGCATCTCGACCCAGTGCTCCTCGTCGTCGACGGTCCACTGCCGCTCATGCTCTTCCTTGTCGAGTTCGTCCCACCAGCGGCCGATGACCCGCTCCGCAGTGCGGCACGCAGTGCCGGTCTCGGCGAGCACCAACTGAAGGAAGACCTCCGCGAGGCCCAGCGACTCCAGCTCGCGATCGGGGGCACGGCCGTGGTTCTCCACATAACGATCGCGTCGCTCTCGTGCTTCCTTGTGCAGCAGGAACGCTTCGTTGTAGCCCTGCGGGGTGTCCCGCTTGGACGCGACGAGTGCGTCGGCGCGGATCGCCCCGAGAGCGCGCGCCGCGAAATGCGGCCACGGCAGGATACGAGCGACGTCGGCCAATCGTCGGACGAGCCGGGCAGCCCGGTCGTTGATCTCGGCACCACCGTCGACGGGCCGCGCCCATTGTACGATCTGCCAGCTCGCCTCGTAGATCATCCACCCGATCAACCACAAGCGCTCCCGCAGCTCGTCCGGGGGCTCGAGCGAGTCCTCAAGTGACTCGGCCGCGCGGTGCTTGGCATACCACTCGCGGTATTCCTGCACCTCCTGCTCAATTTCCTCGATCAGCGCCTCGTCCGCGACCCGGCGACCGACCTCGAGGTCGTCTCGGCCCTCGGATTCCGCGCGCAGGGCACGGCAGATTTCATCCATTTCCTCAGGGATCCACATGAGCGGGACGGCTCCTCTTCCGATCGAGGGGGAATGATCAAGAATGAGCTGTTCGGCGCGCGTCTGGAAAAGACTAGTTATGAATCGCGAGCGATCACAATCAACCGTTCAGGTTGATGGGTCCGAGTAGGACAGCCGACCTTGAAGCCCTTCCAAAAGCTTCGCAGACGCCCCGATCACGAGTAGGGCGCCGCCTGTCGGATATCCGTTAGCGCGATATGCCGAAAGCCGACTGTTCAAACACACCGATGCTGGTAGCGGCCTCTCTGCTTGAGAGGTTTCGACCATGCCGAAACGGTGCCCGACGTATCTGCGGAAGTGTGTGCCGATGCGCGAAAGGCGCGCCCGCCACGACGTACTGCCGGACGGTGGAGGCGGCAGAGCCGGTCAGCGAGCCGCGGTCTCCGCGATGGCCTCGCGGAACGCCTCGGAGCGGTGCTCGTAGTTGCGGAATCGGCCGTAGCTGGGCGCGGCCGGTGACAGCAACACGACGCCGTCGGCCGGCGTGAGCTTGCGAGCCTGACGGACCGCGGCCGGCAGATCCTCGACGATCTCGCAACGCACCCTCGGCAGCCCGGCCAGCGCCTGGATGATCCGCGGACCGCTGTCCGGAATACCGATGACGGTGATCTCCCGCTCGGCCAGGTGGTCGCGAAGCGGGGTGTAGTCCACCCCCCGGTCGTTGCCGCCCACGATCACCGTGAGCGGCCGCCCCTCGTACGCGTCGATGGCGTGCATGGCGGCGTACGGGCTGGTGGCCAAGGTGTCGTCGACGAAGACCAGCCCGGACGGGTCCGGGATCTCGGTGAGCCGGTGGGCGAGTCCCTGGAATTCGGCGACCGCGACGGCCAGGGTGTCCTTGCGCTCCACCACGTCTACGCCGAGCGTCTCCAGCACGGCGAGGGCGACGCAGAGGTTGCCCTCGTTGTGCCGGCCCACCAGCGGCAGCACCGCGCGCGGGAAGAGCGGCTGGTCCCGCAGGTGGAACCAGGGGGCGCCGTCCGGGCCGGAGGCGACGTGGGTGCTGTCCGAACGGCCCGCCCGCACCGCGGCCCGGTCCCCCAGTTCCAGGGCGAGCCGGGGGTCGGCGCCGTTGACCACCACGGCGTGCGGGCCGTGCGCGATGAGGTTGAGCTTGTCCTGGTAGTACTCCCGCTCGCCGCCGTGCGCGTCCAGATGCTCGGGGAAGAGTGCGGTGACCACGGAGACGCGCGGCGAGTCGGTCAGGTCGCTGCACTGGTAGCTGGAGAGCTCCAGGACGTACAGCTCCGCCTCGGGCAGCTCCAGCGTCGGCACGCCGATGTTGCCGCCGAACACGTTCGGCCGGCCGGCCGCAGTCAGTAGGTGGCTGATCAGGCTGGAGGTGGTGCTCTTGCCCTTGCTGCCGGTGACCCCGACGGTGCGGTCGGCGTGATCGGCCATCCACAGCGCCGTGCCCTGCGTCACGGGAATCGCGCGTCGCCGCAGTTCGAGCATCCAGGGGTGGGTCTGCGGCACTCCGGGAGAGCGAACCACCACGTCGGCGGCAATGAGCCGACTGAGCCCCTCCTCGCCGGTCACCAGCGGGGCGGCCTCCGCCAGCGGGCCTTCCCAGGGCAGGGACAGGAAGTTCGTCCGGTCATCCACGGCAACGAGACTGGCCGGACCGTGCGCGGCGACTGCCCTGGCGGCGGCCATGCCCTCACGGCCGGTACCCCAGACAGCCACAGAGCGTCCGCGCAGGTCAGACAGGTGCACGTGTGATCTCCTCGCTCGCGTCCGGGTCAGCCCGGACTAGTATGACCTGTGCCTAACGGACAGCTCGGGCGGATGGACGCCTTCACCTTCCCGTCCTACTCGATCGACCTCGCCACTGGCGAGGCGTTGTTCGACTACAAGCTCACCGGCCCGCACGGCGAGCAGCGGTTCACGGAGGTGATCACGCTTCCGCTGCCGGCCGAGCCGCCGTCGGACGAGATCGTGGCCACCCTCGGCCGGGTCCTCGAGCTGCTGCACGTGGTCGCCGGGGTCAGCTACTACAAGACCGCCGCGCCGCACCGGCTGGTGCTGCCGGCCCCGCTGGGCGCGGCCGCCGTCGAGCTGGTCACGGCCGTCTACACCAGGGGCCTCGCCGAGTACGCGTACCGCAACCGGCTGCCGCACGTGCTGGAGCTGCGCCCGGAGGTGCCGGCCGGCGAGGTCACCCCACCCCGGGTGTACGACGACTCGGACCGCCGGCCGCTCTCCGCGGTCGGCGGCGGCAAGGACTCCATCGTCAGCCTGGAGGCGCTGCGTCGGGCCGGTTTCGACCCGGTGCCCTTCTCGGTCAACCCGAACCACGTCATCGTCGCGGTCAACCAGGCCTCCGACCTGACCCCGCTGGCCGCCCGGCGCCGGATCGACCCGGTGCTGTTCGACCTCAACGCGGCCGGCGCGCTGAACGGGCACATCCCGGTCACCGCGATCAACTCGCTGATCGCGGTCGCCACCGCCGTGCTGCACGGCCTCGGCCCGGTGGTGATGTCCAACGAGCGCTCCGCCTCCGACCCGAATCTGGTCTGGAACGGCCACGAGATCAACCACCAGTGGTCCAAGGGCGTCGAGGCGGAGGGGCTGCTGCGGGCGGCGCTGGCCGAGCACGCCGGGCTCACCGACCCGTACTTCTCCCTGCTGCGCTCGCTGTCCGAGCTGCACATCGCCCGGCTCTTCGCCGCGATCGAGCGGTACGACGACGTGGTGACCAGCTGCAACGCGGCGTTCAAGCTGCGCGATGCGAGCGAGCGGTGGTGCCGGAACTGCCCGAAGTGCCGGTTCGTCTTCCTGGCCATGGCGCCGTTCATGCCGCGCGAGCGGATCAGCCACATCTTCGGCGGCGACCTGCTGGCCGACGAGGCCCAGATCCCCGGCTACCGGGAGCTGCTCGGCGTGGACGGGCACAAGCCGTTCGAGTGCGTGGGCGAGGTCGAGGAGTCGGTGGTGGCGTTGAGCCTCCTCGCCCAGCAGGAGCAGTGGCGCGCGGCGCCGGTGGTCCGCGCCCTGGTCGAGGCGCTCCCCGATACCGCCTGGTCGGCCGCCGCGACGTCGGATGTCTTCACCCCGGGCGGCCCGAACTTCGTCCCCACCGCCTACGCCAAGGCCCTGACCGCCCTCACCTGACCACCTGACCGGGGGCCCGCCCCCGCCCGCCGGACGCGGTCGATCATGAGGTTGTTGACCGGCCTGGTGGGTCAGGGGGTGCGGACGGCGTCCAGGGCGAGCAGGGCGACGTGCAGGGAGAGGCAGGCCTCGACCGAGTCGAGGTCGACGTCGAGGATCCGGCCGATCCGGGCCAGCCGCTCGTAGAACGCCGGCCGGGACAGGTGCGCCGCGGCGGCCGCCGCCGACTTGTTCCGGCCCTGCTCCAGGTACGCCCGCAGGGTGCCCAGCAGTTGCTCCCGGGGATGCCGGGCGTCGTACGCCAGCAGCGCGCCGAGCTCCCGCTCGACGAAGGTCTGCAGTCGGGGCTCGTCCCGCAGCAGGTGCAGCAGCCCGGCCAGGCCGACGTGCGGCAGCCGGAAGATCGGCACTTCCCGCCGGTCCCGCCGGGCCGCCTCGGCGATTTGCCGCGCCTCGACCAGCGACCGCCCGGCCTCCCGCAGGCTGCCCACCCCGGACCCGGCCGCCACGATCACCGCCGCCGGCCCGCCGGGACGGGCGGCAGCCGGACGGGCGTCGGCCGGGCGCGGCGCGGGTGGGCGGGGCGGGGCGGCGTCGAGGCGTACCCGGTGCAGCGCGGCGGCGAACGCGGCGAGCGCCTTCTCCTCGCCGGCCGGGTCGGGGAGCGCGAGCAGCGCGCCGACGGCCTGGTCGTCGACGGCGCTGGTGAGGGCGGTCAGCTTGGCCTCGCGCAGCGCGTGGCCGACCGCCTCGGCGAGGTCCCGCAGCCGGGCCGGGCCGGCCTCCGGGGCGGCGTCGGCGGCGTGGCCGTCCCCCGCCGGGTCGTCCGCTCGGTGCCGCACGACCACGCCGACCAGGTGCCGGCGGTCCAGCATCACCCCGAGCGCCTTCGCCCGCAACGCCACCTCGTCGACCGGCCGGGAGTGGTCGAGCAGGGCGGTGAGCAGGGTGCGGTGGATCTGCCGTTCGAGCCCCTCGGCGTCGCGGCGGATCAGCCGGCCCAGCGCCAGGGTGGAGGCGGCCCGCTCGACCAGGATGGTCAGCCGGGTGGGCGGGGTGCCGGTCGACCAGCGCAGCAGCAGCCGCCCCCAGTCCTGCCCGCGGGCGCCGACGGTGGTCACCAGCCAGCCGCTGTCCGGGTCGTACGCGGTCCGGCCGGTCGGCCGGATCCGCCGGGAATGCTGCTCCCAGCCGTCCAGCAGCAGCTCCGCGTTCTCCCCCGCCGGGTCGTACGCGAGCACCTGCCGGGACAGGTTCTCCAGCACCACCGGGCTGCCGGCCAGCTCGGCGGCCTGCCGGACCACCTCGGCGGCGTCGGCGCCCTCCACCGAGAGCTCGGTGAACCGCTGGTGGATCTCCTCGGTGGCCCGCAGCTCGGTGAGCTGGGCGTCCACGATCAGCGCGTGCACCGCCTCGGTGATCCGGACGAACGGGGTGGCCCGCCGCAGCTCCACCAGCGGCAGGCCGCGCCGTTCGGCGGCGGCCGCCATCACCCGGGGCACCCCGCTGACGTACCGGCGACCCAGCTCCACCACCAGGCCGGAGACCCCGACGTCGGCCAGGTCGCCGATGAACGCGCGCAGGCCGGCGTCGTCGGCGGGCAGCCCGATGCCGGTGGTGAGCACCAACTCCCGCCCGTTGAGCAGGGTGGCGATGTCCGGCACCTCGGTCACGTGCACCCAGCGCACCGGCTGGTCCAGCCCCTGTTCCCCGGCGACCAGGCGGGGGGCGCCGTGGCGGACCGGGTCGAGCGCGAGGACCTCACGGACGGTAGGGAACACGGCCGATACGCTACCCTGCGTCACCCTCGATCCCGAAGGACGGCGTCACAGCGGGTCGTCGCGGCCCAGCTCCCAACAGGCCACCGCGGTGGCGGCGGCGACGTTGAGCGAGTCCACCCCGCGCCGCATGGGGATCACCACCCGCACGTCGCTGGCGTTCATGGCGGCCCGGGTCAGGCCCGCCCCCTCGGCGCCCATGAGCAGGGCCGCGCGGGCCCGCTGCGCCGCGTCCAGCCGCTGGATCGGCACCGCGTCCGGGGCGGGCGTCATCGCCAGCACCGTGAAACCGGCCGCCCGGACCTGGGCCAACGCGTCCGGCCAGGGGTCCAGCTTGGCGTACGGGACGGCGAAGACCTCACCCATGCTGACCCGGACGCTGCGCCGGTAGAGCGGATCGGCGCAGGACGGGGAGAGCAGCACGGCGTCCACCCCGAGGGCGGCCACGGCCCGGAAGATCGCCCCGAGGTTGGTGTGGTTGTTGACGTCCTCCAGGATGACCGCCCGCCGGGCGCCGGCCAGCACCTCGGCCGCGCTCGGCAGCGGCTTGCGGTGGAACGAGGCGAGCACACCCCGGTGCACGTGGAAGCCGGTGGCCCGCTGGAGCACCTCCTGGGTGGCCGCGTAGACCGGGGCGTCGCCGGTGTCGAGGTCGGCGAGCTGGTCCGCCCGCTTCGCGTCGACCAGGTACGACCGGGCCGGGTAGCCGGCCCGCAGCGCCCGCCGCAGCACCAGCTCCCCCTCGGCGATGAACAGGCCGTGCGGGGGTTCCCAGCGGGTACGCAGCTCGACGTCGGTCAGCGCGCGGTAGTCGGCGATCCGGTCGTCGTCGGGGTCGGTGATCTCGTGGACGGGCACCCGACGATTCTGCCGGACGCCGCCACCCGCACCGCCCACCGGCCGCTGCGCCGGGCGGAGGTGCGTGGCGGGGGCCACCGGGTCAGCCGGCCCGCTCATACCGCAGCAGCACGCTCGCGCCGTCGAAGCCGCGCGACCCGACCAGGCGCAGGGCGAGCCGGTCCTTGGGCGGGAAGACCGGCCTACCGCCGCCGAGGACGACCGGGTGCACGATGACCTGGTACTCGTCGATCAGACCGTGGTCGGTCAGCGCCGCGGCGGCGGCCGAGCCGCCGGTGAGCAGGAGGTCCCCGCCCGGCTCGGCCTTGAGGGCGGCGACCTGCCCGACCAGGTCGGCGCCGATGACCCGGGCGCCGTGGTCGGCCGACTCGAGGGTCCGGGACAGGACGATCTTCGGGGTACGCCGCCAGATCGGCGCGAATGCCCGGCCGTGCGCGTCGGCCATCGACTCGGGCCGCGGCCACCAGTACGACATCATCTCCCAGACCTTGCGCCCGTACACGAACGCGCCGGCCCGTTCGCTCAGCTCCAGGGAGTACGCGGACAACTCCTCTCGCATCACGGGCCAGTCGAACTCGCCGTTCGGCCCCTCGATGAAGCCGTCGACGGACTGGTGCACCCAGTAGATGATCTTTCGCATGGGTTCTCCTCGGTCGGCAGCGCCCCCGGCGGGCGCTGTCACCGGTGGGTCGGAGCCGCCCGACGGGATCCGACAGCCGGAGCGGATTTTCTTCCGCCGGGTCTCCGCCCGCCCGTGCCCGAGGTCGCCGGGCGCCGGCCGCCGCCCCCGGGTTGCGCCGCCCCGGTACCGTCCGGACCCGTGGCCAGTCCCGTGATGATCGCCCTGGTCGGCGTCGACGGCTCCGGCAAGAGCACCCAGGCCCGGGCGCTGGCGCGCCGGCTCACCGCCGCCGGCACCCCGGCGAGCTACTTCGAGAACGCCGGCGGGCGCCCGCTGTGGAACCGGCTCGCCCGGGCCCTCGGCCGGCGCGACGGCGTGGCGCTGTTCGGCCGTACCCGCTATCCGGCCTTGGAGGCGACGGTCCGCGCGCTGGCGATGAGCCGGACGCTGCTCTGGTCCCGGGCGACCGGCCGGACGGCGGTACTGGACCGCTGGACCTGGTGCCAGTACGTGATCATGGCGGCTCGCGGCGACCGCGGCGGGCGGGCGGTCCGGGCCGCGTACGCGCTCTTTCCCCGGCCGACCGTGGTCTGCTTCCTGGCCACCTCGCCGACGGTGGCGAAGGACCGAGTCGCGGCCCGGGGCATCGACACCGAGGAGTTGGCGCACCTGCGGGCGCTGGACGCCGCCTACCGGGCGCTGCCGGAATTCGGGACGTTCGTGGTGGTCGACGGGGACGGCGACCCGGACGAGGTGGCGGCGGCACTGGACCGGGTGGTGTCGCCCCTGGTCGGGCGCTGACCGCGCGCCCGCCGGGCTACATTGTCGATCATGGAGTACCGCCTGGTGGACCGGCTGCCCACCGTCGGGGAGTTCGTCGCCGTCACGTCCGGCGTCGGCTGGGCCGACGCGTACGACCGGGCGGCGATCCCGGCCTCGCTGGCCGCCTCACTGCACGGGGTGGTCGCGGTCGAGGGCGACCGGGTCATCGGGCTCGGCCGGCTGGTCGGCGACGGGGCGATCTACTACTACCTCCAGGACCTGGCGGTGCTGCCGGAGCGGCAGCGGCGCGGGGTCGGCGCGGCGATCCTGGGCCGGCTGGAGGAGTGGATCGCCGCGCGCGCCTCGTCCCGGACGTTCGTCGGGCTCTTCGCCGCCGGGGAGTCGGTCAGCCTCTACCGCCGGTTCGGGTACGCGGTGCACGACGACCTGACCGGCATGTTCCGCGTCGGCCCCCGCTGAGGCGACGCCCGCCCGAGGAACGGATCTTGGGCAGTCGCCGGTCGTGACCGGCAACCGCCCAAGATCTCAAGCTGTCCGTCAGCCGCGGCGGTTCTGGAGCCAGCGCAGGAGGTCCGACGGGAGGCCCCGGTCCTGCTCCTGTCGTGGCTGGTGGGGCCGCGGGGTCGGCTGCGGCTTCGGCCGCTGCGGGTCGCCGGCCAGCTCACGGCTCGGCGCGGTGAAGTCCTTCACCGGCTGACCGCCGACCGCGGTCTTGATCACCCGGGCCACCGCGTCGATCACCTTCGCCTGCACCGGCGAGCCGACCAGGTCGGTCGAGTCGTCCGGGTTGGCGGCGATGCCGGCGACGGCCACCTGCGGGGTGAAGCCGACGAAGGTCTCCGTGGCGTTCTGCTCGGAGCTACCGGTCTTACCGGCCACCGGCCGGCCGACGATCCGGTCGACCGAGGTCGCGGTGCCGCCGTTGCACTGCCCGTACGCCGACTGCTGGCCGACCGGGCAGCGGGCCGCGTCGGTGGCCGCCCGGGCCACGTCGGTGTCCAGCACCTTCTTGCAGGACGGCTGGCCGACGGCCACCTTGGCACCGTTCGCGGCGGTCACCGAGACCACCGGAAGCGGGGTGCAGTACGTCCCCTCGGCGGCCACCGTGGCGTACGCGTTGGCGAGGTCGAGCGGGGTGGTGGCGGCCACGCCGAGGGTGAACGCACCCCAGTTCTCCGCGTCGTCCTTGGCGAAGGCGGCGTCGGACTCGGCCCGGAACCTGATGCCGAGCCGCTGCGCCATCTCGACCGCCTTCGCCGGCCCGACCTGCTCGGCCAGCCAGACGAAGTAAGTGTTCACGGAGCGGCCGAAGCCGTCCCACATCATCCGGTACCCGTCCATCCACGCCGGGTTGGCGTTGGCCGGGCACCACTTGCCGTCGCAGGTGCCCTCGCCCTCGGCCGCGTACCGGGTGGGCAGCTTGCTCGGGGCGTCGAAGCCGGTCGAGAGCGGCTTGCCGGCCTCCAGCGCGGCGAGCATGGTGAAGAGCTTGAAGGTGGAGCCGGCCTGGTAGCCGTCGACGCTGTCGCCGCCGGAGATCAGCGGGTTGACGGTGTTCGGGTGGTTGGCCTGCCCGGCCGGGTTCTCGTCCAGGCTGTAGTGCCGGTTCACCGCCATGGCGAGCACCCGGCCGGTGCCCGGCTCGACCGCCGCGATCGGCAGGGCGCGCTTGTTGTCGTAGCCGTAGACGCCGGTGGCCTGCTGCTGCGCGGTCTGCTGGACCTTCGGGTCGAGCGAGGTGACCACGGTGTAGCCGCCGCGGCGCAGCGCCTGCTCGCGCTCCTTGACCGTGTTGCCGAAGGCGGGCTGGGTCAGCCACCACTGGCGGAGGTAGGCGCAGAAGAAGCCCCAGTCGGCGTGCCCCTGGGCGACCGCGGTGCAGCCGTTGGGCTGGGCGGTCGGGTGCAGGGTCAGCTTCTCCGCCTTGGCCGCGGCGGCCTGCGCCGCGCTGATCGCGCCGGTCTCGGCCATGGCGTCGAGCACGTACGCGCGGCGCTCCAGCGCCCGCGCCTTGTCGCCGTCGATCGGGCTGTACTCGTCGGGCGACTGCACCAGCCCGGCGAGCAGGGCCGCCTCGCCCAGGGTCAGGTCGGCCGGCGCCTTGCCGAAGTAGCGCTGGCCGGCCGCGGCGACGCCGTACGCCCCGGAGCCGAAGTACGCGATGTTCAGGTAGCGGTTGAGGATCTCGTCCTTGCTGAGGGTCTTCTCCAGCGCGGCCGCGTACCGGATCTCCTGGATCTTGCGCCCGACGGTCTGCTCGGTGGCGGCCTGCCGCTCCTCGGCGGTGCGGGTGGGGTCGGTTTTGAGCACGTTGCGGACGTACTGCATGGTCAGCGTGGAACCGCCCTGCTCGGTGCCGCCGCCGCGGAGGTTGGCGACCAGGGCCCGGGCGATGCCGCGCAGGTCGGCGCCGCCGTGGGAGTAGAAGCGCCGGTCCTCGGCCGAGACGATCGCCTGCCGCATCACCGGGGCGATCTCCGCCAGCGGCACGTCGGTGCGGTTCACGTCGTAGAACGTGGTGATCAGGGTCTTGCCGTCGTTGGCGTAGAGGTAGGAGCGCTGGGGCTGCGCGGGGGTGCGCAGCGCGTCGGGCAGTTCCGCGTACGCCCCGAGGGCCGCCTTGGCGACCTGCCCGCCGAGCAGGCCGCCGGGCAGCGCGGCGACCGCGAGGACGAGCCCGGCGAGGGCGCCGGCGAGGAGCACGGTGAAGAGCCGCGACAGCGGCGACCGGGGTGACGGCATGCAGCCCAGGATTACCGCGAAAGCCGCCAACCGACCACCCCGCCAGGCAACTGTCAGTTACCTCACGGCGATCTCTCAGCTACGGGCTGGTCATCAGGTGGGCAGGGGGCCGTTCGGGGAGGATCCGGGCACGCCCGGGGTGGAGACGCTGGCGGTGGCGGCGTCCCGGGCGATGGTGGCGGGCACCAGGCGGCCCGAGCGGTAGCCGATGCCGATGCCGGCGACCAGCACGAAGAGCGCGCCGAAGGTCTGCAACGAGCCGATCAGCGCACCGCCGAGGCCGAGCAGCGGGGCGGCGATCATCAGCATGGTCCCGTCGCCGTAGCTGAACATCCCCGACCGGGCGACCGACCACCCGGTGAGGAACCACCCCAGGCTGTAGCAGGTGGCGCCGAAGAGGACCAGGCCGCGCGCGGTGGTGCCGAAGACCGGGGTCTGCTCGGCGAGCCCGGCGAACGGCAGCATCAGCACGGTCCCGGCGATGCTGACCAGCAGGCCGGCCGCGGCGACCCGGCGGCAGCGGGTGGCGGCGAGCAGCCCGGTCAGGGCCAGCAGGGCGAGCAGCCCGAGCCAGACCGCGGCCACCCAGCCCACCAGGTAGAGCGACCGGCCGTCGGCCGGGTACGGGTCGTTGCCCACGCCGCCGTCACTGGCCATCGCCACCGCGCCGTAGAGGATCGCGTACGCGGGCAGCAGCCAGACCGCCGCACGGGCGAACCGCCGCACCGACCAGGCCCAGCTCGCGTTGGTGGCCGGGGCGGCCGGCCCGGGGTCGGAGACGAACGGCAGCACCCCGAACCCGCCCCCGGTACGCCGGGTGCCCAGCGGACCGGCGGGATCGTGCGCGCCGGGCACCGGTTCCCGGGACCACAAACTGTTCGCCGGATCCTTCATGCGTCACCTCGCTCGCCTGCGGGCGGCGCGGGACGCGTACGGCGCCCCGGCTCCTGCTCACCACCCGTCCTCAGACCGATCGTGGCAGGCGCCGGGGCGCCGCATGAGTGTTTCTCGCATTTGCCGCCCGGCTCGGACGGCGGCCGGGTCAGCCCCGCTCGCGCTGGTCCGACGGGTCGTTGAGCAGGCTCTCCGGGGAGACCGGCTCCGGCGCGGGCAGCCCCTGCGGCTTCGCGCCGCCGGTGGCCTGCGCCTCGGCGACGCGTACCTCGTCGTGGATCTGCTGGGCCGCAGCGGCGGCAGCCTGCGCCGCCTCGGCGGCCTCGCGCTCGACCTGGCTCGCGTGGTCAGCCGCTTCCGGCGCCGGGAGGTCACCCACCATCTGGCTCAGACCACCCAGCGCGCCGCCCATCCCCTCGAGAGCCTTGGTCAGCTCCGCCGGGATGATCCAGACCTTGTTGGCGGTGCCGTTGGCGATCTGCGGCAGGGCCTGGAGGTACTGGTACGCGAGCACCTTCTGACTCGGGTTGGCCTGGTGGATGGCGTCGAAGACGGTACGGATCGCCTTCGCCTGGCCCTCCGCCTGGAGGATCCGGGCCTGCCGGTCACCGTCGGCGCGGAGCACGGCGGACTGCTTCTCACCCTCGGCGGTGAGGATCTGCGACTGCTTGTGACCCTCGGCCGTGAGGATCGCCGCCCGGCGGTCCCGCTCGGCGCGCATCTGCTTCTCCATCGAGTCCCGGATGCTCGCCGGCGGCTCGATCGCCTTGATCTCGACCCGGGTGACCTTGATGCCCCACCGGCCGGTGGTCTCGTCCAGCACCCCGGAGAGGTGCCGGTTGATCTCATCCCGGCTGGTCAGCGCGCGCTCCAGGTCCAGCGAACCGATCACGTTGCGCAGTGTGGTGACGGTGAGCTGCTCGATGGCCTGGAGGAAGCTCGAGATCTCGTAGGTCGCCCGGACCGCGTCGACCACCTTGAAGTAGAGCACCGTGTCGATCGAGACCACCAGGTTGTCCGAGGTGATCACCGGCTGCGGCGGGAAGCTGACCACCTGCTCCCGCATGTCGACCTTGGTGCGCACGGCGTCGATGAAGGGGACCAGCAGATTGAGGCCCGGGTTGAGGGTGCGCTTGTACTTGCCGAGCCGTTCGACCACGTCCTGGCGCTGCTGCGGCACGATGCGCACCGCCTTGATCAGCGTCACCACGACGATCAACGCCACGGCGGCCAACAGCACCAATGCAAAGTCCATACCGTTCACCTTTTCGCTTCGGGAAGCTCACGGGGGTGGGAAATGTCGTCCTGCCAGACCAGGGCGGTGGCGCCCCGGACCTTGATCACCTGCACCCGCTCACCGGGGGAGAAACTCTGCGTCACGTCGTACGCGCGGGCGCTCCACAGTTCGCCGTCGATCTTGACCATGCCGTGCTCGGCGTCCACCGGTTCCAGCACCAGCGCGGTGGAGCCCTCGATCGCCTCCACGCCGAACGGCTGGTCGCCGCTCTCCAGCGCGGACTGCGCGTGCCGCCGGATGACCGGCCGGACCAGCGCCACCGAGAGCGCGGAGACCACCGCGAACACCAGCGCCTGCAGCGCCACGGGGGCACCGAGCGCGGCGGCCCCGGCGGCGGCGAACGCCCCGGCCGCGAACATGATCAGGAACAGCGTCGTCGTGAAGATCTCGGCGACCGCCAGCACCACACCCAGCACGATCCACACCACGGCGTCCACACGGCAATCGTGACACGTCGACGCACGCGGCAGCGCCCCGCGATGATCAGTAAGCTCGGCGGCACCGGAACCCGTGCCCACCGAGGAGAATGCCGTGCCCCTGCTGCCCGACACCGCCCGACAGGTCGACGCCCTGGTCGCCCGGGCCCAGGCTGAGGGGCGGGCCCCCTCGCTCGCCCTCGGGGTGGTCCGGGACGGCACCCTCGCGCACCTCGCGGTCGCCGGTGAGCACCCGCGGCCGGACGCCGACCGGCAGTACCGGATCGGCTCGATCAGCAAGACGATGACCGCGGTGCTGGTCATGCAGCAACGGGACGCCGGCCGGCTCGCCTTGGACGACCCGTTGGAGCGGCACCTGCCCGGCACCCCGGTCGGCGCGCTCACCCTGCGCCAGTTGCTGGGGCACGCCAGCGGCCTGCAGCGGGAACCGGAGGGGTCCTGGTGGGAGCGGACCGAGGGGGTCGACCTGGCCACCCTGGTCGCCGGGCTGACCCCGGACAAGATCGCCTACCCGCCGCACCACGTGTACCACTACTCCAACCTGGCGTACGGGCTGCTGGGCGGGGTGCTGGAGCGGATCACCGGCACCGCCTGGTACGACCTGCTCCGGGCACGGATCCTCGAACCGCTCGGCATGCGCCGGACCACCTACCACCCCGCCGAGCCGTACGCCCGCGGCTATGTGGTGCACCCCTGGCTCGACACCCTGCGCGAGGAGCCGCGTACCGACACCGGGGCGATGGCCCCCGCCGGCCAGCTCTGGTCCACCGTTGAGGACCTGGCCCGCTGGGCCGCCTTCCTGGCCGACCCGGCGCCGGACGTGCTCGCGTCGGGGACGCTGACCGAGATGTGCGGGCCGGTGGTGATCAGCGACCTCGACTCGTGGACCGGCGGGCACGGCCTCGGCGTGGAGCTCTACCGGGTCGGCGACCGCGTGTACGTGGGCCACGGCGGCTCGATGCCCGGGTACGTCGCCGGGCTCGCCGTCCACCGGCCCGGCCGCACCGCCGTGGTCGACTTCGCCAACTCGTACGGCCTGCGCGGCGGCCATCACATCGTCGGGCTGGCCCGACAGGTCCTCACCCTGGTGCTGGACGCCGAGCCGGCCGCGGTGCCGCCGTGGCGCCCGGCCGCCGCGCCGCCCCCGGCCGCCCTCGCCGAGCTGACCGGCCGCTGGTGGTGGATGGGCGCCGAGTACGAGCTGCGTCCCGACGGCTCCGGCGACCTGCTGGCCGGCCCGGTCGGTCAGCCGGTGCTCCGGTTCGCCCCCGAGGGCCCGGACCGCTGGCGGGGACGCTCCGGCGGCCAGGACGGCGAGCTGCTCACCGTCATCCGCGACGAGGCGGGCCGTCCGGTGGCCCTCGACATCGCCACCTTCGTCTTCACCCGCACCCCCGACCAGGAACCCTGACCACCACCCCACCCCACCCGAACTCGTCCCGCCCCGCCCCCGCCCGCGCTGAGGCAGGCGGCTCCGCGCCCGTCAGGGCCGACGCGGGACGAGCCCGGCGGGGCAGTGCATGACTGGGGCTGGTCGAGGGGGCAGGGCCCAGTCAGTGCATCGCCACTACGAACCTGATGACGTGGATGCATCACCCTGATCCGTTCACGTCATCAGCTTCGTAGCGCCCGAACAGGCACCCCACCTCCGCCACCGGACCGCGCAGCCCGCCCACGACGGGGCCGGGGGCCGCCGTGACCGGCGGAGGGATCAAGCCTGACCGCCCGGAGCCGGTCACGGCGGCCCCCGGCCTGAACCGCAACAAGCAACAAGCGGCAAGCGGCAAGCGGCAAGGAGCCGACCGACGCCTACCGAGGCTCGGTCACGAAGTCGATCAACCGTTCCATCGCGTTGATCAGCGGCGTCTCCACGTCGGCGAAACTGTCGACCCGGGACAGGATGCGTCGCCACATGTCCGCCGGCTCGCCCACTCCGAGGGCCGCGCAGACGCCCTCCTTCCAGGGCCGTCCGGGCGGCACCACGGGCCAGGCCGGGATGCCGAGCGCGGCCGGCTTGACCGCCTGCCACACGTCGACGTACGGGTGCCCGGTGACCAGCACGTGCGGGGAGGACAGCCGAGCCACGATCCGGCTCTCCTTCGAGCCGGGCACCAGGTGGTCGACGAGCACGCCGAGCCGCCGGCCCGGGCCGGGGGCGAAGTTCCGGACCTCGGCGTCGAGGGCGTCGATGCCGTCGAGCGGCTCCACCACCACGCCCTCGATCCGCAGGTCGTCGCCCCAGATCCGCTCCACCAGCGCGGCGTCGTGCACACCCTCGACCCAGATCCGGCTGGCCTTGGCGACCTGGGCGCGGACGTTGTCGACGGCGATCGAGCCGGAGGCGGTGCGCCGCCGGGCCGCCGGCGCCGGGGCGCGGGTCGGCCGGCGCAGCGTCACCGGCCGGCCCTCGAGCAGGAAGGCCGCGGGCAACAGCGGGAAGTTGCGCCGCCGGCCGTGCCGGTCCTCCAGCACCACCGCGCCGGCCTCGAAACCGACCACCGCGCCGCAGAACCCAGAGTCGGCGTCCTCGACCACCAGGTCCGGCTCGGCGTCCACCTCGGGGGTGACCTTCCGCCGTCGCCAGTCCCCCGCCAGCACGTCCTCGCCGTATCGCCCCGCCATGTGGATCACGCTAACCGGCGGTCCGGCGCGCCGCCCGGCGACGCGCCGCCGGTACCCCGGCCGCCGTGGGGGACGGACGTCACGACCGCCGACGGCGATGCGGCGGGCCCGCGAAAAGGGGCGAAGAAGGCAGTTCGGGGCAGGCTACGCGGCCGGAGCGGCAGTCGAGACAGGGGCGGCGGCGAGCACGTACCCTTTCCGCATGTCCCTCCCCGCCACGGGCGCGGCCACGCTGGCTCCGCGCCGGTCCAGCCGGTTCGTTGCCTGGGTGCGCGCCTGGCGCGCCGGCCTGGTGCCCTTCGACGAGGTCGCCGACTCCATCGCCGGCGACGAGGAGCACCTGGTCGCGGACGCCCCCGGCACCTGGACCGACGTCCCGCTGCGGGACGCGCTGCCCACCCTGGCCAAGCTCTCCCCCGACGAGATCCGGCTGGTGCTGCCCGCGCCGGGCGACCCGCGCGGCCTGCCCGGCCCCGGCGACTTCGCCGGTGCGGCGCTGCTCGCCGGGGAGGCGGTGGTCGCCGGCGGCCTCGGGCTGATTCCGCAGGTGCGCAGCCACACCTCGGGCTCCGGGATGACCTGGGAGACGGTGCTCTGGCGGGTCTACCCGCTGCCCTCGAACGCGCCGGCGGCGTCGCTCACCGCCCCCGGCGCGGCGGAGGCGGAGGCCGAGCTGGCCGCCGCGCTCGCGGAGACCACCGCGGCGCTGACCCGCCTCGACGTGGCCCAGTGGCGGCCGGAGCTGGCCGGGGCGCTCGCCGCGCTGCGCCGCCCGGACGGCGCCACTGATCTGCCGCCGGGCTTCGACCCGCGCGCCCGGCGACTCTTCGCCCGGGCGGCCGTGCTGGACCGGGTGCTCGCCCTCGCCGGGCACAGCGCGCCGGGCGGGGCGATCAACAACTACGAGGCCCAGCAGCGCGACGCCGCGCTGCGCCCACTCACCACCGCCTGCCGGCAGGCCCTGGTCGCCGCCTGCAACGCCCCGCTGCGCCCCTGACGGCGGAGCCGGGCCGCGGAGTCAGATCTCGTCGATCAGGTCGGCCACCGAGTCGATGATCCGGGACGGCCGGTACGGGTAGCGCTCCGCCTCGGCGCGGCTGCTGATCCCGGTCAGCACCAGGATCGTCTCCAGCCCCGCCTCCAGCCCGCAGAGGATGTCGGTGTCCATCCGGTCACCGATCATCGCGGTGGTCTCCGAGTGCGCGTTGATGGTGTTGAGCGCCGAGCGCATCATCATCGGGTTGGGCTTGCCGACGAAGTACGGCTCCACCCCGGTCGCCTTGGAGATCATCGCGGCGACCGAGCCGGCGGCGGGCAGTGCGCCCTCCACCGACGGGCCGGTCACGTCCGGGTTGGTGCAGATGAACCGCGCCCCGTCGTTGATCAGCCGGACCGCCTTGGTGATCGCCTCGAAGCTGTAGGTGCGGGTCTCCCCCAGCACCACGTAGTCCGGGGCGAAGTCGCTGAGCACGTACCCCACCGCGTGCAGGGCCGTGGTCAGCCCGGCCTCCCCGATCACGTACGCGGTGCCACCCGGCCGCTGGTCGTCCAGGAACTTGGCGGTGGCCAGCGCCGACGACCAGATCGCCTCCTCCGGCACGTCCAGCCCCATCCGGACCAGCCGGGCCTGGAGGTCGCGGGGGGTGTAGATCGAGTTGTTGGTGAGGACCAGGAACGGCTTGCCGGAGGCCCGGAGCCGCTTGACGAACTCGGGTGCGCCGGGCACCGGCTGGCCCTCGTGCACCAGCACGCCGTCCATGTCGGTGAGCCAGCTCTGCACCGGCTTGCGGTCATGCATGTGTCGTCCCAACGGGTCTAGGGGTCGGTCGGGCTCAGGGACGGCGGGCGGCGGGCACGCAGCACGGCGTCGGGCAGGTGTCCCACATCGGCAGCTCGCCGAGGCGGCGGCGCAGCCGCTCGCCGTCCGGCGCAATCCGCTCGGTGACCAGTTCGCGGACCATCGCCACGAAGCGCGGGTCGGTGCCCGGGGTGCCGGCGCGGACGAAGTCCAGGCCGAGCTGCTTGGCCGTGTCCAGCGCCTCGGTGTCGAGGTCCCAGACCACCTCCAGGTGGTCGGAGACGAAGCCGATCGGGCTGACCACCACGCCGGTCACGCCGGACTCGGCGAGGCTGGCCAGGTGGTCGTTGATGTCCGGCTCCAGCCACGGCACCTGCGGCGGGCCGGACCGGCTCTGCCAGACCAGGTCGTACGGCAGGTCCGGCGCGGCGGCGGCGTGCACCAGCCGGGCGGTCTCCGCCAGCTGCGCGGTGTACCGGCCGCCGTTCGGGCCGGCGGTGGCGGCCATCGACGTCGGAACGGAGTGCGCGGTGAAGACCAGCCGGGTGGTGTCCCGCTTCGCCGGGTCGAGCTGGGCCAGTGCGGTACGCACCGCGTCGGCGTGCGGCTCCACGAAGCCGGGGTGGTCCCAGAACTGCCGCAGCTTCTCGATCACCGGCGCGTCCGGGCCGACGGCGGCCCGGGCGGCGGCGATGTCCTCCTGGTACTGCCGACAGGAGGAGTAGCCGCCGTACGCGCTGGTGACGAAGGCGAGCGCCCGCCGCACCCCGTCGTCGTGCATCTGCGCCACGGTGTCGGCGAGCATCGGGTCCCAGTTCCGGTTGCCCCAGTAGACCGGCAGGTCGACGCCGTTCGCCGCGAAGTCCGCCCGGATCGCGGCGAGCAGTTCCCGGCACTGCTGGTTGATCGGGGAGACCCCGCCGAAGTGCAGGTAGTGCTCGGCGACCTCCGCCAGCCGCTCGGGCGGTACGCCGCGCCCCCGGGTCACGTTCTGGAGGAAGGGCACCACGTCCTCAGGCCGCTCCGGGCCGCCGAAGGAGACCAGCACCAACGCGTCGTACGCCATGGCGCCATTCTCCCCCGATGGCCGTGACGGCCCGACGACCACCCCGGGACGGTCGGGTTTCACCGGCCGGCTCAGGCGCCGATCGCGTGGTAGCCGCCGTCGACGTGGACGATCTCGCCGGTGGTGGCCGGGAACCAGTCCGACAGCAGCGCCAGGCAGGCCCGCGCGGCGGGCTCCTGGTCGGTGAGGCTCCAGCCCAGCGGGGCGCGCTCGGTCCAGGCGTCCTCGAACTGGTCGAAGCCGGGGATGGACTTGGCGGCGATGGTCCGCAGCGGGCCGGCCGCGACCAGGTTGCTGCGGATGCCCTGCTTGCCCAGGTGCAGCGCCAGGTAGCGGGAGGCGGACTCCAGCCCGGCCTTGGCCACGCCCATCCAGTCGTAGACCGGCCAGGCCTTGGTGGCGTCGAAGGTGAGGCCGACCACCGCGCCGCCCGCGGACATCAGCGGCAGCGCCGCCATCGCCAGGGACTTGTAGGAGAAGGTGGAGACCTGCAGGGCGGTCGCCACGTCCTCCCAGGGGGCGTCGAGGAAGCCGCCGCCGAGGCAGCTCTGCGGGGCGAAGCCGATCGAGTGCACCACCCCGTCCAGGCCGTCGACGTGCTCCCGGACCTTGTCGGCGAGGCCGGCGAGGTGCTCCGGGTTGGTCACGTCCAGCTCGATCACCGGGGCCGCCTCGGGCAGCCGCTTGGCGATCCGCTCGACCAGGGAGAGCCGGCCGTAGCCGGTGAGCACGACCTGGGCGCCGTTCTCCTGGGCGAGCTTCGCCACCGAGAAGGCGATCGAGGCGTCGGTGATGACGCCGGTGACGAGCAGCCGCTTACCGGCGAGCAGTCCAGACATCGAGAGATTCCTCCGTGCGTTCTTCTCGGGACGGGTGGCTCAGTGGCCCATGCCCAGGCCGCCGTCGACCGGGATGACGGCGCCGGAGATGTAGCCGGCCGCGTCCGAGGCCAGCCAGGTGACCACGCCGGCGACCTCGTCCGGCTCGGCGAACCGGTCGGCCGGGATGGCCTTGCGGTACTCGGTGCGGCGCTCCTCGGGCAGCGCGGCGGTCATGTCGGTGGCGATGAAGCCGGGCGCGACCACGTTCGCGGTGATGTTGCGGCTGCCCAGCTCGCGGGTGATCGAGCGGGCCACCCCCACCAGGCCAGCCTTGCTGGCCGCGTAGTTGACCTGGCCGGCGCCCCCGTACAGGCCGACCACCGACGAGATGAAGATCATCCGGCCCCACTTCGCCCGGAGCATCTTCGCCGAGGCCCGCTTGGCGCAGCGGAACGCGCCGGTCAGGTTGGTGTCCAGCACCCCGGTGAACTGCTCCTCCGACATCCGCATCAGCAGCGTGTCGGCGGTGATGCCGGCGTTGGCGACCAGCACCTCGACCGGACCCAGCTCGGCCTCGACGGTGGCGAACGCCGCGTCGACGGAGGCGGAGTCGGTGACGTCGCACCGCACGCCGAACAGGCCCGCCGGCGCCTCGCCGCTGCGGTGGGTGACCGCCACCCGGTCGCCCTGCTTGGCGAAGGCCTGCGCGATGGCCAGGCCGATTCCCCGGTTGCCGCCGGTCACCAGCACGGTACGGGCCACGGGTCCCCCTCTGCTCCGCTGATCTCTGCGTCGGTCGGAGCCTAGGGGTTACCGGTAGGTAAGCGCTAACCCGACCAGGTCACACCGGGGTACGACGCCCGGCCTCAGCCCAGGGTGGGACGACGATGCGCCCGCCGGTCCGTAGGCTGCCGCTGATGGCGGAGCACCCGGTCGGGACCTGGTGGCGGGCGCTGCGGCGTACCGTCGCCGGGCCGGACGTCGCGCCGGTCCGGCTGCCGCTGGACCGCTGGCCCCGGCTGGCCCCGTTCGCGCGGCCCGTCGGCCTGCTCGTCGTGATCGGACTCTTCGCCGTCACCCTGGCCCAGCAGACCGACCGGCGCCTGCCCGGGATCGTGCCGATCCTGTTCGCCGGCCTGACGGTCGCGCCGCTGCTCGCCCTGCCCCGGCGCCCCCTGCTGGCCTGGCGGCTGGCCGTGGTGGCCCTGGCCACCTGCACCTTCAACGCGCCGGCCGGCGCGGGCTGGCCGTGGACCCCGGTGCTGGCGCTCGGGTCGCTGCTGGTGCTGGCGGTGGTGGCGACCCGGGCGGACCGGCCGGTGCTGGTCTGGGTGGGCCTGCTCACGCTGGTGCCGGGGCTCGCGCTGGTCGACCCCGACCATCGGGTCAGCGTCCTGGTGCTGGTCCTGACGGTGCTGGTGCTCGGCGACCTGGTGCGCGGCAACCGGCGCTCCCGCCGGGCGCTGGCCGCGCAGACCGCGCTCAGCGAGCGGGAGCGGGAGCGCCGGGCGGTACTGGAGGAGCGCACCCGGATCGCCCGGGAGCTGCACGACGTGGTCGCCCACCACATGTCGATGATCGCCGTGCAGGCGGAGACCGCGCCGTACCGCCTCGCCGCGGTGCCGGATCCCGCCCGCGCCGAGTTCGCCGCCATCGCCGGCTCGGCCCGGGCGGCGCTGACCGGTGGGGCGGGTGGGGGCCGGTCGACCGAGTGCGGCGGGCGGGCGCCCCGGGTGTACGATCATCCACGTTTGCGGGCGGTCGATCGCCCGCTTTCCGGGCCCCGCCGACCGCAGGAGGTGATCGCTGTGCGAGATAGCGATCCTCCCAGTCGTGGCCGGGCCGAACGTCAGCCCCGCTGAGCCACGACTCAGTCAGGTGAGCTGACCCAGCTCCCGCTCCCCCGCGTTACCCTCGGCCCCGGCCGGGGTGAGCGTGCTGTGCCGCCCCGATCCGGGCCCGGCCGCGGAGGAGCCCCCCGGTCACGACTTCGCGTGCGCGTCCTGCCTGCCCCTGCGGTCCCGTCGCGGACCGTCCAGCCGCCACCGGAGCCTGTCCATGAGCCGTTACGTCGCCCCGCTGGGCTTCACCCTCGCCGCCGTCTGGGTGGCCGTCCTCTTCGTCCTGGCCGGCGGCGGTCACTGACCACCGCCGGCCGTCGGCCGCCCCGACCTGCCATCGCCCCACCGTCGTCGCCGGCCGCCGCCGCGCGGCGGCCGCCGCGCCCGCTCAGAGCAGGCGCGACGACCAGAGCAGGCTCAGCCCGCCGGCGCAGAGGGCCAGCAGCAGCGCGATCCCGGCGTACCACCGGGTGATCTCCCGCGGCTCGGTCCGGAACCCGATAGAGCTGCCCATGTCCTGGTAGACCTGCTTCAGCTCGCTGACCGAGGCGGCCTCGTAGAAGTACCCCTCGGTGGTCTCGGCGAGCTGCGCGAGGGCCATCCGGTCCACCGGCACCCGCTGCGGCTGGCCGCCGATGTCCACCTGCCCCGAGTCGGTGCCGAACGCGATCGTGGAGACCGGGACGTTCGCCGCCTGGGCCGCCGCGGCGGCCTCCTCCACCGACCGCCCCGACGTGCGGTACCCGTCGGAGAGCAGCACGATCCGGGCCGGCGGGATGCCCGCCGCGCCGTCGGCCGGCACCGAACGGATGGCCTCCAGGCAGGTGAAGACCGCCTCCCCGGTGGCCGTCGACTCGGCCAGCACCAGCCCGTCGATGGCGGTGGTCACCGCCTCCCGGTCCTTGGTCGGCGAGACCAGCACGTTCGCCGACTTGGCGAACGAGACCAACCCGAGGTTGTAGTTCTCCGGCAGCTCCCCGACGAACTGCTTGGCCGCCTCCTGGGCGGCCTCCAGCCGGTTCGGCGCCACGTCGTCGGCCTGCATGGACAGTGACACGTCGATGGCGAGCATGACGGTGGCCCGTTCGAGGGGCTCCTTGGTGTCCATCGCCGGCCGGGCCAGCGCGGTGGCGAGGACGAGCAGGCAGAGCAGGAACGCGGTGGCCGCCGCGTGCCGCCGCCAGCCCAGTCCCTTCGGCGCGAGGGTCCGCAGCAGGTCCACGTTGGTGAACCGCATGGCGTACGCCCGGCGGTGCAGCTGCCGCCAGACGTACGCGGCGGCCAGGGCGAGCACCGGCAGCACGGCCAGCAGCCACCACGGTTGCAGAAAACGGATCATCGTGTCGTCCCTCGGGTGCGGGCGTGCCGCTGCGCGGCCACGAATCGCACCATGTCCAGCAGCCAGTCTCGGTCCGTACGCAGCCGCAGGTGGGCCGCGCCCGCGGCGCGCAGTTCCGCGGCGATCGCCGCCCGCTGGGCGGCGGCCGCGTCGGCGTACCGGCGGCGCAGCCGCGGGTCGGCGGTCTGCACCTCGTGCAGCTCCCCCGTCTCCGGGTCGACCACGGGCAGCACCCCCACGTCGGGCAGCTCCAGCTCGCGCGGGTCCACCACCTCGATCGCCAGCACGTCGTGCCGGACCCGCAGCTTACGGATCGGGCGGCCCCACTGCTGCGGCGGTGCCAGGAAGTCGGAGATGACCACCGCCACCCCGCGGCGGCGCGGCGGCCGGTTGAGCATGTCGACCAGCGCGCCGAGGTCGCTGCGCCCGGGCTGGGTCTCGACCTCGGCGATCGCCCGGAGCAGGCCCTGCGCCTCCTTGCGACCGGCCCGGGCGGGCAGCCGGAGCAGGGTCCCCGGCCCGGTCGCCGGGGGTGCGCCCCGCCACCGGCCGGCCCGCGCGGGCGCCGGGGCGCCGGTGCCGACCACCGCTCCGATCCGGTTGCCGCCGCGTACCGTCAGGTGGGTCAGGGCGGCCGCCGCGGCGACCACCACGTCGCGCTTGAGCCACCGGCCGGTGCCGAAGTCCAGGCTCGCCGAGAGGTCCACCGCCAGCCAGGTCTCCAGTTCCCGGTCGGCCACCGTACGCCGGACGTGCGGCATCGTGGTCCGGGCGGTGACCGGCCAGTCCATCCGGCGTACGTCGTCGCCGGGGCGGTACTCGCGGGACTCCCCCGCCTCGCTGCCCGGCCCGGGCAGCAGTCCGGCGTAGTCCCCCTGGAGCAGGCCGTCGAGCTTGCGGGTGACCAGCAGTTGCAACCGGGACAGCACCGCCCCACTGCGCTCCGCGTCGTCCCGGGCCGGCATGGGTGGGGTCACGGCCGCTGCCCGGGCCAGCCCGCGCCGGCCGGCGCGCCCGGTGCCGGCGGGCTGGCCTGCTGCCGGGGCGCGACGGCGGGCAGCGGAATGGTCGACATCACCCGGTGCACGACGTGGTCGGCGGGCACGTCGTCGGCGAGCGCGTCGTAGCTGAGCACCAGCCGGTGGCGCAGGATGTCCGGGGCGATGTCCTGCACGTCCTGCGGCAGCGCGTAGTCCCGGCCGCGCAGCAACGCCAGCGCCCGGGTGGCCCGGACCAGCCCGAGCGAGGCGCGCGGGCTCGCACCGTACTGGATGAGCTGCGCGACGTCCGGCATGCCGTGCTCGGCCGGGGCACGGGTGGCCAGCACCAGCCGGACCGCGTAGTCGACCAGCGCGTTGTGCACGAAGACCTGGTCGGCCTTGCGCTGCAGGGCGATCAGGTCGGGGGTGCTGAACACCGGCGTGGGCTCGGGCGGGGAGACGCCCATCCGGTAGACGATCTCCCGCTCCTCGGCGTCGGTCGGGTAGCCCACCAGGATCTTCATCAGGAAGCGGTCGCGTTGCGCCTCCGGCAGGGGATAGACGCCCTCCTGCTCGATCGGGTTCTGCGTCGCCATCACCAGGAACGGGTCGGGCACCCGGTGGGTCTCGCCGCCGATCGACACCTGGCGCTCGCTCATCACCTCCAGCAGCGCCGACTGCACCTTGGCCGGCGCCCGGTTGATCTCGTCGGCCAGCAGGAAGTTCACGAAGACCGGGCCGAGCTCGACATCGAACTTCTCGCTGGACTGGCGGTAGATCCGGGTGCCCACGATGTCGGCGGGGACCAGGTCGGGGGTGAACTGGACCCGGGCGAACGAGCCGCCCACCACCTGGGCGAGGGTCTCCACCGCGAGGGTCTTCGCCACCCCGGGCACCCCCTCCAGCAGGCAGTGCCCGCGGGCCAGCAGGGCGACGAACATCCGCTCGACCATCCGGTCCTGACCGACGATCACCCGCTTGATCTCGAACAGGGCGCGTTCCAGCAGGGTGGCGTCCTCGGCCGGGGTCGTGCCGACCGGCGGCGCCTCCGGCAGGGCCTCGGTCGGGGTCGGGGCGTCGGGCGTGGTCGGCTGGGCCACCGGTCCTCCACAGCATGATCGGTCGTCGCGGCGTGGTGCGTATCAAGACTGTCATGCCCGGCTGAGAGCGGAGGGTGGGAGAGGACGATTTTCGCCGCGCCGTCCCGCGCCCCGGAAAACCCTGAACACGGGTGGACAGGAAGGGGTACGGCGTGTGTACGATTCACCCCGTCGCCGGGCGGCTCCCCCCGTGGCCGCCCGGCGCTAAAACTTCCCGGAGCGCGGCCTAGACTCGCCCGGATGACCACTTCCCGCCCTGCCGACGAGGCGCCGATCTGCTCGGCACGCGGTTGCCGCGCGCCCGCCGCCTGGGCGCTCCGCTGGAACAATCCCCGCCTGCACGACCCCGACCGGCGCAAGACCTGGCTGGCCTGTCCCGAACACCGGGAATCGCTGGGCGCGTTTCTCGACGCGCGTGGCTTCCTGCGCGAGGTGGCGGCGGTGGCCGGATCGCCTACGCTCGAAGGGTGAGTGAGCGCAGCGGATCACCCCGGTGAACGGTGACGACCTCGCCGGGCCGCCGTCGGCCCCGGCCGGCCCGCTGGAACCGTGGCCGGACACCGTCCGCTGGCAGCCGATCTCCCCCGACCTGATCTGGGTGGAGCTGATCCGACTCGGCGTGCTGCTGGCCGTCCTGCTGATCGGCCTCGGCCTCGGCTGGGCGTTCAGCGGGCAGTGGCTCTTCGGCGCCGCCCTCGGCGTGGTCGTCCTGCTGGCCGGCTGGCGGGCGGCCACCATCGTCCGCGCGGTGCACGCCTGGGGGTACGCCGAGCGGGAGCACGACCTGCTGGTCCGGCACGGGCTGCTGGTCCGGCGGCTCTCCATCGTCCCGTACTCGCGGATGCAGTTCGTCGACGTCAGCGCCGGGCCGCTGGAGCGGGCGTTCGACCTGGCCACCGTGCAGTTGCACACGGCCGCGGCGGCGAGCGACGCGCGGGTGCCCGGGCTGCGGCCGGCGGAGGCCGCCCGGCTGCGCGACCGGCTGACCGCGCTCGGCGAGGACCGGGCGGAGGGCCTGTGAGCAACGGTCCGGCCGACCCCCGGCCCCCGGCCCACTGGCCGACCGCGCCGCAGCCCGGGGCGCCGGGGACGGCCGGGCAGGGCTGGCCCGGGCACGGCTGGCCGGGGCCACCCGGCGTCGCTCCCCCGCCCCGTGCGGAGCCCCGCCAGCGGCTGCACCCGTTGAGCCCCGCCCTGCACGGCGCCAAGTCCCTGGTCGTGGTGATCGCCGGGCTGTCCTGGTCCACGCTGTCCCGGGTGGGCTTCGGCTGGTTCGCCGCGATGGCCGCGGTGCTCGCCCTCGGCGCCACCGTGCTGGCCGTGATCAGCTGGTACAACACCGGCTACCACATCGTGGGCCGGGAGCTACGGGTGCACGAGGGGCTGATCTGGCGGCGGACCCGAGCCATCCCGCTGGAACGCTTGCAGGCCGTCGAGGTGGTCCGGCCGCTGCTCGCCCAGCTCACCGGGCTCGCGGAGCTGCGCCTGGAGGTGGTGGGCGGGGGCAAGACCGAGGCGCCGCTGGCGTACCTGGGGGTGGCCGAGGCGGCCGCGCTGCGCAAGCGTCTGCTCGCCGTCGCCGGCCGCCCGCCGGAGGCCGTCGCGCCCACCGCCGGCCAGGCCGCCGCGCCGGCGCCCGCCGGACGCCGGCTGCACACGGTACGCAACGCGGACCTGCTGGTCAGCCAACTGCTCACCCCGCAGGCGTTCCTGCTCCCGTTCGGCGTGGCCTTCGTGGTGACGCAGTTTCTCTCCCAGGGTTCCTGGTCGTTCATCGCGGTCGCCAGCACCCTGACCGCGATGGCGGGCGTCCTGCTGCAACCCGTCCGCCGGGTCCTCGACGACTGGGGCTTCCGGCTGGACCGGGACGGCGACACGCTGCGCGTCCGCAACGGCCTGCTGGAGACCCGGGTGCAGACGGTGCCGCTGCACCGGGTGCAGACCGTCGGGATCACCTGGCCGCTGCTGTGGCGGATGCGGGGCTGGCTGCGACTGCGGCTGGAGGTGGCCGGCTACTCGGCCGCCGAGCCGGACGACCGGAACCGCCCGGACCGCCTGCTTCCCGTCGGCGACCTGCGCACCGGTGAGCTGGTGGTGGCGGAGGTCCTGCCCGGCGTACGCCTCACCGCGCTGCCGCTGACCCCGCCGCCGCGGCGGGCCCGCTGGCTGCGCCCGCTCAGCCGGTCGGCGATCGGCGCGGGCCTCGACGACCGGGTCTTCGCCGCCCGCTCCGGGGTGCTCACCCGGCAGTTGGCGATCGTCCCGTACGCCCGGATCCAGAGCGTCCGGGTGACGCAGGGGCCGGCGCAGCGGCGGCTGCGACTGGCCACCGTGCACGCGGACACAGCCGGCGGGGCCGGCGCGGCCGCGCACGACCGGGACCTGGCCGAGGCGTGGGAGCTGGCGGCGGAGCTGACCGCCCGGGCGCACGCCGCCCGCCGCGCCGACGAAGATCCACACGCCTAGTCGGGTCGCAGCGGCACCCGCGCGCCCGGCGTTCGGTCGAAGGCCGGGCACGTCACGGGCGGCCGAGGGCCGGACCCGGCCACCGACCCGTCAGCGGTCGGCGGGCACCGGCGAGGGGTCGGCGGCGACGTCCCGTTCCGCGGTCGGGGCGGTGTCGGGGCTGGTCGCCCGGTCGGCCGCCGGGCCGTCGGTGAGCGCCGCCGGCTCCGGCGACGAGGGCCCGCTCCGCGCGCGCCGGATCGCCCACCAGCGTTCGGCCAGGCCGACGACGAGGAAGGTGATCCCGACGTACGCCCAGCCGACCAGCACGTCGATCATGTAGTGCTCGCCGCTGTAGACCAGGGTGAACGTCATCGCCAGCGGGTACGCCAGCAGCAGCGGCCACCAGCGCCGCCGGGTGGCGCCCAGGAAGAACAGCACCACGAAGAGGGCGAACGCGGTGTGCAGGGAGGGCATCGCGGCCACCGGGTTGGCGGCGATCTGGCCGGCGTTGAGCAGATTGCCCGCGCCGTGCATGCCGAACGCCTTCCAGCCCCGGGTGGAGATCCGGGCGACCTCGGTGAGCAGGCCGTTCTGCGCGGCCCACCAGGGCGGCGCGGCCGGGTAGAGGAAGTAGGTGACCAGCCCGGCGGCGCAGAGGAAGCCCCAGCGCCGCATGTACGCGGCCCAGCGCCCGCGGTCCCGCAGCCAGAGCACCGCGGCGGCGGCCAGGGTCATCACGAAGTGGGAGAAGTAGACCCAGCTCGCCAGCACGTCCCACCAGTGCACGTCCGGCCGGTAGAGGTGCTGCTGCAACCAGACGGTGGGCACCTCACCGCCGGTGGCCCAGCCGAACAGGAAGCGGTCGGCGACGATCAGCTCCATGGCGTGCGGCGTCGCGCCGTTGTCGGCGAACCCGCGGGAGAGGTTGTACCCGGCGAGCAGCAGCACCACCGGAATCCAGTCCCGGGCGAACCGGAGGTGGCTGCGCCACGGCCGGGAGGAGTTCCAGGCGATGGTGGCCGCCCAAATCCAGACGAAGGCGTACGCCGGGTCGGTCGGCAGGCCGATGGCGAACCAGCCGGCCAGGAACGCCACCGCCCAGATCGCCATGGCTACGGCACGGCGCCGCCCGCCGTCGGGCGACGCGGCCGGGCCGGTCCGGGCGGGGGGCTGGGGATCTGTCACGACGGCCATCGCGGTCAAGGTTAACGGCGGGCGACGCAGCCACCGACGCCGACCACCGCCCGCCGCGCGGGACGGGCGCCGACCGGCCCGATCGCCGCGTGGGCGGGACCCGCCGGGACCGACCCCGTCGACGGGGCGTGTCGGGACCCACCGGTTGCCGCCCGGCGTCGCCCCGGCGGCGGGCGAGCACCTACGCTGAGACCATGCACGCGCCGCCGGAGCCCTCCTTCACGCCGGGCCTGACCGCCCGGGTCGAGCTGACCGTCACCGACGCCGACACCGCGCAGGCGGTGGGCTCCGGGGACGTGCCGGTGCTCGGCACCCCCCGGGTGCTGGCCCTGGCCGAGGCGGCGACCGTGGCCGCGACCGCCACCCGGATGCCGGCCGGGCAGACCACCGTCGGGCTGCGGGTCGAGCTGGACCACCGGGCCCCCACGCCGGTGGGCCGGACGGTGGTCGCGCAGGCCCGCCTCACCTCGGTCGACGGTCGGCGGCTGCTGTTCGAGGTGACCGTCGCCGACGGCGGGGAGACCGTCGCCGAGGGACGGGTCGAGCGGGTGCTGGTCGACCGGCAGCGCTTCGTCGAGCGCGCCTCGCGGGCGTCATGACCGGCCGCTTCGTCGAGGTCGCCGACCGCGTCCACGTGCTGCGGGAGCCGCTGCTCCAGGTGAACGTGACGCTGGTGGTGGGCGACGGCGCGGCGCTGCTGGTGGACACCCTCTCCACGGCGGGCCAGGCGCGCGACCTGGCCGCCGCGGCCCGGGAGGTCACCCCGCACCCGTGGATCGTGGTCAACACCCACCACCACTTCGACCACTGCTTCGGCAACGCCACCCTGGCCGCCGACCCGCCCCGCCCGGTGTACGCGCATGCGCTGGCCGCCGTGGCGCTGCGCGAGCGCCCCGACGAGCTGCGCCGGGCCGCGTACGAGGAGATCCGGGAGGAGCGGCCGGAGCTCGCCGCCGAGCTGGCCGACACGGAGTTGCTGGCCCCGACGCACACCGTGCACACCGAGACGGTGCTGGACGTCGGCGGCCGGCGCGTGGTGCTGCGCCACCCGGGGCACGGGCACACCGACGCCGACCTGGTGGTGCACGTGCCCGACGCGGACGTGCTGGTCGCCGGTGACCTGGTCGAGCAGGGCGGGCCGCCGGCCTTCGAGGAGTCGTACCCGTTGCAGTGGCCGGACGCGGTCGCCGACCTGCTCCGGCTCACCACCCCCGCGACGGTGGTGGTGCCCGGGCACGGCGACCCGGTCGACGTCGAGTTCGTCCGCGCCCAGCACGCCCAACTCGTCCGGCAGGCCTGGCTGATCCGCGCCGGTCACACCGGCAACGCCCCGCCCGAGCGGGTGGCCGCCGATTCCCCCTTCGGCGCCCGCCCCGGCCTCATCGCCGCCCACCGCGGCTACGCCGAACTGAACGGCACCGCCTAACCCACCCCCCTCGCCGCACCCCCACCCCGGCGATCTTGCAGTTGGGGTCCGCGATTCATCCCGGTCCGCGGCTTTCGCTCGGGCGCCGGCCCGCTGTCGGTCAGGACGGGAAGCGGCGGGACAGGTCGGCGCGGGTGGGCATCGCGACGGCGCCGCCGGGGGACTCGCAGACCAGGCCGGCGACCCGCAGGGCGAACGCGACCCGCTGCTGCCAGCCGGCCGGGTCCGCGGGCTCGCCGTCGACGAGCAGCTCGGCGATGAGGGCGCCCATCACCGAGTCACCGGCACCGGTGGCGTCCACCGCCCGGACCTTGGGCGCCGGGATCCGTACCACGTCGGGGCCGGCGGCGACCAGCGCGCCGGCGGCGCCGAGGGTGACCACCACCGTGCCCGCACCCAGCTCGCGCAGGTACGCGGCGACCCCCTCGACCGGCTCACGCGGATAGAGCAGCTCGGCGTCGGCGGTGCTGAGCTTGACCAGGTGCGCGCTCGCGGCGAACTCGGCCACCACCTCACGCAGCCGCTCGAGGGCCCCCGGCCGGCCCAGCAGCCGGGGCCGGACATTCGGGTCGAACACCCGCAGCGCGCCGGCGATCGACCAGGCCCGGCGCGCGGCGGCGCGCACCGGCGGGTCGAGCAGCACGATCGATCCGCAGTAGAGCACGTCGGCGCCTTCGACCAGCGCCACGTCCAGGTCGTCGGCGGTGAGCAGCGCGTACGACCGGGGCTCGCCGTAGAAGCGGAAATCCGGTTCGGGGCCGGCGAAGGTGGCCACCGCGAGGGCGGTCGGCGCCGGTACGGTCACCGCGCCGGCCAGCCCGACCCCGGCCGCGCCCAGGAACGCGCGGATCCGGGCGGCGAGCGCGTCGTCACCGAGCGACCCGACGAACTGGACGTCTCCGCCGAGTCGGGCCACCGCGACGGCCACGTTGAGCGGGCCACCGCCGATCGCCTGCCGGTAGACGGGCTGCCCGTCGTACTCGGCGTCGAGCAGGTCGACCAGCGCCTCACCGAGCACCACCGCGTATCCCATTCCGGTCCTTTCGTCGTCGACGCCGCCGCACCGTCCACCGCGCCTCGACCGATCTTGTCGCCTCAGGCTGGCACAGTCCGCGGCCTGGTGGCCGTCGAAGACACGGTATTGGCGTAGCGGGACGGGTGCGAGTCGCGGGGTTGAGCGCCGAGCCACCAGGTGCGTCGGGTCCGCGGCAGGCGCGCGCCGGTCTATTCCGGACGGTGGATGGGTCCGGCCAGCTCCGCCAGCGGTCTGCCCGTCCCGCCCCAGCGGCCGGCGACGATCTGCGCCGCCACACTCACCGCAGTCTCCTCGGGCGTGCGCCCGCCGAGGTCCAGCCCGATCGGCGCGGCGAGCCGGTCGAGTTGCGCCACGCCGACGCCCGCCTCCCGGAGCTGCTTGCGCCGCTCGTCGTGGGTACGCCGGGAGCCCATCGCCCCCACGAACGCCAGCGGGTGCCGCAGCGCCAGGGCGAGCACCGGCACGTCGAACTTCGGGTCGTGGGTGAGCACGCAGACCGCGGTCCGCGCGTCCACGCGGCCGGCGTCCAGCTCCGCCCGCAGGTACCGGTGCGGCCAGTCCACCACCACCTCCTCCGCGTCGGGAAACCGCGGGGCGGTGGCGAAGACCGGTCGCGCGTCGCAGACGGTCACCCGGTAACCGAGGAACGCGCCGATCCGGGCGACCGCTGCGGCGAAGTCGATGGCCCCGAAGACGATCATCCGGGGCGGCGCGGCGTACGTCGCCACGAAGAGGCTGAGGCCAGTGCCGCGCCGCTGCCCGTCGTAGCCGTAGCGGAGCACCGCGCCGCGGCCGGCGGCGAGCAACCCGAGTGCGTCGGCGGAGGCCGCGGCGTCCAACCGCTCCCCGCCCAGCGTGCCGCTCGTCCCGTCCTCGGTCAGCACCAGCCGCCGGCCGAGCCGGCCCGCCGGGTCGGCCGGCGCCGCCAGCGCCGGTGGATCGCCCGCGTCGGCCGCGACGCAGGTGACCACGGCTACCGGCCTGCCGGCGCGCCGCGCGGCGGCGACCGCCCCCAGTTCCGGGAAGCCCGCCGGGTCGACCCGCTCCAGGAACACGTCGAGCTCCCCGCCGCAGGTGAGGCCGACCGCGTACGCGTCGTCGTCGCTGACCGCGTAGCGAGCGAGCTCCGGGGTTCCGGTGTCGAGGACGGAGCGGGCCCGCTCGTACAGGTCGGCCTCGACGCAGCCGCCGGAGACACTGCCGGTGACCGTGCCGTCGGCCGCGACCAGCATCGCGGCGCCGGGCGGTTGCGGTGCGGACCGCCGGGTGGCCACGACGGTGGCCAGCGCGACCGGCTCGCCACCCCGCCAACGTCGGTGCAGTTCGTCGAACACGTCCGGCACAAGTCCCGCCTCTCCGTCCGGTCGGCGCGCCGCCGGCTGACGGCCCGCGCGGGGAACCGGGGCGGCCGTCTGGGCCACCCCGGCACGCCGCGGCCGGTACGCCAGCGGCACCAAGTCCGACGATCTGCCCTTTCCAGAGCATTTCGAAATATATGGTCGCTTCGGACACGAGGGGGTGCGAGTTGGTGAAGTCGTACCAGGCGATCCGGACCGCTCCGGCCCCGGACAGCGCGGTGGTCCGGGGTCCGGGCGAGGTCTCGGTCCGCCTGCGGGTGAACGGGGCGACCCGGACGATGTCCGTCGAGCCGCGGGTCAGCCTGCTCGACGCCCTCCGGGACCGGCTCGAGCTGACGGGCACGAAGAAGGGCTGCAACCAGGGCGCCTGCGGGGCCTGCACGGTCTGGGTGGACCGGCGGCGGGTGCTGGCCTGCCTGACGCTGGCGATCAGCTGCGAGAACCGTGAGGTGGCCACCATCGAGGGGCTGGCCGATGGGGACACGCTGCACCCGATGCAGCAGGCGTTCCTCGACGCGGACGCGTTCCAGTGCGGCTACTGCACGCCGGGGCAGCTCATGTCCGCGGTGGCGCTGCTGGCCGAGGGACACGCCGGCGACGACGCGGAGATCCGGGAGTGGATGAGCGGCAACATCTGCCGCTGCGCCGCGTACCCGCACATCCGCGCGGCGATCCGCCGGGTGCGGGACGAGCAGGGCAGCGGCGATGCGGCCCGTTAGCTACTCCCGGGTCGCCGACGTCGGCACCGCCATCGGCACGGTCGCCGCCGACCCGGAGAGCGCCTTCCTGGCCGGCGGCACCACCCAGGTCGACCTGATGCGGATCTACGTCGAGCAGCCGCGCCGCCTGGTCGACATCAACGACCTGCCGCTGACCCGCGTCGAGGAACTGCCCGACGGCGGGCTGCGGCTCGGCGGGCTGGCCCGGATGAGCGACGTGGCGGAGGAGCCGACGGTGGTCCGGCGCTACCCGATGGTCGCCGAGGCGCTGCTGCTCGGCGCCTCCCCGCAGCTGCGCAACATGGCCACCGTCGCCGGCAACCTGATGCAGCGGGTGCGGTGCAGCTACTTCCGGGACGTGGCGGCCGGCTGCAACAAGCGGGCCCCGGGCACCGGGTGCAGCGCGCTGGACGGGGTCAACCGCGGGCATGCGGTGCTCGGCACCAGCGACTGCTGCATCGCCACCCACCCCTCCGACGTCGCGGTGGCCCTGGTCGCGCTCGACGCGGTGGTGCAGACCGAGGGACCGGCCGGGCGGCGGAGCATCCCGATCGACGACTTCTTCCTGCTCCCGGGGCAGACCCCGGAACAGGAGCATCCGCTGACCCACGGCGAACTCGTGACCGGCATCGACCTGCCGCCGCTCCCGGTCGCGGCCACCTCCCGGTACGTCAAGATCCGGGACCGCGAGTCGTACGAGTTCGCGCTCGCCGCCGTCGCGGTGGCCATGTCGATCGCCGGCGGCCGGATCACCGAGATCCGGCTGGCCCTGGGCGGGGTGGCCACCAAACCGTGGCGGGCCCGGGCGGCCGAGCGGGTGCTCGACGGCGCGCCGGCCGACACCGACTCGTTCACCCGCGCCGCAGAGGCGGAGCTGGCATCGGCGGTGCCGCACGGGATGAACGCCTTCAAGATCGAGCTGACCCGGCGGACCATGGTCCGCGCCCTGGCGGAGATGGCACAGCGGGAGGGGATGGCATGAGCCCGGCGATCGGCGGCACCCTCAACCGGGTGGACGGCCGCTTCAAGGTACGCGGCGAGTCGCGCTACTCGGCCGAGGTGCCGGTGACCAACCTGGCGCACGCGGTGATCGTGAACGCGAAGATCGCCAGCGGCCGGATCACCGCGATCGACACCAGCGAGGCCGAGCGGGCCGAGGGCGTGCTGGCCGTGCTCACCCACCGCAACCTGGGCCGGGTCGCGACCGTGCCGCGGCTGCTCCCCTCGCTGGCCGGGCTGGCCGCGCCGGGACAGACCTTCTTTCCGATGCAGGACGACACCATCCACTACGGCGGCCAGCCGGTCGCCGTCGTGGTCGCCGACACCATCGAACGCGCCGACCACGCCGGCACCCTGATCCGGATCGAGTACGAGACCACGCCCGCCACCAGCCTGCTCGACCAGGCCCGCGACCGGGCGTACGTGCCGGAGCGGATCTTCGGCGGCCTGCTGCCCGGGCACGCGTCCCGGGGCGACGTGGCGAAGGCGCTGGCCGAGGCGGAGGTGTGCGTGGACGCCACCTACCGGTTCGCGCCCAACCACCACAACCCGATCGAGCCGTCGGCCAGCACCGCCGTCTGGGAGGACGTCGACCGGCTGACCGTCTACGACTCCACCCAGGGACCGAACGCCGTCCAGTTCACCCTCGCCGAGCTGCTCGGCCTGCCACCCATCTCGATCCGGGTGGTCAGCCACGCCGTGGGCGGCAGCTTCGGATCCAAGGCGATGGTCTGGCACCACCCGGCACTGGCCGCGCTCGCCGCCCGGCACGTGGGCCGGCCGGTGCGGCTGGTGCTCAGCCGGGAGCAGATGTTCACCTCCTGCGGGCACCGCGAGGAGCAGGAGCAGCAAATCACCCTCGGCGCCCGCGCCGACGGCCGGATCACCGCCCTGCGCCACCACAAGCTCTCCCTCACCTCGCCCTTTGACGACTGGGCGGAACCGTCGTTGCAGAGCCCGTCGGTGGCGTACACCAGCCCCAACTACGAGGGCGTCTACCACCTGGTCCGGGGCAACACCATCACCCCGACCTTCACCCGGGCCCCCGGGGAAGCGACCGGAATGTTCGCGCTGGAGTGCGCGATGGACGAACTGGCCGAGCGGATCGGGATCGACCCGCTGGAGCTGCGGCTGCGCAACTACTCGGCGACCGACCCGGAGAGCGGCAAGCCGTGGTCCAGCAGCGGGCTGACGGAGTGCTACCAGCGGGCGGCCGAGCTGTTCGGCTGGCACGACCGCGACCCGCGGCCCCGGTCCCGGCAGGACGGGCAGTGGTTGATCGGCACCGGCATGGCCAGCGCGCTCTACCCGGTGACCCAGCCGGTGAACCCGCAGCGGGCCCGGGCCCGGCTCTACAACGACGGCACCGCGGTGGTCGAGGCCGGCGTCTCCGAGTTCGGCACGGGCGTGTTCACCGCGATGACCCAGGTCGCCGCGGACGCGCTCGGCATCCCGGTGGAACGGGTGCGCTTCGTCGGCGGCAGCAGCGACCTGCCGAACGTCACCGCCGCGGTGGGCTCGGCCGGCACCAGCGCGGTCGGCTCGGCCGTACACCTGGCGGCGACCCAGCTGCGCGACGAGCTGATCCGGCGCGCGGTGGCCGACGACCACTCGCCGCTGCGCGACGCCGACCCGGCGAACGTGGAGGTCCGCGACGGCAAGATGGTGCTGCGCGACCGCCCCGACGTCGGCGAGACCTACGCCGACCTGATGCACCGCACCTTCGCCCCCGACGTGGAGGTGCTCGGCACCTGGAACCCGCCGCCGCAGGACGCCGGGTACGGCGTGCACACCTTCGGCGCGCAGATGGCCGAGGTCGCGGTGGACGCCGACCTCGGCGTGGTCCGGGTACGCCGGATGGTCGGCGTGTTCGCGCCGGGCCGGGTACTCAACCGCAAGACCGCGCACAGCCAGCTCATGGGCGGCATGCTCTGGGGCCTGGGCCAGGCGCTGCTGGAGGCCACCCGGATGGACCCGCGCCTGGGTCGCTGGGCCAACGCCAGCCTCGGCGACTACCTGGTCCCGGTCAACGCGGACGCCCCGGACGTGGTGGTCGACACCGTCGAGGTGCACGACGAGGTGGTCAACCCGCTGGGGATGAAGGGCGTCGGCGAGATCGGCGTGGTGGGTGCGGCGGCCGCCATCGCCAACGCCGTCTACCACGCCACCGGGCGGCGCCAGTACGAGCTGCCGATCACGCTGGAGAAGCTGCTCTGAGCACCGGTTGACTCCGGCCGGCGAGGTCCCGCTGACCGATCAAGAGGTTCGCGCCCCGCCGGAGCCGCCTCCGCCAGGCGCAAACCTCTCGACCAACAGCGGGCGGGCCGGACGCGGCCCGACGATCAGCGGACCATGCTGCCGACCACCGGCTTGGTGAGCAGGGCGGACTGGTTGCGCTGGATGCCCGGGTCGAGGGTCTTGGCGACGAAGATGGCGTGCCAGATGCAGAAGATCAGCACAGTCCACACCTTGCGGGAGTGGTCGGCCTCCTCCCGCTTGTGCTCGTCCAGCAGCCGCATCGCGTACGGCAGGTCGATCAGGTCGCCGGCACCCGAGGTGGCCAGCACGTGCCGGGCCCACTCGTACATCTCGCCGCGCAGCCAGACCCGGGTCGGGGTCGGGAAGCCCAGCTTCTTCCGGTTGACGATGGCCGGCGGCACCACGCCCTGCAGCGCCTGGCGCATGGCGTACTTGGTGGCGTCGGAGCGGGGCGGCAGCTTCAGGTCCACCGGGATGCCGGCCGCGACGTTGAACACCTCGCGGTCGAGGAAGGGCACCCGCACCTCCAGCGAGTGCGCCATCGAGATCCGGTCGGCCTTGACCAGGATGTCGCCGCGCAGCCAGGTGTAGAGGTCGACGTACTGCATCTTGGTGACATCGTCCAGCTCGGTGCACTCGGCGTAGATCGGCGCGGTGACGTCGGTGTAGCGGACCGAGGGGTCGTAGCGGCGCAGCAGGTGCTGCTTCTCCTCCTCGGTGAACATCCGGGCGTTGCCGTAGTAGCGCTGCTCGATCGGGGTGGTGCCGCGCTCCAGGAAGCTCTTGCCCTTGACCCCCTGCGGGATGGCCTTGGAGACCGCCCGCAGCCCCTTCTGCACGCCGTCGGGCAGGCCGTTGACCGCGTTGAGGGAGAGCGGCTCCCGGTAGATCGTGTAACCGCCGAAGAACTCGTCCGCGCCCTCGCCGGAGAGGACCACCGTGACGTGCTCGGCGGCCTTCTTCGCCACGAAGTAGAGCGGGACCAGCGCCGGGTCGGCCACCGGGTCGTCCAGGTGCCAGACGATCTTCGGCAGCGCGTCGATCATGTCCTGCGGCCCGATCTTGGTCGGGATGGTGGTCACGTCGAGGTGCCGGGCCGAGTCCTGGGCGACGTCGATCTCCGAGTAGCCCGGGACGTCGTAGCCGACGGTGAAGGTGAGGATGTTCGGGTTGAACTCGCGGGCCAGCGCGACCACCGCGGTGGAGTCGATGCCGCTGGACAGGAACGAGCCGACCGGCACGTCCGAGCGCATGTGCATCCGGACGCTCTCCCGCAGCGTCTCCCGGATCTCGTGGTAGAGCTTCTGCTCGTCGGAGACCGGGGCCGGCCGGAACACCGGCCGGTACCACCGGCGCACCTCGATCCGGCCGCCCGGTGTCCAGGTGAGGTACTCCCCCGACCCGATCCGGTTGATCCCCTTGTGCAGGGTGCCCGGCTCGGGGACGTACTGCAGGGTCAGGTAGTGGCTCAGGTTGGCCGCGTCGATCCCGGCGTCGCCGGCGTACGCGGACTGCGCGAACGGCAGCAGCGCCTTCTTCTCGGAGGCGAGGTAGAGGCCGTCGGCGGTCTCCAGGTAGTGCAGCGGCTTGATGCCGAAGTAGTCCCGGGCGCCGAACGCCCGCCGTTCCTGCCGGTCCCAGATGACGAAGGCGAACATCCCCCGCAGCCGGGTGAGCACCTGCTCGCCCCAGTAGTGGTATCCGGCGACGATCACCTCGCCGTCACCGTTCGTGGCGAACTGGGCGCCGAAGTCCCGGATCAGCTCGTCCCGCAACTCGATGTAGTTGTAGATCTCACCGTTGAAGGTGAGCAGGTAGCGGCCGCCCGCGTAGGGCAGCGGCTCGTGGCTGAGCGCCACGTCGATGATCGCCAGACGCTTGTGCGCGAACACCCCGTCCGCGTACTGGCCGGAGGCGTCGCCGACCACCTCGACCCCGGTCTCGTCCGGGCCGCGGTGGTGCAGGCACTCCAGTGCTCCGGCGATGTTGTCGCGGTGGGCGGCGGCGTCGCCGCGCGCGCTGAAGAAGGCCAGGAGTCCGCACATGGTGGTCATCTTCCCACGCAGTCCATTCGGACGTTGCGGCACCGCTGGCTCTGCCCCTGTCCACGCGGCCGGAGCGGACGTCGCGGCACCGCAGGCTCTTCCCGTCACGGTTCGCGCGGTACGGTCTGGACCAGCGACGAGGCGCAAGGAGGCGGATCATGGCCGAGGAGCGGGCGCAGCAGGGCAAGCCGGCGGACGGCACCGAGTCACACGACCCGGACTTCCCGGAGGCGTTCCTGGCGTTCATGCGGCAGGGCTGGCGGGACACCGAGCTGCCGGTGGGCCCGCGGCCGGAGGTGCCCAACTACGCCAAGCGGCGGGCCGCGCTCTCCACGGCCTTCCCCGGCGAGACCCTGGTCATCCCCACCGGCGGGGAGAAGGTACGCGCCAACGACACCGACCACCCGTTCCGGCCGGGCAGCGACTTCGCGTACCTGACCGGCGACCACGACCCGGACAGCGTGCTGGTGCTCCGGCCGAACGGCTCCGGGCACGACGCCACGCTGTACATGCGGCCCCGGTCGTCCCGGAAGACCGACGAGTTCTTCCGCAGCCGGCACGGCGAGCTGTGGGTGGGCCGGCGGCACACCCTCGGCGAGAAGTCGACCGAGCTGGGGCTGCCGACCGCCGACCTGACCGAGCTGGACACGGCCCTGGCCGACTGCGCGCCGGGGCGTACCCGGGTGTTGCGCGGTTTCGACGCCCGGGTGGACGCGGCCGTGCGGCCGTTCGACGGCGCCCGCGCCGAGGGCCAGCCGGCCCGCGACCGGGAGCTGGCCATCGCCATCTCCGAGCTGAAGCTGGTCAAGGACGAGTGGGAGATCGCCCAGCTCCAGGAGGCGTGCGACGCCACCGTCCGGGGCTTCGAGGACGTCGCCCGGGCGCTGCCGGCCGACCGTGGGGTCTCCGAGCGGCTGCTGGAGGGGATCTTCGCGCTGCGCGCCCGGCACGACGGCAACGACGTCGGCTACGGCTCGATCGTCGGCGCCGGCGAGCACGCCACGATCCTGCACTGGGTGCACAACCACGGCGCCACCCGCCCGGGCGAGCTGTTGCTGATGGACATGGGCGTGGAGAACCGCAGCCTCTACACCGCCGACGTCACCCGGGTGCTGCCGGTCGACGGCCGGTTCACCCCGTTGCAGCGCCAGGTGTACGACGCGGTCTACGCCGCGCAGCAGGCCGGGATCGACATCATCAAGCCGGGTGTCGCGTTCCGGGAGGTGCACCTGACCGCGATGCGGGTGCTCGCCGAGGCGCTCAAGGATCTCGGGCTGCTGCCGGTGAGCGTGGACGAGGCGATGGACCCGGCCTCGACCGTCTACCGCCGGTGGACCCTGCACGGCACCAGCCACATGCTCGGCATCGACGTGCACGACTGCGCCAACGCCCGCAAGGAGAAGTACCGCGACGGCGCGCTCGGCGAGGGCTACGTGCTGACCGTGGAGCCGGGGCTCTACTTCCAGCCCGAGGACGAGCTGGTCCCCGAGGAGCTGCGCGGCATCGGCGTCCGGATCGAGGACGACATCCTGGTCACGGCGACCGGCGCGGTGAACCTGTCCGCCGGCCTGCCGCGCCGCTCGGACGAGGTGGAGACCTGGCTGGCCGAGCAGCGCGAGGCGGGTCCGCGCCTGCCGGGCTGATCCGGGTACGACCCACGGCGGGCCCCGCCGCCGGCGTCTGCGACGTATCTCGTCGTTACGACACCGGTGGCGGGCCCGTCGCCGTTTCCGCTGCTCGGAGCGTTTCCTGCCGGTGCGCCCCGGCCATGCCGACCGCCCCGGATGTGAGCGGAATGCGGGGTTTTTTCAGATACGTCCTCGTCGTGAGGAACCTTCTCATACGGTGTGCATCAGAGGCTGCAACCGATTTGTAGCTGGTCGCCCCACCTCAGGCGGGTCGGCCCCTTTGTAGCACGAAAGGGCGGAAGGCTCTGATGTCCAACGACGTAACGACTACCGACGGCGGGGCGCCGATGCCCCCGCCGACGAACAGGCGGCGGGCGCTCTGGGTCGCCACCGGCGTGGCCGGGCTCACCGGCGTCGTCGGTCTGGCGGCGCTGGGTGGTCTCGCCGCTCGAGACGACAAGTCCGACGACCCCCAGCGCGTCGCGGAGAACCACGCGGCGGCGCCCCAGAACGCCGCCGACGCCGGCAAGAGCGGCGAAGGCCATGACGCCAAGGAGGAGGCCCGTGACGAGAAGGGTCACGAGGGTGAGGACCGTGGTGACTGGGACGATCACG